>LVAA01000014.1 GCA_001603955.1 Syntrophobacterales bacterium Delta_02 | reverse complement strand
GCGGGGATGGCGGGGTTGAGGTACAGGTGGTGAGGAAGGGAGGGCTGACCAGTTTAAGTCTGCTCAATGGCAGGTAAAGAGGGAAACTCTTCGGCACCGATGCGGGCCTCAGAGAAGCACGTGAAAGATCACATTTCTTTCTCCCCGAAAAACAGTTTTCGGAATTCACGCCCGGTACGCAATACTGCGGCAGGCATCGGATCATATGTCTGATGCTGACTGGTAGTGACGGGTTCTGTTATTCCAGCCAGCTGATACTATTGACAACACGGTCGGTAAATTCTACTCTATCGAAAATCACCGGCAGGGGCACATCGGTCGGTATGAGAAAGGAAGTGTACGACGGAATTCGCCAAATCAACAGCCTTGATGCTTGTTCTTCTCAACCCCTTCCTGATCATCGTTTACCTTATTGATATCGTGGAGAAGCTGGACAGGCGGCAATTCACCCGGGTGATCGTTCGCGGCGGGCTGATCGCTACGGCCGTCTTCCTGTGTTTCGCCATTCTTGGCGACGTCGTGTTCAGCAGTGTCGTGCAGGCGGAGTTTGCTTCCTTCCAGATCTTCGGGGGTCTGGTCTTTCTTCTCATTGGTTTCCAGTTCGTCTTTCACGGCCCCACGGCAATCGAGATACTTCGGGGCGATTCCAAGCAGCTTGCCGGCGCGATCGCGATGCCCGTACTCATCGGGCCGGGTACCATCAGCGCCAGCATCATCGTAGGGAAAAGGCTTGCTCCCCTCGCGGCGTGTGCCGCCGTGTTGACGGCGGTCAGCGTTTCCATCCTGATAATTGTGGCCCTCAAGATAGTACACGATTTCGCGCGGCCAAGGCGAGAGGCGCTGATCAAAAGGTACATCGAGATCGCGGGACGGATCACGGCACTGGTCGTCGGAACCGTCTCTATTGAGATGATCATGCAGGGGGTTCGGACCTGGGCAGAGAAGTTCTGAAGACCGGGGCCACCGGACAAACACTCCAGCCAACGCCTGACAGCATCTGAAGTCAGTGTCATGCTTTCTTTTTCCGGTCGACCTTCTTCAGGGCATTCCCAATGCTTGGCCCGTAGGCTACTCGCCCATTTTCATCAGGAATAGCATTTCAGAGGATATGTAAGGGGTGCCTTGTCGGGTCTTTCCTGAAAACATCAGGTATAATAAGGTCCACAACGCGGAGACTTTCAACTTCCAGTCGATGCTAGTAGATGCAGGCGTCGAGAATGGACAGAACAGTGTCCAGAGTCTCGTCAGAGGCCTTTCCTATGAATTTGGCTTTGCGAGCCTGGTAATCGATGGATTCTATCTGCTCGACCATCACGAAACCAGTGGGGTCAGACCCTTTCGGTACCGATACATGAAAAGGGTATCCCCGGTCTGTTGCAGTCAGCGGACATGCCATTGCAAGACCCGTTCTTTCATTAAAGAGGGTATTGCTCACCACAAGGGCAGGTCGGCGGCCTTTCTGCTCATGTCCAGACTGTGGATCGAAGCTAACCGCTACAAAATCCCCTTTTTCCGGAATGTAGGATCTCATTCACCGCACTTCCTTGCCAGTCGCCTTACCCCAATCGGTTTCTTCTGCTTTGTAGCCATCAGGTATGCGTGATACCAATTCCTGCAGACTCACTTTGCCGCGGACACGCTTTACCGGGGATATAACAATCACACCGTCTTTCGCCGCCACCTCAACATCGTCGCCAACAGAAATATGGGCATCCTCAAGCACCTGCTTTGCAAGGCGGAGGCCCTGACTGTTACCCCATCTCTGAACTCTTGTGACCATGCATTCCTCCCGCTCTTACGGATATCCCAAGTATAGCCCATATGGCGCTTCCCGTCAAGAAGGCCCTCCAAGCCCTTCTTGTGCGTCCGCCAGAGATCATGCCGCCGCAAGGAGAGAGTGGTGCCCGCCTCCAGTCCCCACCGATTGCTCCTCCTCACTGCGGATAGACAACCCTCTGTGAATAGACCCATTTCCCCTCGCTCATCACCCCCACCGTTCCACCATAGGGAGGCAGCGCATCCGACCACGACCATTGAGGGCATGGGGCGGGAGGGGCGGAACCCACCGATGTTCCATCCACCTTTGTTATGAGGCGCACTGTGACGGGGTTCCCGAAGCCGTCGGTGCGATACAGGCCGCCGGCGTTTATCGCGGTGAGGAAAGCCGGGATCGTGGCGGTGGTCGTCGTGTTGAGCGCCGGTTCAGTACTCCAGATGGAGCTGCCGAAGGCCCCGCAACCGCATCTGACAGCCGTTATCCCGGAGCATCTCGCGCCGGGTGCGTTCCCGGCAGCCTGCCAGATCCAGGGGATAAGGATGTCATCGTTGCTGGCCAATCCACCGTACGCCCCGCAGGGATTCGATATCGCCTCCGTGGTCAGTCGGCTGAGGTGGTATGATCTCATTGCCCGTGCAACGGTCAGGAGCTTTTCCTGGGACCTGACCATGTATTCGCTGTCGAGATGACCCGAAGTCCATGTATCCGTCATCGACGTATTCCCACCCGCCGTTATGGTCACGCTGTAGGGCGTTCGGTTGTACCCGTTCAGATAGAGAATCCCGGCAACATGTTCGTTCGTTGCCGCAAAGGTATAGTCAGACCCGTATCCATCCACGCAGGTGGCGCGGAACAGGGGAGGTTCGCCGGAAAGAACACAGTTCGCTTCACGGAATGCGCTCACCACCGCATCGCTTCCGGTGGAAATCATAAGGGTCCTCCCCGATGCATCGGCATCGTCCACAGACGGAAGGATGGCCAGCGCACCGCAGGCGGGATCGGTCCAACCGTGGCAATTCTCTTCCACATTCTGGATATTCTCCCGGTAAAGGACCTCAAAGGCCTCCTCGATCTTCTCGAACCTCTTGATCGTATCCACCGTGCCTTTGAAATGGATGACCCTGTCCATGAAGGATACGATGGTACCCATAACGACGGAGGCGATGGCAATGGTCACAATGATCTCCAGCAGGGTAAGTCCTCTGCGACGTTTTACAAGAGTCGTTGTCATCACAGGTCCACCATATCATAGAAGGAACACCCGGCGCCTCTTGCCGGCCTGGAGTAATGGTAATTCAGGACCTCGCCGTTCGAAATCTCCGACAGCATCTCTTCCGGGATCGCCTCCCTGAAGAGATGCCTGCCATACCGGGCATAGTCAACGTCCGTCGCTTCTTCACAGGCAATGCTCGTCGAGACCGGACCTGCACGTATCTCAGCGACCCGGCCGCTTTCGTTGGGCATGAAAGCCCAGAGAAGGCCCACATCATCAGTGCGACACTGAACCTGCAACGTAATGCAGGTATTGACCATGGCCTGTTCAATCACGGTTTTGCGCCACTGCCTGCTTTCCTGCACACCCTGGCGCACAGGAAAGAGATCCGGTTCGTCGGCCCTGACAGCGATCTGCCTGCCCAACACCGTAACATTCCCCGGCACCTGTCCCGTCTCATGAAAAGCGGATCTGGCCCTGTCATTCGCCATCTTCTCGTACTTTGAGGAGCTTAGCGGGCTTATTCCCGCTATAATGGAGAGAAGGATGAAGGGCAAGAGCGTGAGCACCATAAATGTAATAAAGGGCAGCATAAGGAAACCCGGGAACTGGTTCTACCGCGCTTCTCAGCGGCAGCGGGCAGTACCCTTGAACGCGGTAACGACACAATTGATCGCATTACTATCTGTCACCTCAGAATCGGATTCGCAGATCCTCTGGTCCTTGAGCCTTGTCAGTATGGCTGCGGCCGATGTTGAACTCTCCAGAGTTGGCGTCTGAAGGACCAGATCACTCGATGCACATTGATAACCGTGGGCAATCGCGCCGGTTCTGAAATCAGCTTCAACGTAGTCATTGAGCGCCTCAGGCCATGATGATGTCATATCTGCCGCAGCCGGCAACGAATGTTTGTACATGACATATTCAGTCAGCCCTGTGGAGATGGCCCTGATCCTTTCCTGGGTCGTGGAGAAACTCGCGGCAGCTTTTCCCTTTGCAAGGAGTATGGCCGTCAGACCTATCAGCGCCGCTGCGAGGGCCACAACGACGACAAACTCGATCAACGTGAAACCACGTCTATTTCTCAGACATTTCTTCATAATTCTCCTCCTAGATTTTCCCCTGATCGACCCTGTCGAGAAGCTCCATCTTGAGATAGCTGTCTATGATCCCTTTTTGCTCCAATACTGACAGTGACATCTCGAATGTAATGGCATTCCGTATCGCATTACCGCGAAAAGCGCTTTCCACCTCGCCGTACACACCTCGTTCCACACCAGCCTTGATCGTTGCCGGGAAAAAAAGAACCTCAGGGACAAGAACATAGCCCGTCTTCTTCGAGCCGTTCACCGTGTATTCCTTATGGATGAGCTTCTGACTGACGATCGCCGTGAGACACTGGGCCATCTTCTTGCGCCATGCGTCGCGGTCCTCTCCGTAGCCGTCAAGGAGGCGCAGGGTTGTCATGGCGTCGGGAGTGTGGATGCTGGAGATGACGAGAAACCCCTTTTCGGCGGCGGTAAAGAGGGCCGTGACCTCATCGCGCGTGCGTACCTCACCGACAACAAGACCGGCAAGGTTGTTCCTCAAGGCCATCCTCACTCCTTCCAGGATGCTCGGGATATGGGTACCGATCTCGTACTGACGAAAAACCGTCCTCTTGTTCTGATAGACGTACTCTATGGGGTCCTCGAGGGTATAGACGGCGCCGTTCATCCGCTCCGCCAGGTAATCCAGCTCCGACGCGATGAGGGTGGTCTTGCCTGAACCAACGACACCCGTGTGGAGAACGAGCCCCCGCGGATAGGAATAGGAAAAATCGAAGAGGCCCTTGATACCCGCGAGCATATTGAAGGGGTCGAGCTCTTCCAGCCTGGGTATCGTGTAGGGCAGGACCCGGGCTGCAAAACCAAGCCCTTCCTGCGAACTCGAGACACTCATGCGGAACCTGCCTATATCTTTCACCGAGAAGGCATACTCGAAGTATCCCTTGTTTCTGATGTGCTTTATGATGGCCGTGCCCCCATCGGTGTCCGTTTCCCCGTCGAATCTCCTCTGGCGGGTTTCGGCGATGGCGGCAAGGATCTCTGCCTTGCCGGGTTTCACCACAATGCCTTCGCCAACCTCCATGATCTCGCACTTCTTCAGGATGCCAAGCCTGACGGGCCGCTTTTCAACAACGATGATATCCGTGACATTCCTTTCTTTCGCATAGACGAGAACATCCCGGAACCACCCGAGGTTCTCGATGTCGAGTTCCGCCACGTTGACGTTGACACCGCCCTTCCCTGCAGCCATATTCAATAGCGCGCCTTCTTCTTTTCTTTCCACGCTTGTCTCCCCTAGAACATCTTGCCTGCAGCCGATCTGTCGATGAAGGTGAAAAGCATGGTATATACGGGTGACATCAGGACTATGATCTGGACAGCGACAAAAAGGAAGGCAAAGACATTCACAAAAGACCCCGCAACGGCAAACCTCGAGATGGCATCGTTGATCATCTTCGTGCCGATCATGGCGAAACCCTCAGACATGTTCGCCGTGTCTATTTTCACCTTGAGTAATAAATAGCTTTCAAACGGCAGATATTCTTCGATCTCATCAATGACCTCCGAAAAACTTCGCGATACCGACTCCTCGGCGACCATTCGGAATATCTGTGTCCAGACGCCTTGCGAGAATTCCGCCACGCGGCGAAAGGCACTTGCCGGAGAGAGACCTGACATGAGGGCGAGAGATACAACCTTGAACGCCTGACCAAGAACGAGAGAGTTGTACACGTTGCGAATGACAGGCATCCTATCGGCATTTTTCGCCACAACAGTGATGATCCCGGCGGCGCCTCCCGCATACAAAATGAAAAGGATGTTGCGGTTGGCAACGATGAACTGCCCCATCTTATAAGGCAGTTCCCTCTCGATACCCGGCAGCTTAAGGGCATTCAGAATGTTCCCGAGCACAAAGGTAAGACCATAGCCTACCGCTATCGATACGCCCGTCACCACCAGGGGATAGATGATACCGGAGATGATCTTCTTTTTCGCAGCGGCCAGTTCTTCTTCCATGTCGATGAGTTCCTTGAGGACGGTATTGAGGTTCCCCGTCTGCTGCCCTATCTCGATAAGGTCAACATACTTTTCAAAAAGACCCACTTCGCGCATCGCCTCGGGAAGCGTGCGTCCCTCTCTGCTCACCATGTCGGAGGCAACCGCCAGCCGTTCCGCCATTTCGCTGTCAGGAAGTTTTTCTGCTATTCTGCGCAAGGCCTCCTGGATGGATATGTTGGCGACCATGAGGAGGTGAAGACTTTTCATGATCGTGATGTCTCTGACCTTCTTTCCGATATAGCGCGAGAGAATGTTCATCAAAGGAGCCTCTTAACCGCGTCCATGTCTATCGTTCCCAGGACCAGCTTGTTGTAGGCATCCAGGAGAATGCTGTGGCTCATGTCCGCCGCCTCTACCTTCGCTTCCATATGGTAACCGGATATCTTTCCATCGGAAAAATGACCGGGCCTGAATTCTATGGCCTCACCGAGAACCGTCCGACCCGAATAACCGGCAGAGAGTAGACGTCGCGCGGGACCACGACCGATCGTCTTCCTGCAGGCATCGCAGCCATCGGACAGGCTCGGGACAAAGAATCTCTTTTCCCGGATGCTGTCGAGGAAAAGGTCTCTTTCGGGATAGCGGAGTTTCTTCATCCATTCAGGTGTAGTACCCAAGGGGCTATCCATCTCTTCCTTGCACGCACTGCAGAGTTTTTTCACGAGGACCTGGTTGACGCCCATGATAAGGTTGTCCGCCACGGCGTCGATGGAAACTCCGTAGTCCTCCACCAACATTTGCGGGATCTGCGTGGCCCGCGACACGTGGAGGGTTCCCAATACAAGGTGCCCCGTCTTGGATAGGTGCACTGCCGTGTTGACGGTTTCTTCATCGCGCAACTCCCCTATGAAGATGACGTCCGGGTCATGTCTCTTGAAGGCCCGCGCAAATTCCGGAAAACCCACCACGTGTATGCTGGCCTTGCCGCCCTTCTCGCTGCCCGCATCCTCCACGTACTCAAAGGTCTGGAACTGTCTTCCGCCGGGAATCTGGTACTCGATGGGATCCTCGACGCAGAGTATGCATTTTGTTGATGGAAGGCCTGCCAGAAGCGTGTTCACTGTTCTGGACTTTCCGCTACCCGTCGGACCGGTGACAAGGATGATGCCCCGGTTGCGGCTGACAGCCGTTGCGAACATGTCCGCGTGGCAGTCCAGGTATCCGAGGTCCTGCAGCTTCTCATTGCGGATGTCCGTTTTGGCGAGGACGCGGAGCACCACGTCGCTGTTCGCCGCATCCGGCTTCCAGATGAGCGACATCCTGAGATCAACGTCCGTATGCCATCCCACGTCTTCCTTCCTGCATATGATCTTGCCGTCGATAGGTCTTCGCTTTTCGTCCGTTTTGAGGGACGGCGTCATTTCTTTTGCCCAGTTGATAAGCACGTTGACGAGGGAGCGCCCTTTTTCGGCCTTCAACGTATGGACATCGACAAGATCGCCAAGGAGTCTGAAACGGATCTTGTATATATCCTGAGCGTCCAGGGGAAAGATATGGATGTCCGTGCCGCCATGGACGAGGGCGTCTCTGATGAAAGGATAGATGAAATCTCTCGACACCTGCGTATCGACCACCACGGTCCCGGCGGCACCCGTCGATCCCGCGAACCCGCTTTTGATCTCTATGTTCTGGAAATCATCTTTTCGGAGAAGAAAGAACCTCTCTTTGCCGATGCGGTCCTTCTCGAGGTCTTTGAGCGCCATGGGATGCCAGGCATAGACATGGGTGGAAAAGCCGCCCCGGCCATTCTCTACCGCGGACGTGATGAACCTGCCGCTGTTGACATGCAGGATCCTCCCTTCCACGCCCCGAGCCCCAGGGATTCCCGTAAGGGATTGAAAGACGGTGCGGAGTTCCTCGTAGGTCATTGCGTTCTCTATTTCGCAAATGACGTTATAAACGCTCTGATCTATGTGTTTTGCCCTGTCAAGGTAGACATCAAAGGACTCCTGTGCCATGCCTTTCGTTTCGACAAGATACCGCGAGATCGCGTTCTCCACATGGGACCGATCAATGGATCTGATCCGGTCAGCTATTCCGGCAGCTGAGCACGCATCAGGCATCATGGAGGGTCTATCCGTCATTGCGCCGTTACCTTGATGGTTCTTCCGCTTTTCAGGCAGACCTCGTTTATGGTGATCGCCGTGACTGCATCGCCGTCCACCAGGGAACCCACCCTTAACTCTCCCCTGTTCGTCAACGCTATCGAAGCCTCCCTGGTTTGTATGATTCCCACCACCCTGAGGTTTCCCGGATGGTCACTTCCATCGGTGACATCGGGAAGGATGGAAGGCTCGCCGCCCGTGAGACCCGATTGCGAAGAACGGCGTATTTGACCTGATCTCGGTGAACGTCTTCCCTCTTTCAGGGATATCTTTGGCGCATTGGCGTCCTGAAATCTCTTCAGGAATTTCTCGCGAAAGGGGTTGTCATCCCTCAGCACAAGGTGACTCGGAAGCATCTCGGGTTGATCCGGCGGGGCAGACGGCTTCGATACCACACCATCCCGGCCGGCCTTCTCCACGTGTGATGGAATCGTCCCGGGAGAAGGAGATGCCTCCCTCATGGACGGCGTCTCGGACGCGACTTGATCCCCGGCTCCTGTCTTTGAGGGTAGCGCCTCGCGGACGCGTTCATCAGAGGACGATGGACCGGGCGTCTGCACGGTTTCACGCGCCTGCCCTTCGATGAACGGTGCCTCCCGCGAAGTTGAAGCATTCTTCCCTCCCCCGATATCAATGGCCCTTACCAGCCCGGAAGGACTGCCGGAGATCCTCCTGTTCAGCGACCCGCGGGTGTAGTTGAGATAATAGTAACCTCCCACCGCAATGACGAGGACCAGGAAGACCCCGAAGTAGAGGGCAACCCTGGGCACGATGCTCCCGCCTTTTTTGGAGCCTTCCCCCTCAAGGGCTGGATAATCGTCTCCGGCGTACTCATCGCCAGAATTGTTATCTCTGTCTTCTCGCTTCATAAATGGAAGTCTCATAACCCATCTCCCGGATCTAGAACCTGTGGCAGATCAGCTTGCCTGTCGTGTTCCCCTCATTGACGGTGATGCTGTCGATCACCACAGGCGACAGGTAGATGTCGTTGAGTATCTTGACCACACTTCTGTAGTCTTTCCGGGCCACAGCGAACTTCCACTCCCTGTCGCCCCTGGCCACAACATCGCAAAGGTCCACGAGGGTTTCGAAGGCCTTCGTGTTCTGCCGCGCTTTGGCCTCGGCTTTGATCGCCGCCCGCATATCAGCCCTGCTTTTCCTGAAAACGATCTCCTTCCCGAAAGTGAAGAGATCGCCGCTTTTTTTGCTTCCTCGGAAGGGATAGAAGGACTCGAACTGAAAGGACAACGTGCCTTTGAGCTCCTGTTCCCGCCCTTTTCCCCCGGGCGAGCCTGCGACGGACAGGATGCGGAAAACAGCGTTTTTCAAGGCAACGTCTTCGGGAAGTGTTTCTACGTAGAGCTTGTATTTTACCAGGGCTTCACCGGTGATGAGTATCGACAACGCCCGTATCTCCTTATGGGTGAGTGGCGGTATTTCCTTCGTGGCTCTCGCCTTCGCGCCGGGCTCGGTTTTTCTCTTCGTAAAAACACCCGCATAGTTCAGAACTGACCCAACGATGAAGGCAACGACGACAAGTACGACAACGGCCTGAAGGGGTGTGACCCCGATGGTCACTTCCTTGAGAAGTCTCTCGTAGGAGATATCAATGAAATCCGGTTCCACGGAAAGGGAAGCATCGCCGAATATCCCGTCGTACTGTCTTCCGGCCATGGCCATGAAGTTCCCGGGGCTGCTGTCCACGCTCAGCATGTACCGTGCGTCGATGGTCACGTTCCCGGCCTTGATCTCCATGAAGATGTACTTGCCATCCCCGCGGTCAAAAAACCCCGCAAGCACCGTCTTTTTGTTCTTCACCATGTAATAGGCCATAAGGTATGCGAAAGACACCCGTCGCGACGATATCCAGCGGTCGGCTATCTTATGGGAGAGTTTCTCCCGGGGCTTGAGCTTCCGTATGGATATATGCTCCGCGAAGGGGATGATCTTCGCCCCTCTGCCCGGTCTGATCGTCTTCGGATCAACCATTTTCTGTGCAAGGACATCGAAGACGACATTGTCGTCGAACTTTATATAGAGCTTCACCTCATATCTCCCTGTCGACTTTTTCTTCGACGAAGTTGATGAGCACCGTCAGCTCGGAGGTTCTGTCCCGGGAGCTGTTGTAACCGAACAGATAAGAAAGGACAGGCAGATTGCTCAAAAAGGGTATCCCCACCCGCTTCTTGTCGGCGCTCTTTATCTTGAAGCCTGATATGGCAACCGTCTCGCCGACAGACATCTTAATGGGTATCGAAACATAATTGCGCTCCACCTGGGGGAGTTCGGTCTTCTCCACCACCTGAAAACCAAGGAGATTGGAAAGATCGACGCTCGTGTTCACGAGATATCCTTTGTCCAGTTTCAGGGGATTGACGGTCATCTTGAGTCCTACCTCCATGCTTGCCATCTGCGGTGTCGTGATCGTCTGGTTGTTGACGACCTGGATCACGCTGCCTGTTGAGTACCAGACCGTCTGCGACATCTCAAAGGGGAGGACCGCTCCCGAGACGGCCCTTGATTCCCACGAATGGACCACATGGACATCGCCATAGGTCCCGAGCATCTTTATGAAACCCGCGAAATCCTCATCAATCACCAGCAGGGTGGCAACGTTGCTGTCTCCCATCGTCTGTGTGAAATTCGTGTTCAATACAACGGAGGGGCTTCTCGACTTGAGCATTGCATACCAGTTGAGTCCCGTCTCGTATTCATCCTTGTAGTCTATTCGAACAAGGGTGATCTTCATGGTAATGGTCTTGCGCTTCTTGAGGTCCGTGTCGAGCATTTCCCTGACCATCTTGATGCGTGAAGGTATGTCCCTCACGTAGACGAAACCGCTCGTCATCGGCGTAACAACACCTTTGGCCGAAAGCATCTTCTTGATGCTGTCGATGATCTTCGACATCTCGTGGTCTTCTGCCCTGTCCCCTGTCGATGAGGTCCCCGACGTGTTCGCCGATGTCCCCCAACTCGTGTGTCCGCCTCCTGTCGACGTGGAAGACGTTCCGTTCAGTGACCGGTTGTTCGATGACGAGGTTTCACTCAGCGATTCCTTGTGCCTCACATATACGTCATGAACATTGAGGATGGCCTCCTCGTAAGGGGTGACAACGTATGCCCCGTCGGCTACCTTTCTGTAAGCATAGTCAAGACCGGAGACAATGGTCTCAATAGCCTCCTCGAAGGACTCTCCTTCGTAATAAGCACTCACCTTCACCTTGGAGGCGTCAATCTCGCGGTCGATGGTAATGCTTGCCCGCGCCTGCCTTCCCAGGGAAAGAAGGGCGTCGTTGAGCGGCACACCCTTGAAATGAAGGTTGACGGTCTTCGCTCCCGTATCCTTCAGAACCGCCTCGGACAGGAGGGTCCTCTTAAAGGCTCCATCCGCTGTTTCGGCACTGTTTGCAGACCATCCGGGAGCGCAGATCGCAGCAAGCACCGCCATTGCAAGACCCCGCTTGAAAACATCCCTTCCCCTCACTGGACCCCTCCTCGATGGAATGTGTGCCTCTTTATACGGCAGACAAATCCGTCAGGCGTCAAAAATGCCCCCTCTTCGCCTGGGAATGTGAGCGAAACCTTTCTTGCCGATCTCTGCGGTATGTAGAACACGCTGAAATTATCCTCGTCGCTCATGATGGTGTAGAATGTCCTTCCGGCACTGAAAGTTCCACCTGTCGCGGGCACGACATGCAGCAAAGGGACTGTGCCCCGGGCAAAAAGGGCCCTTACCCTGGGCCATGCTATTTGTTTCGCCCTGTGGACCACGTGTTCTTCGCCGGTATCGAAAACGGCAATAATGAACCTGGCGCCTGGCGCCTCAAGCAATTTAAGGTTAAGACCTTCAGGCAGCGGCACGTCAGGTATGTCGAGAATGGCGGCAAGCCTCCGCCGCCATTTTTCACCATCTATCAAAGCCGGCTTCTCTACCGGCGAGACAATCCCCGGGGCTATTCGGCCTTCGCTTTTGCCGGCCTGCGGCTTGTCCAGAAAGGCGTCTTCCAGTTCTGAAGACATTCCTTTCATCGACGGAGACTCACCCTGTCCTGAATATGCGTAGAGGCATATGCATGCCGCAAACAGGGCCACAAGAATGCGTCTCACTGCCTTCCTCCTTCCCGGGAGATGGCAACAAGGGCATAGGTTGAGCTCCATGAGAGGCGGAGCACGTAATGATGTTCATGATTGTATTTCCCTTCCTTCCTGAGCGTCGTCACCAGCTTCTTGAGCTGGGGCACTGTTTGGAAGGTCCCGAGCACCTCACATGTCAGGCCCTCCAGTTTGCTCTTTGCGTCCATGAAGGCCACAAGTCTCTGGGTTTCGTTCTCGTATACGCTTTTCATCCGGACAAGGAGATTGCACCTTTCGTCGACGCTCACATCCGCGTTCGAAGGAAACCATGACGGACAAAGATCGACAGGCGTGTAGAGGCCGGGTATTATCGCAAGCCTGCCGCCGGCTGCATATCCTCCCCCGAATGGCACACGGTCCGACGACGATGTCTCCCAGTTGTACGACCTCCGAAAAGATTCCTCCGGCATGATCCGCAATTCTCCGCCGGCAACGACAAGTTTCATGTTTTCGTCCCCTCCCTGCGCCATTGATACAACACCCGATTCCCCTTCACCTCCATCCACTCTTTTCATCCTGTAGAGGTAGCGGGAATAAGGTCTTGACACCGTCACATCACCGAGGATGTTCCGCATGTCAGCGGTGGTTGCCGTTGACAGTGGATCGCCCGGGCCTTGCCCTGCATGCTCGAGACCGTTGCAGCCCGCTACCGCGGCTAAGATAATAAGGGCTTTGATGAGGAGTTTCATACACATGTTTTTTCCCGATCTAAGGTGTGAAGTAGATCAAAACCGGGACCCCCTTTTCCATAATGAGGGTGGGGCTCTTTTTCGTTGAGCCTTCCACTTTCTTCGACAATCCCTGGAAGATCGTGTCTCCCGCCGCCAGCCCGCCTTCCCGCAGGCGATCATCGCTTTTCGTCTGGCCCGTCACCGTGACACCTCCGGTTCCCACTTCTACCGTCGTGGTGTCCTTCCTGAGCGCGTTGAGAAATGACGATACTCCCGCCATGACTCCGCTCGTGACCGCACCGGCGATATCTTCGTGTTTCACCGCCGATACGATACCATCGGTCTCATCTATCGATGCGACATATCCTTTCATCTGATGACGGGCATTATCGGGACCGATCACATCGGACACCTCCACGTGGAACCGGTTATCGGTAAAATTGGCCACAGCTCTGCCCACCACTTTCCAGCCTTTTACGGGAGGCTCGGCCCCGGTGGCAACAAATACGGCATTTGTCTGTGCCGAGGTAAAGGTTCTGTCCACTACTGCCCGGTAAGGCTTATAATAACTCACTGTCGGTCCCCCCGCGGCCCCTGCCGAGCCTGATTTCTCGCTGTCCTGATCCCTGACGGCGGGCTGCGGTTTGTTGACAAAACCACCGGAGCTCTTTTGAAAATAGAGATACTCCCATGCCTTTCTCTTTGATTCGCCGTCATCCCCTTCTCCGGCGGTCTTTAGCCTCTTCCCTCGTCTGGCGGTGTCGTTGTAAATGCTCTTCCTGCCCCCATCCCTCGGCACAGACGGCTCGAAAGGGTCGTTACCATCGGGTTCTTCCATAACAATGTCATCCAGAAGGGGATCGCTTTCCTTTTTCTTCTTTCTCACACCAACCCCACCGACGTATCCGCCCTTGTCGCTTTCCTTGAGCATCTGCTGTTCTTTCTTGATCGCATCTCCTATGGTGCTTTCGGTCTTTTTGGCTTCCTCCATGATCCGGGACTCTTCTTCCTGGCCGCCCTTTTCCCTGGCGTTCCTCGACGGACTGCCCGACCGATTGACCTCAAGCTGAGAGATACGTGTCTTCTTGGAGGTATTCTTCATAAACATGCCGACCATCACCGACAATACCACCGCCAGGGCAACCACGCCCAGCGTGATCATCATCGCGGGTCTCGAGAGTTTCCTCATCGCCAGAGCTCCGCCGCCATGGGACGAACGATCTGTCTCGAACCCGAAAAGAGTATGGCGTTCCCACCACGTATCCTCGCCGATCCGACGCTGCCCCGCTTGTCATTGAAATATACCGACAGAGCCCCGGAGCCGTCGGGTCTGATGGCTATCACGACGTCTCCTAGGTCGAGGGGCTCCTTTTCGTGGAGGCAGTAGACTGCCTTCAAATTATGTTTTGATTGAAGATATTTGTATTCATCAGGAGAGATTTCGCTCCATTTCCCGTCCACGACAGGTAAGTGCTCACTGTCGAACACAAGGGCGATGATCTCGATTCCCCCGCGGGGAGCAACAATCTCTATCCTGTCCGGTATCTCGTATTTCGTGCGGACCTTCTCCAGAAAAGGATTCCCCCCGGGAAGCACCTTTTTCCCAGCCGAAAGGGTCTTCATTCCTCTGAGGAACTCCCCCAGGGCGTCCATGGCGGAACTATCCGTCTGCGGCTTCTCCATCGCTGGCGCCGGTAAGGCCCCCGCAGCGAAAACCGCGAGCATTACGATCAGCATGCGAAGAGTTATGATGTCCCCCTTCCTCTTTTGTCCCCTTATGAAAAATAGCCGTCTGAATCAATCTTCTTCATTATGGCCCCGATATCGACGGACTGTCCGATACTCCCGAGAGGAAGCATGTCGGAGAGAACCTCGACGGCAACCGCCTGAGCACGCCTTTGCGATACCCCCCTCTCCTTGAGAATCGATGCCACGGTCTCCCTCAGGTAGCGTTCGTCCTTGTGGGTCGTGTAACTCCACCTGCTCCGGGGCGTCTGAACGTTGACAAGAACACCCTTGCCGATATCCTCGTTAAGCGCCAGAATCTCGGCGTATTTGCCGGGATAGAACCTGAGCGAGAGGAGCAGTTCCCTTTCCTGGCTGCCAAGACCAATGATCCTCACCAGATTGTCAATACCTTCCATCGTCGGATTGTCGGGGGATACGTGGCGTGTGAAATACTTGTTCGATGCGGCGGAGATGAAATGCTTACCCTTCTCAGCCACATCGAGGATATCCTGTGTCACAAGATAGGTCGCAAGCCCCAGAGTCCTTTGCTGCCTTGCGTCCTTGTCGAGCACGTCCAGAATGGGCTCGTTGTTCTTCAGATTGTGGAACTCGTCATAGACAAACAGCTTCGGCCGCCTCTGAGCGGCCAGGATCCAATCTATGGAGGTGGTGTTGAGAAAAGGCGGCATCTCGTTCGGGAGATAGACCGCCTTGCGATATGCAAAGTCCCGGTAAAGGAGCAACAGAAGCGCGAGTATGTCTTTTCTTTCGCTGACCAGGCCCATATGGATGCAAAATATGTCCCTGTCCACGGAGAAATTCGTTACCCCGTTCAACAATGCAGCCTGCTCTCCCTGCGCGTACAGATTGAGGATCCTTCTCATCTCTTCGGCGATCTGCCTGTCCCTGGCATTTGTGTTGATCGCCGGGTCGGATGCAAGGATCCGCATAAGATCGTTGAGGGTCGGGGTGGCGAGACACTGCGCTGTCTCCGCCCGCAGAAAGTCCTTTCTCTCGCCCGTGCTCAGGAACCGTTCAATGTAATGGTTGCGATACTCGATATATGTGTCAAAGGAAGGTGCATGCGAGAAAAGTTCTTCCTGAGCGTCGTTCGCTATTCTCACATTTCGCACAAGCCGGGGTTCCTCTTTGAAAAGACTGTCATACGTCCTTTTGACGGCCCGCTCCAGGATAGATTGGTTCTCTTTGGCAACACCTCTTCCCTCTTCGCCGAGCATCGCCGTGAAAATTGCGTTGAGAGACAGGATCTTCGATCCTGTGGGCTGCTCGAATCCCACCCTCAGGTCAAACATGTTGACCCTGTTGTCACTGCTTCCGAAAGTGATGGGGATAAAGCTGCCGCCATAGCTGGAAACGACAGGTTCATACGAAGAGGCCTTCGACATGTCAATGACCACAACGACGGGGTCATAGGCCATGGCCCCGGCAACGATCCCGTTGGTGAGAACCGACTTTCCGCTGCCCGTGGGCCCGATGACAAGTCCCGCCCACCTGTTCTGTCTCGAACTAAAGGGATTGAGCGCCGTGACACCGCCGTAGCGGTTTCTGAGGATGATCGCCGGCTCGGTGCGGTCACCACGGTACATCCCGCGCAACGGGACAAGCTTCAACACGTCATGACCGAAGACAACGTGCGGGTCATAGCTCCTTACGGCACACCCCGGAAGGGACGCGACAAAAGCTCCCTCCTTTCTCATCCATTCGGCGAACACACCTGCCCCGTCTACCGCCTTGGCCACGGCCACACGCACGGCCTGGATTTTCTCCTGAAGCTTTTCAATGTCCTTGTCCCAGACGAGATAGCTGTTGAAACACTTGACGAGCTTCCATCCCTCTCTCGCCCGGTCCTGTAAAAGACCGTCGATGGCGGTGATCTTCTCCTTGTTCTCCATGGCGGCAGCAGTCCTTTTCCCGCTGAAGATATTTGCCATCAGCCTTTGCCGCGCCAGATCCCGGGTGATGGTCGACAGGTCCTCGCACAGGAGGGTCGTGTTCATTACCATGGGAAAATCCACGTTTTGCAGTATCCTGGAACCCGACCCCACCGGAATGGTGTTGGGGATGGTGTCCATTACCAGAGCTGCAAAATGGTAGCGTCCGTTGGTCAGATAATAGTCTTTCGAGTAGAAATCACTGTTGAAGACCCGTTTTCTAAGAGGCAGGAGCATACCGCATTCCGATATCTTCATTTCGGGCGGTGGGTCCTCAGGGTTCACCATCCTGGAAATGGTTCGCATCATCTCGGCACCCGAAAGGTCTTTCACAGCGTAGCCGAGAGGTACCAGGGTATCCTTAAGGACCGCCACCGCTTCCCCCATCTGCCTGTCGCGGTTCAGGAAGTCCTTGCCGTCGAAGCGCTTCTTCTTCTTGCCCTCTATGGAGGCCTCGGCGGAGAGCGGTACGATCATGGTGCAGTAGAGTGATGTGTCGATAACACCTCTGTCCGACATGAGGTCGGCAATGTTCTCCCTTGCCATCGATTCCGACACGGGATCGCCGTTGAGTTGCCTGTACCGGTCAAACACATCCTGGAGGTCACGGCGGAAGTATGTCGTGAACTGTACGAAGACATTCTGTGCCGTGAGGTTTTTCAGGAACTCGGAACACTTGTTCACTTCCATTTCCATGACCGAGCTCTCAATTCCCTCGGCGGCGGCCTGGATGATTTCGAACCCTCTGGCCTTTTCGAAGTTCTCGAGGACCAGATGATCTTTACCGACCATGTTGATCGGTATGCGCCGATAGAATGGAGAAGATCTCTGAAACATTACGTTCCCATCCCCTTCTAAAACCCTTCAGGCAATCCGCTCTCCTCGGCATGGCGGGAAACGTCGGGATCTTCCGTGGCCAGCGATCCGGTCATTGCCCGAAGCGCAAGAAGTTTGAGCCTCTGATTCTCCATGCTCAGGAGATAATAGTTGAAGCGAGCCAGATCCTTCCATGCCATGTCCTCGTAACCCTGGTCTATGACCGCCGGGTCAAAGCCCGAGAGATCCGACCTGATCGCGGCAGCCGTCTCCAGCGACGTCCGGGCGACGATATAGTGCCTCACCGCCAGTCTTCTGCGCAGCACTGACGAGTTCCTTCCCGCGAGGAGGACAGTTATTTTCTTGACCCCTTCCTGATCAAGAAGCGATGCCCTGCCGTTTTCCCGTGCCACGGCCGTAAAGAAACCGGCATCGCCAAGAAGCCCTTTGACCTCCTGTTCTATTCCGTTATAAAGGCGGTTTATGGCACGTTCCTTTTCCTTTTCCGATAACATGGCACTGTTGACGGCCAAAAGGGCTGCAGCGATCCCATCCCTCATCCTTGCGGTCAATGAGGTTCTGATCCCTGCCGACATAACGGCGAGTTCAGTGGTGGATGTCCGTATATACTCCGAGGGCGTGCCTGTCGCAGCCCTGTCCACACTTTCGACGACCGTGGCGATATCCTGAGAAGACACGGAGGCTTTGCCTTCCAGGCCGTGAAGCTTCTCAAGCCGCGCCGTGAGATACGTATCGCTGGCACCGCAGAACCCTCTGCTTATTGAATCCGTAAGAGAGATCTCTGCAATCCCAGCGATATTCCTGAGTCCCCCTTGTGTGTGTGCCACGCACTCATCAAGTATCTGCCGCGTATTGCCGCCGATCTGTGTGCCTTGCTTTCTCTGTATCCCGTCGGCTACGTCCATCTTCCCGCCAAGCACCGTCATACGGGAAAGCAATCTTGCCGATACCGGCAGGAACTCCGCCGTCATGTCTTGAAAGTCTTTGACCTGATCCACATAGGTTGCAAGGGCTCGCCGGGAATTGAGAAATTCCTTCTTGTAATCGCTAAGGATCCCGCGGATCCGGCTTTCTTCAAACCCAAGTCGCTTCAATTCCTTGCTCAAGGCCGAGAGCACCGCCTTGTTCAGGCGGGTTGCAAACACTTCAACGTTCATTCGGGCCTTGACGACGGCAAGCTGTGAACCAAGACCGTCGCTGACAATACCGTCGACAAGGGACGAAAGATCCGTGGCTTTCCGAAGACGTGTCTCGAGCGCTCTGAAACTGCCGGGTAGGAGTGCAAGCTTCAACTTCTCAGAAAGATAGATCTTGAGTTCCGTGACAAAGCGATCCTCAACGAGGTTTTTCAGCAATGCCGAAAAAAACGGGTAATTCGTCACGGCAATAACGGGTGAACATTTGACGTAGCAATCGCCTTTACGCGGAAGAAGGCCAGCGCCCAGGAGGATGCCCCCGAGCGCGAGAAATGATACCAGCATCAACACTCGCTTGTTGATCCCAAGCTGTCTCATTGTCTACTTACCCTCCTCGAGAGCGTCCATCATCTTTAGAAGGGACAGCAGCCTGAGTTCCTGTGCCTGGACCAGTCCCCGAAGGTGCGCAAGCTTTGCGGCATCTTTCTGTGCCTGGTGTCTGGAGGAAAAGTCAAAGGCCCTGGGCGCGAACTCCTCCAGAACCGTGGCTGCCCGGGAAGCCCTGACAAAGGCTTTTTCGCCAGCCAGGTACGTTGTGAGCGCGACGCCAGTCCTCAGTACTCGCAGCTTCGCCGCGGCCGCATCTCTCGCTCCCCGGTTCTTGAGGTCAACACGACGGGTCGCCTTTCCGACCCTTTTCAGGATACTTGAATCGTTAAGGCCATCTGAAACATTGAAAAAGGCCGACAGTGCCGTGGCTTGTCGTACAACACCCCGCGCGAGCTTCTGCCTTAACAGGATATTGTTACGCTGATCGAGGTATTCACAATACGGGGTTTTGAATGATGCGGCCCATTGCCGGGCCATCTGGGCTATCGTTGCATCCGTGGCTACGGGACACGGCGGGACAACCGCCGAGCAATCCCGGACGTGTTCGGCAGTCAGAACGGCCACGACAAAAATGGTCACGACAATGGCACGCAGCAATGCAGGAAGGCGTAGTCCCATCCCTATCTGCCTTCCAGGGCCTGCCGCATTTCTCCCCGAGACATCACGGCAAGTATTTCCGATTGTAACATTGCGTTGTAATAGGCCAGCTTTGCCAGGTCTTTCACGGCCTGGTCGGACTTGGCACTGTCAATGTATGCCGGATCGAAGGATGATAGGTCCTTGCGAAATTGTTCGGCCATGTAAACTCCCTCCGCACCCTTCTCGTACGCTGCCACCGAGGCCTGATTGAAAACGTCGCGGAGCTTCGCTGCTGCGAACTCCGCTGTGGTGAAATGCTTCATCTTTTCCGCACCGCCGCCAGGCGCTCCCGCCAGGAGGATCGATACCTCGCGTACTTTCTTCTGAAACTCACCAAAATCCGCATTGACCGAAGGCAGGGTAACTGCTGTCTTGCTCTTCGCAGCTTCAGTGAAATACCTGTCGTCGCCTTTCGCGAATGCCCCTGTATTGTTCTTCATGTACTGCGATATCATCTTATCCGTGAACGACGACATGTTGTACTTGGTGAAAGAGACCGCCTTCGTGTTGATCGTCCCCGGTTCGAGCTTTATCTTGACCTCTTCGTTCCACACGGCCTTAATCTTGTCCGTGATCGCCTGGGTGACCATCTTCTGCACCATGCTCATCAGGGCGGGGAAATTCACGACCTGTACTGCAGTCCCATAGGCGCTCGCGGCAACAAGGGAGAATATCGTTGACCAGCAGATCACCTTCACCGCTCTCCTTCCAAAAAAGACCCGCAGTGTTTTTTTCATGTCTCTCCTCCAAGATATGTAATAGCCTGCGGAATGGACATCTCAATCCAGGGAGAACGACCGGAGACTATAGTCTTCGCTCAAGACCGATAAACACCTGACTATAAGCCGAACAACAATGGAAGTCTTATTCACCGCAAATAATGCGGAGAATCAGATTGACTTTGCGGAGATTAGGACTTATAATCTCCGCATGAGGTGCGGAGATTGACCACGTACATCCATCAACTGCCCGACTGGCCACGTTTCTCCTGGAACGAGAAAGGCCTGTCGCGCCAGCTCGCTCTTGTTCGTCACAGACAAGGAAGGCTGATCGGCCATATGGAGGCCCTTGGCTTCTCGTTGAGGACCGAGGCGCTCCTGCGCACATTGACACTGGATATCGTGAAGTCAAGCGAGATCGAAGGGGTGGTACTCGACTCGGTCGAGGTACGATCCTCCATTGCCCGCCGGCTCGGTGTGGGTATCGGAGCCATGGCCCCTTCAAGCCGGAACGTAGAGGGCATTGTCGAGATGATGCTCGATGCCGTTCAGAACTACGACAAGCCCTTGACGGAGGAACGTCTCTTCGCCTGGCACGCCTCTCTCTTCCCTGCCGGCCGCAGTGGAATGAGCAGGATAAAGGTCAATGCCTGGCGCGATGACGATAAGGGTCCGATGCAGGTCGTGTCGGGACCCGTCGGCCGCGAGCGGGTACACTTCGAGGCCCCGGCTGCGAGCAAGCTGGAGCACGAAATGAAGGCCTTTCTCTATTGGTTCAACACGGACGACGACACGGACCTGGTCTTGCGGGCGGGTATAGCCCATCTCTGGTTCGTCACCATCCACCCCTTCGATGATGGCAATGGCCGCATCGCGCGTGCCATCGCCGATATGACCCTGGCCCGTTCAGAGGCCAGCTCACAGCGTTTTTACAGCATGTCGGCCCAGATCCGCAACGAGCGGGACAGCTACTACGACAGGTTGGAGCAGACCCAGCAGGGAACGCTGGACATCACATCCTACCTGGAATGGTTCCTCGCCTGCCTTCACCACGCGATTGACGGCGTGGACAACACACTCGGCACCGTTCTGAGGATGGCCCGTTTTTGGGACACCCACGCGAGCCAAACTTTCAACCCTCGGCAACGTCTGATCCTGAACAAGCTGCTCGAGAACTTCGAGGGAAAACTGACATCAACGAAATGGGCAAAGATGACAAAGTGCTCTCAGGATACGGCGCTGCGCGATATCCTCGACCTCGTCAGCAGGGGAATTCTGGTAAAGGATCCCGGCGGTGGCCGCAGTACGAGCTATTCTCTCAGAAGCGACACAACGTTTTGACCCGTTTCCGATGAAGCCCGGGTCTTGTTAACGCCCGTCACCAGAAGGTCTTCGCCTTGTATTTGGCTATATCGGCATCCCGCGTGACAACAGGCATCCTTTCCAGAATTGACTGTGCTATGATGATACGGTCAAAGGGATCCCGGTGGATGGCCGGAAGCCGGGGCACATAGAGCGCATGGCTCATCTCGACAGGAAGCGGCTCGATAGCATTCTTCATCAACTGGCCCGGAATGAATCGATCAGGCCTGTCCGGCAGACGCAGCCTTCCCAGATTGACCTTTATGGCTATCTCCCAGGCGGAAGCCACACTCAGGAAGAGCTCGTTTGCCGGATTCCTCATGACATCACGCACAGGCGATGACAGTTGTGGGCTGTCCACTATCCACCAGAGGAACACATGAGTATCGAGAATAAGCCTCATCCCTCGTACTCGCGAAGGATCGCTTCGGGTAATGGCTCGTCGAAGTTCTTTTCGATGATCACTTTCCCTTTGGCCGTTCCCGCCACTCGTTCAGCAGTCTTGTCCCGAATGGGAATAAGGCGCGCTATTGGTGTCCCCGCCCTCGCTATAGTGATCTCTTCTCCGCTTTCCACCCGGTTGAGCAACTCTGATAATCTCGTCTTGGCTTCGTGTATATTCACCCTCATAGACCCATAATAGACTAAGTAGTGGACTAAGTCAATACCACCACGTTGTATTGTTGCCCTTGCTCCTGTCTCCTGTTTCATGTTTCCTGTCCCTTTACCCCTATCCTCCTCACTCTTTCATGAACAGGGCAGGATCGTTCGTCGCCCTGCGGGCCTCGGCTTCCTGAACCTGATCGGAATCGACGAGGACCCTCAGGCTCTGGTTTAAGGTCCAGCCTGTCTGACCGCTTCGCTGCTGCTGGCGGAGCAGGTCATGTCTACCCCGCACCAGTAGCTCGCGGGTGGCAGCATCCTTCGTGTCGAGAAATTCCGTGGCCAGAACCAGGCGACCCGCCGTCGGTACCAGGACCTGGACCATCACCGCGAGGAGGACATCGGTAAGTTCCCGGATCATCCACTCCTGTTTTTCCACCGGGAACATCGACGCTATCCGTGAAGGGACCTGCGTCGTCATGAGAGTGTGAATGGTGGTGAACACGAGGTGCCCCGTCTTCGCCGCCTGGATCGCTGCCGACGCCGTTTCAGGGTCCCTCACCTCACCCACGAGGATCACGTCGGGCCTCTGGCGCATCGCGGCCCTCAGCGCCCGTTCGAATGATAGTGTCGTGGTGCCCACCTCGCGCTCGATGATGTTGCCCATCCCTTCGGGAATGTCATATTCGATGGGGTCCTCTATGGTGACGCAGTTGAGACACTTCGTTGCCACAAGATATGCTATGAGGGAAGCAAGCGTTGTCGATTTGCCGCTGCCTGTGGGGCCCGCAACGAAGATGATGCCCCCCGTCGGGCTCTCGAGGACAAGCCTTAAGAGATCACCGGGAACGCCAAGGTTGAGCGGGTTAGCCTCCACGGACTTCAGGCGCCTCATGACAATGGAAATCCCTTTTTTCGTCATGCACAG
Organism: Syntrophobacterales bacterium Delta_02; assembly: GCA_001603955.1. Classification (GTDB taxonomy): domain Bacteria; phylum Desulfobacterota; class Syntrophorhabdia; order Syntrophorhabdales; family Syntrophorhabdaceae; genus Delta-02. Next base: position 124,604 of record LVAA01000014.1, on the reverse strand, counting down.
GTTGACACGAAACCTGAAGGTCCTCTTCCCTGCGCCGTTACCCACCTGTCTCGTGTAGGACAGGTCCTTCTCCTCCCTGTCGTAGAGCTGCGCCCGGGCACCGGAAACCTTGAGGATCCGCTCTATCGCCTCGTCTATCTCGTATCCTTCGGGAGGAACGGCGGCCGCGGCCATGTACCCGCCTATCCTTAAGAACACCGGGCTCTCCGATTGGATGTAAATATCGGAGGCGTCCTCCTCGATCGCCCTGTCGATAATGTCGTCGAGAAAGTTGTCCATCATCTACCTGCATCGCAGCCATTCGGCACCAAGAAGATATGCAAGGTATCTCCTCAACACGCCTGAGCGGCTGCACCCCTTTTGCCTCATCTCCTCCTTTCTCTTCCCCCGCGCGAAGACATAGAGGGCAACGGACCCGCATATGCCCGTCGTGATGACGAAAACACCGATCTCCTCCGAGATACAGGACAAGAGCGACGCAATACCGTTGCCAAGCATGGCGGGGCAGATGCAGATGATCAGGTCTTCCAGGGATATGTTGAGCCTTGGCACGATGATGGCACTGTTCACGTTCCGGTAGTCGCGTCGCGTCGCGGGATCCATGGCGGCCTATCCGGCGCTCGCCGTCATCGTTGCCTTGATGATCCCGAGGATCGCCGAGGTCGACACGAGGCAGCCTCCAAAAGCAACCTTCTTCCAGGCACCATGCGCTCCCTGTGGATTGTTGTCCTTGTTGGCCATGACCACAAAACCCCATATGATGAGACCCGTCCCCGCGCAAAAGGAAATGGCAAGGAGACCGTACATGATTATATTGGCAAGGTTGCTCAGGAACTCCCCGGCATCGGTGGTCTCCGTAGCCCACCGGCTCTCGTTGAATGTCTGTGCCCATCCGTCCCGAACATGCACGGAGCCGAACAACAGGCACAGTGCGGCGGGAAGACAGAACCTCCACGGGCTCCTCAAGCTCTCCAATTTTGTCTTCATTGATGCAGGGATCATGTTACCTCCTCTCTTCTTTCTTCAATATGTCCGCGAACATCGCCCTTTCATCGTCAGACTGGAAATAGATGTCGCCCCCGTCAAACGAGAGGCCTCCGTAGAGGCACCTTTCTACAACGGCCTTGAAAGACAGGGACACGTACACGACAAGGCCGCTGCTGATGATAAGCTGGAACACCGTGATGACATTCAGACCAGCAAGACCCTGTGAAAACGCTTCCAGGGCGATGCCGTATCCCCCGGCACAAAAGGCTATGAGCAGGACGATGAGGCCCGCCATCTTCAGCCACATCGTCGTCCTTTTCTGTTTCGACATGAGAGGGGTGCAATGACCGAGACTGATCTCCTGCCTCTTCCCGTCCGCTGTCTCGAAGACGAGCTTCCCCCTGTTCCCTCCCTCGCGTCCGTGAAACACTATCTTTTTTTGAACGGGTACCGGAATCCTTTCGTCAAGTCTGCCCGGCAGGTATCTGACAAGCAATTTCGACTCCTATTCCACCCGGACCGTCTGGCGGCCGAGTTTCCTGTAGAACGCCATCGCCATATCGCACCTTGCCTTTAACGTCTTTCCGATCACTGCCCATTTTCCACCGTCGCCGTGAGGCGCTGTTGTCAGGAATACGTCGTCGGGCTTCGGGGAGCTACCAACGAATTGAAAGGCCTCTGCCTCCGTGGGGAATGAATCTACCAGAAAGTAGCAGAAATTGGCCCGGTCCCTGCCGAGCCAACCTTCCCCTGACCCATCGGAGACGAACCGGGGGGGTGACACGATCTTCCAGACGAGGGTCGGTGCCGAGTAGCTGCTCCCGTCCCTGCTTATCTTAGCCGGGTTGTAGATGAGCCTCACCTGTGCCGGTACGATGGCCCCGCCCTTCGTCAATTCGAGATACAGAAGCCCATCGCGGTAGCTCCGAACGAAGTCCCGCAAGCGCTCATCCAGCTCCTCCCTGCAGAGGCGCGAGCCTTCCCGCCTGCCCTGCTCTCTGCCTTCTTCCCGAGCGATCCGGACGGCTTCCGACTCGATGACATCCTCAGGCATTGCCCTGATAGTGGGGGCGCATCCGGTCCCGCCGAGAAAGATCGCTGCGAGGGCCGTGATACCGACGAGCGAAAAGAGGAGCCTGTTTCTTCCCATACCCGCTCTCATTTTCCACGTGCCTTTCCGTCAGTGGCGGCAGGCGCGCCGGTCACCCCTGCCCCGGCCTCCTGCCGGAACTGAAAGGGATATTCCACCGAGAAGGACCTCACGAAGGCGATCTGCCGCGAAAGGGCACGTATGAGGGGAAAGCGGCGGGCGTCGGGAACGGCTCCCTCTGGTCCATCCTGAGCTTGCGCCACGAGAGGCGATATGGAGCCCCAGACCAGCACAAGAAAAGCCGCGCAGCAGTTAATGGCTGCTTGTGAACGTCTTGCCATCCGCCACCCTCCTTACGGTGATTTCCCGGCTCCGCGAGGCCACGATGCTGGTCCCGTTGCCGAGGTCCATGGCAAACTCGGCATCGCCCACGGGCATCACCTTTCCGGCGATCATGAAGACATGGAGCTCGGGCTTCATGAGTTTCATCATCCGTATAAAGGGATAATCCCCGAGATCCGTCAGCGACGGCGACCTGTCCCCAAGGAGGATGTCTTCGGCGGAACCCTTCTCCGGGATACAGCGTGTCGTGATGATACGCACCATGGCCTCTGTCGTGTCTGTTACGCCGCTCATGCTTCCCCGTGTGACGGTGACCGTAAGGTCCGCCTCTCCCGACGCTCCATCCTCGACAAGCAGATAATGGTGGGGCACTTCCTCGCCCTCCGATCTTTCGAACACGATGATGTTCGTGGACTTGAATTCCTTCACCGGAAAGATGATGAGGGAATTACCCCTGACCTCAATGGAGAATTTCTCCCGGGAGCCTATCGCGATATCGTCGACGCCGAAACTGTAGGGAAGATTGATGACGCTCCCGTACCCGTAGGCCAGACGGATGGTAGGCACGACACCGGGCACTTCGTCGATATCCCTCACCCTCATGCGGGACAGCTCGCAATCCTTTTCTATGAGCGGCTTGACGCGCCGCACTTTCTCCTTCATCTCGACAATGTCCTTCTCGGGAAGGTCGAAGGGAGGGACAACGATCTGACCCTCCGTCTGCTGCTTCGGGATCTCCTGAGGCGCGTCCGGCGCGCCCTCAACCACCGGCAGGTTCAGAAAAACGGACAATATACAGGCCGAAAGGGTTCTCCACACTGCGCGCTCCTTTGTACAGCTTTATCTCGTACGTCTTCACCTTGAGGTCTTCGCTCGCCGCTTCCTCGCCGACGACACGGACGGCATTGAGCCTGACCGAGGCAAGAACGACCGCTTCCTTGCCGCGTACCTTCGAGTCCTTGAGGGCATTCCACTCAGCGGTCACGATGAGCTTCTGATCCGACAGGGACTTAAGGTAATTGTCCCGGTACGGCTCGTAAAAGGCCTTGAAGGACGCGGGATCGAAACGCTTCGACACGCGATTTATCCGGTTGGTGAAATCGCCCTGCGATCTCACCTCCACGTAGGTCCAACCGAGGATGTCCCTGATCGCGTCCCTGCAGAAGATCTCAAGCTCGGGCCAGTGGATCTTCTCGGGATCGTCGACACGGACCAGAGATGGCCTTCCCGTGGAATCCATGAAGACGATCTTGTCCTTCCCTTTTCCGACAACCACGATAACGATCGACGCCACTACCATGATGACGCTGAGAACCACCGTGGCAACGGGAATGATAAGCAGGACCCGGGAGGTAAGCCTCAACCCCCGGAATATTCCCACTTCTATCGCAAGAACCTCGCCGCCGTCCGGTGCCGGAGCCTTCTTCTCTTTCCTGAAAACAGCCATCCATCTCCTGCTATATGATAAATAGCACCATCGAACACCTGGCTATTTGTGCTGTCGACGGTTTGAACCCTTGAACCCTTGAACCCTTGAACCGTACTTATGACCGAATTGATCACAACACTGATCGGCAACATACAAACCATGGTCTCCCCCCTTATGCCCGTTCTGGGAACCTTCCTTATCATCAAGGGCCTCATACGGCTTGCCAGCGGAAATGACGCCGCGAAGGGAGGAGCCGGGGGCGGAAAGATGATCATCGTCGGGGCCTTCCTGACATGCTACAAGCTGACCTCGTGGATAGTCATCTCCACTCTCACACGATGTGGCCTGTATCTCGGCAACACCGGCCTGTAGGTCCTCGCTCCTGCGGGGCGTCCACCGTCTGCCTTTTCACATACTTCATCAATCTCAATTCCTTCACGTCACCCCTCGGGGGAATGTAGCGCGTTCTGAACCGTCTCACCTCATCTCCGGCAAAGATATACCCTTCACCGACATTGAGCCCGGCCAGGTCTCTCATCTCTACGCGGCTGCCTTTTTGAAAGGCATAGGTACCGTCCCAGTTGCCGAGGCTCTCCATCATCTTGCTGTCGTTTCGGACGTTGGGCATCATGAAAAAGGATTCGCCCGCCCGCTCTGTCAGGAATTTTGCCGTGTCCGTGTCTTCCACCTTCATGACGACCTTGTAGTTCGTGTTTCCGATGAGCCGTTTCGCGTCCGTTTCCGAAGCCTTGAAGAGCGACGCGAGTTCCTGGACGGATATGATGACACCGAAACCGAGGGAGCGCCCCTGCGCAAGGATGGTATCGAACCCTTCGACGGCATAGGAACCGTATTCGTCAGCAATGAGAGTAAAGGGAACCGAGGGCCTGCGGCGGCGGACGTCACGCCGTATCTCTTCGTAATTCCCCTCTACCCTGGTCCCTAGCGCCGTGGTCAGCGCGATCCTGAAGGCGTTGAGGGTAAGCCTTCCCAAAGCCTGAAGGGTCGAAATTGAATATGACAATGAGGGAAGGAGAACGACAAGGATACGGCTGTTGGAGACCACGTCCACCATGTCGATCTCGGGAGCGTCTGTATCGAAGATCCTGTTGAACGTCCCGGCAAGGAGATCCAGCGGGGCACCCCACTGCTGAACGAAGAACCCGTACTGCCTGAGGGCCTCCCCGGCCGCGGGGGACATCCTGCCCTGGCCCCTGTTGCGGTATTCCTCCCAGCCGGGCAGGTCGCCAAGTAGCGCCCTCAGCCGGGCCTTCACCGGGCGGCCTTCGTCATACAGAGGATATCTTTCGTCCGCCTCAAGCGACAGGAGTGCGTCGAAAGACAGGCACCTTCGCACCTCTGATGGCGTGAGAACGTACTCCCCAAAAACCTCGGGGTTGTCTCTCCTGTAAACAAGCTGGGTAAGGACCGCTTTCATGAGTATCTTGCCCCGCTCCTGCCAGTAGACCTGATCCCCTTCGGCCTGCTTGAGGAACCCCGTCATGATCTCGGAGAGAAAATCGGCGTCGCCGCAGGTCATGAAGTTGAACGTGTGGGACTGGGAGGGGTTGAGGAAATTGAGCACCAGAAGATCCTCCACGCGGTCGCACTTCTCTACGATCTCGTAGAGAACTTCGTAGGTGTCGGTGACGTCCGATTTGCCGTCGATGAAACAGAAGCCTCCCCCAAGTCTCATGATGGAATCGGCGATGCTTCTGATGGCGGTTGTCTTGCCGGAACCTGTCGTACCGATGAGCATCCCGTGGCGGGTGATCTCCCCGATGGGGAGCATGACGGGCAGGCCGTATTGGTCCTTACCGAGAAGCACGGCGGCCTCGCCCTCACGGCGCGCAAAAACGGGCGCGGGTGAATTCGTCGATGCCATGAGCTGCACGACGAGGCCGGCGCCGAAGAGACAGAATGCCGCAAATGGGCTCAGAAAGGCCATGGCCACGGAAACAACCGTCATCGCCCAGGGATTGATCCACCGGATCATCAGCCACGTTTCGGGACGCAGCCGCGAGGCAGGGGCGATCCCCGCCCGGTGTGCCCTTTCATGGATGGAACGGGTCATACCTGGGGAATAGCAGAAAAGACGGTTTCAGGTTTCAGGTTTCAGACTCAACCGCCTGACTTCGTTCGTGTTTACCGCGGACCTGTCCGCACATATGCGCGAAGCGCAAATCCCTGCCACCTGAGACCTGAAACCTGAAACCGTCTGCGCGAAGCGCAGACTATTGCTCGCCGGGCGAAATCATGGTACATTCTGACGGTTTAGCAGTCCGGTTCCCAAACGGTCGAACACATATTTCTGTTGAAGGAGCAAGCATGCTGTTCTCGAAAATGTTCATCCCTACCGTCAAGGAAGACCCGAAAGAAGCCGAGGTCGCGAGTCATCGCCTCATGCTCAGGGCAGGGTTTATCAGGCGCCTGGCGTCGGGCGTGTACACGTGGCTGCCCCTCGGGCTCAGGTCGCTGAGAAAGGTGGAGCAGATCATCCGCGAGGAGATGAACCGGAAGGGCGCCCAGGAGATCTTCATGCCTGCCGTCCAGCCGAAGGAACTCTGGGTCGAGAGCACGCGGTGGGAGAAGTACGGCAAGGAACTCCTGCGCTTTGTCGACAGGAACAACCGGGAACTGTGCCTCGGGCCCACCCACGAGGAGGTGGTCACCGACCTCGTGAGGAGAGAGGTAAAGTCCTACAAGGACCTCCCCGTCAACCTCTACCAGATCCAGAACAAGTTCCGCGACGAGATCAGGCCCCGCTTCGGGATCATGCGCTCCCGTGAGTTCTCGATGAAGGATGCCTACAGCTTCGATGTCGATGAGCCCGGGGCGGAGAAGAGCTACAAGGAGATGTACGAGGCATACGTCAACATCTTCACGCGGTGCGGGTTCAGGTTCCGCGTCGTCGAGGCCGACACCGGCCAGATAGGAGGGAGCTTCTCCCACGAGTTCATGGTGCTCGCCGACACGGGTGAGGACATCATCATCTCCTGCGACGCCTGCGGGTACGCGGCCAACCTGGAAAGGGCCGAGGTGGGATCCACGGAAAGGCCCGTCTCCGCGAAGAAGGGCCTCCACAGACGCGTGGAGACTCCAAACCAGCGGAGGATAGACGAGGTTTCCTCCTTCCTTGGGATAACACCGGACAGACTCCTGAAGACCATCATCTACAACACGGACAAGGGGACAATCGGCGTCCTCGTCCGGGGCGACAGGGAGATAAACGACACGAAGCTGAAGAACCTCCTCAAACTCGAGGAAATGGAGCTTGCCGACGAGAGGACCATCGAGGAGGCGACGGGCGGCCCCTTGGGCTTCTCGGGCCCCATCGGTCTTTCCATACCCCTCTACGCCGACATGGACCTCAAGTTCATGGAGGACTTCGTGATAGGCGGCAACGAGCGCGATGTTCACGTGGTGGACGTCAACGTGGGCGATTTCACGGTCAGGGGTTTCTACGACATCAAGGTGGCCGTGGCCGGTGACCGTTGCCCCCGGTGCGAGAGCGGGAAGCTCGTCGCGACGAGGGGCATCGAGGTGGGACATATCTTCAAGCTCGGCCTCAAGTACAGCAAGGCGATGAACGCCACTTTCCTCGACAGCGAGGGCAAGGACCGGTTCATGGTCATGGGCTGCTACGGCATCGGTGTCGGCAGGACCGTGGCCGCCGCCATCGAACAGGGCAACGACGAGAACGGCATGATATTACCCCTGCCGATCGCCCCCTTCGAGGTGGATGTGCTGCCCGTGAACACGACCCACGAGGAAAGCATGAGGGTCGCCCGGGAGATATACGAGGAACTCCTGGCGAACGGCGTCGACGCCATCCTTGACGACCGCGACGAGCGGCCGGGCGTCAAGTTCAAGGATTGCGACCTCATCGGGATACCCCTTCGGATCACGATAGGGGAACGGGGCCTCAAGGAAGGTATCGTAGAGATAAAACGCCGGGACAGCAAGGAATTCGAAAAGGTGCCCGCGAAAGAGGCGGCACGGAGGGTCACAGACTATGTTAAAGACGCTAAGCACCGCTGATCTCACACCGAAGGAAGAGATAGCGGCACGGATCGACAAGCTCCGCAGGGGGATGGCGGATAAGGGCATCGAACTCGCCGTCATCCTGCAGAACGTGGATATCTTCTACTTCACGGGAACGCTCCAGCGCGGGGTCCTTGTCGTGTCGGCAGAACAGGGACCGGCATTTTTCGTCGAGAAGAGCATCTACAGGGCCGGAATGGAAACACCCCTTGATATCATCCCCATAAAACGGGACAAGGAGGTGAAGGACATCCTAGCGGAAAAGAAGATGCTCCACGGAACATGCGCCATGGAGTTCGATGTGGTCCCCGTCGCGATGTGCGAACGGTGGAAATCGCTCCTCGGCAAGGACAGGATGGAAGACCTGTCCCAGATCATCAGGGACGCGAGACTCATAAAGAGCGAGTTCGAGATCGCCCAGTTCCGGAAGTCCGGCGAGATCGTGGAGCACGTCTTTGAAAAAGCGAAGGACATCATAAAGGAAGGGATACGGGAGATCGATATCGACGCCGAGCTCGTCGCCGAAGGAAGGAAATGGGGCCACCAGGGGTTTCTCAGGATGCGGGGCCTCAACCAGGAAATGATGAGCCTCTACGTTACCCACGGCTACTCCACGACGATCACCTCCGGGGCCGATGTACCCATATCCGGGATCGGCGTGACCCACGCCATCGGTCAGGGAGCCTCGATCAACGTCGTGAAGCGCGGCATCCCCGTTATCGTCGACTACGGCGGGGGATATAACGGGTACATCACCGACGAGACCCGGGCATACGCGGCGGGGCCGCTCAAGGAGCTTTTTCTCAAACCCTTCGAGGTCGCCCGGGATATCATTAACGAGACCATGGATACCGCAAAGGAAGGGACCGACGCAACGGAGGTCTTTGGAAAGGCCATGAATCGGGTCAAGGCCGCAGGGCTGGAAGAACATTTCATGGGCCACGGGGAAGGCCAGGTAAGCTTCATCGGCCACGGCCTCGGTCTCGAGATCAACGAACTGCCCGTCATCACGCCGCGGCACAAGATGACCCTCAGGGAAGGCATGGTCTTCGCCTTCGAGCCAAAGTTCATCTTCCCCGGCGAAGGAGCCATAGGTATAGAAGTGGATTTCGTCGTCAGAAAGAACGGCCTGGAAAGGCTGACGACAACGCCCCTGGATATAGTGTACGTTTAAAGTTTCACGTTCCAGGTTTCAGGTTTCAGGCTGAACATCCTATTGTCGTTTTGGCCTGCGGCCTGCAACGTGTGACCTGTGACCCAGGCTTTGTCGCCCGGCCGCACCGTGGCGATGCAGGTGGTATTCATGGCCGATATCGATCTTGCCCTGATAGAACCCTTCGAGATCTGCTCGATCAGGCCTCCCACGGAGAACTTCAGCCTCACCTTCCGCCTTACCCGCAACTGCGGATGGAACCGTTGCCTCTTCTGCCCCGTGTACAAACAGGGGGTCAAGTTCTCGAAGAGAACCATCGAGGAGGTAAAGAAAGACGTAGACAGGGCGCGGGCTATCAACGACCTCCTGACCGAACGGGGCATCTGCGAGCCTTATCCGGGAATGGACGGCTACCGGGAGGCGGCAGGCCTCATCGCGGAGATCACTGAGGCCCGTTCGTGCCCGGGCACCGAGGACGGCAACCGGGGTAGGAAAACAGCGGCAGGAAAGAGCGGCAGCCTGTCCGCTGACGAGGCGGACAGCGCGGCCTGGTTCGCGACGTGGTTCAAGGACGCCCCGACCATAGAGGATAGCGTGTACCACCTGCTCTCATGGCGTCTGAACGGGGAACAGACCTGCTTCATAGGCGACTCCAATTCCCTCCTGCTGACCCCCGCCTTCTTCCTTGAGGCCACGTCGTACATTCGGCGCGCCTTCCCAGGCCTCACCCGCTTCACTATATACGGCAGGACGCGATCCGCCGCCCAGATGCCCCTTCATGACCTTGAGATATTCAGGAGTGCAGGTCTCGACCGGATACACTTCGGCCTCGAAAGCGGCTGCGACGAGGTCCTCGGCTTCATGAAGAAGGGCGTTACAGGGGACCAGCATATCCTTGGCTGCAGAAAGACCGTCGATGCGGGCATCTCCTGCGGAGTCTACGTCATGCCCGGCCTCGGCGGGGCCAGATGGACCGAGCGGCACGCCGCCGACACGGCCCGGGTCATCACCGGTGCAGCTCCGGACTACGTGAGACTGAGGACCCTCGAGGTATTTCCCGGCACGCCGCTGGCCGCCGCCGTCCGGGAAGGAACTTTCACCGAAGCGACGGAAGAACAGGTTGTACGGGAAATACGCACCCTTGTGGAAGGGATCGAAACGGAAACGACCATCGTCAGCGACAGTGCTTCGAATCTACTCGACGTGTCGGGCAGGCTCCCCGGCGACCGCTCACGCATGCTCGAGGTCATAGACGAATACCTTTCCCTGTCGCCCAGGGAGAAGCTGACCTTTAGCCTCGCCTCACGCCTCCAGTCCTTCGTCGGGCAGTACGGCGGCCTCACGCAGGAGATCATGCGGGCTGTCATGCCCTTCGTGACGGGTGACAGGATCGATACGGGCAAGGCCTCTGATGATGAGATCGGGAGCGCCATCCGTCTCATCCGGTCGCGGCTCATGCCATAGGCATTGCGATAGGGGTACAGCGATCAGCATCGTACCTGCGGCCTGTCAGACGGGCACGTTTCAGGACAGGGACTTGCACTCCTGCTTTTCCGTCACGCCCATCAACGTCTTGAACCGTTGGAGCGCTATCCGGCCCAGGTGGAAAGGCTTCTCAATGCCCTCCACGTAGATATCCCCGTTCCGGTTCTTCTTTCTGAGAAGGCGGATGTGATGCCTGTTGATCAACAGGGACCGGTCCAGGGCCATGAAAATATCGGAAGGGAACCGTTCCTTCCACTCCTTGAGAGGAGAGCGCATCACGAAATACTCACCGTCGACACTGAAGATGCGAATGTAGTTCTTTTCCGACATGACGGCGGCGATCTTCATGAGCTCGATGAAGACGACCTTCTTCCCGGCGTTCAGGCAGACACGGTCGTTCTGCTGAATGACCGAGGGCGCTGCCCGGTCACGGCCGCTCAGCAGGAATCTTTCCAGTGAACGGCTCAGATGGTCCGGGTCGACAGGTTTCAGGAGATAGTCGAAGGCCTCGCTTCTAAAGGCATTCACGGCAAACTCATCGTAGGCGGTCACGAATATGACGGACGGCCGCTCTTCCAACCTGTCGAGGAGGTCGAACCCCGAACCGCCCGGCATTCTTACATCGAGAAAGACAAGATCGGGCCGCTCTCTCACGATGGCCTCGCGGCCGGTCGCCGCATCCGAGGCCTCCCCTACCACATGGACATAGGGATGTTCGCTCAAAAGGTCTCTGAGATTTTTCCGGGCCAAGCGCTCGTCATCCACGATCAACGTCCGAATCTCCGGTCTAGGATCATTTGACATCACATTCCCCTTTTCCTTGGCTGGTTTATCGGATCGACCCGATCTGCCATGAAATAACTTGGTGCAACGGCATCAACTGCTGGGATTGTACACCTCGCCATACCTGCCGTGAAACGGGATTGGTACTAACGTGTCTTCGTGGGTGCTTAACGGGCTATTGACGCGTTCTGCGCTCTTGCCTGACCCGTATTTGGACCTCATTTCCCGACTTCTCCTCCGGCAGGACCGGCCGAGCCTTTATTTTCTTGCTCCATCGGGAATGCCCGGATATAATTGACCATCATGCCTTTCGAACGGTTCCTGGATGAGGTGAGGGGGTTTCTCAGGAAAGGTCAGATCGTTCTCGACCGGGAAAAGCTTTCCCATTTTTCGTATGATGCGACAGAACGGCAGTACATGCCGCAGGTGGCCCTCCTCCCGGAGAGCACCGGGGATGTCTCGCGTATCATGAAGTGCGCCTGCCTCCACGGGGTACCCGTGACACCCCAGGGTGGAAGAACCGGCCTCTCGGGCGGCGCCCTGCCGGTCCGCGGTGGTGTCGTCCTCGCCTTTTCGCACCTGAACCGTGTCCTCGAGATCGACGAGGCCAACATGTTCGCAGTGGTGGAACCCGGCGTCATATCCAACGATCTGCAGATCGAGCTGGGCAGGAGAGGGCTCTTCTTTCCCCCGGACCCGTCGAGTACGGTCGACAGCACCCTTGGCGGCAACGTCGCGGAGAACGCGGGGTATACGCGGGCGGTCAAGTATGGCGTCACCAGGGATTATGTCAGGGGCCTCGAGGCCGTTCTACCATCGGGCGAGGTGATAACCATCGGCGGAAAGACGGTGAAGAACGTTGCGGGGTACGACCTCATCTCGCTTCTCGTCGGGTCCGAAGGGACGCTCGCAATTATAACAAAGATAACGCTACGGCTCCTCATGAGGCCCCGGGTGCGCCGTACCGTCGTGGCATATCTCAGCGATCTAGCGGAGGCCGCCGACCTGATCGTCGCCGTTTTCCGCTCCGGGATCGTTCCCTGCGCCGTCGAGCTCATGGACAACATTGCCATAAACACCGTTGCCGACCATCTCGGCGCCGCCTTGCCGAGGGATGCCGCAGCGCTGGTGCTTATCGAGACGGACGGCCACGGCAAAGAGGAGGTCGAGGCCGAGGCGCTGGAGATAGCCAACCTGTGCCAACGATCCCCGGGCGTGACGGAAGCCCGCCTGGCCGCGGACAAAGCGGAGGCGGAACGGCTCTGGACATACCGCAGGGAGGTACTGCCGTCGCTCAAGGCGCTCGGCAAAGACCATCTTGAGGCAGATGTCGTCGTCCCCCGCTACAATCTCCCTTTTCTCGTCAGGTTCACAGGCAGGCTCGAACACAGTGACGCCATCAGGATAGCCACCTACGGCCATGCCGGGGACGGCAACCTCCACGTCACCATCCTCCACCGCCGCAGGAACTTCTCGGAACTGGAAGAGGCGTACCGGCTCCTGGAACTGATATACAGGGAAACGATAGCCATGGGGGGATCCCTCACGGGTGAGCACGGGGTGGGCCTCACGGTCATGGATTACCTCCCTATGCAGATAGGAGGAGAGGCGTTGCCGCTCATGAGGCGCATAAAGGCGGCCTTTGACCCCCGGGGCATCCTGAATCCCGGCAAGATATTCACGGATTGAATAGTGTTGGAAATGCCCGTTCGCCGATGATATAATGAGTGGCATTAAAGACCGCATGACAAAGAAGATAAGGGAAAACGACAACCTGTATCAGCTTCTTTTTGAATGCTCGGAGATCGCCGCCGTTATCGCCGGGAGCGACGGAACGATCTCCCACGTGAACAGGCGGTTCCTTGAACTGTCAGGGTATCGCCGATCCGACCTGGTGGGAAAGAAGAAATGGTCCGAGCTTGTCGTCAACGGCGATCTCACAAGGATGACGCAGTACCGTGCCTTCCTGGACCAGGGCACCTCGACCCCCGCTCACACTTACGAGTTCAAGCTGGCCGCCAGGAACGGCTCCTTCAAGGACGTCCAGATCTTCCGGCAACCCATTGCCGGCACGACGCGCATGGCCATACACTTCGTGGACATCAGCGACCTCATGCGCGTCGGCAAGAAGGTCATCTCAAGCGAGGAGAAGTACCGCTCCCTCATCGAGTCCACGGATGACTCCATCTACATGATCGATCGCGAAGGCACCTATCTCTTCGTCAACAGACAGGTACTCGCGAGGCTGTGTGTGACCGAGGCGAACATCATCGGCAAGCGGTACAGCGACTTCCATGACACCCAGGACACGCTCCAGTTCGCGGGGTACGTCGAGAAGGTCTTTGAGACGGGAGCATCCCATCGTTATGAGCACATGAGCGGAAAGAACGGACAGCGCTGGATGCTGCGCACACTGAGCCCCATAGTCGAAGCACGCACCGGGGAGGTCAGGTTCGTTGCCGTCGTGTCGAAGGAGATCACCGACCTCAAGAAGACGGAAGAGAAGCTGAAATACCTGAGCCTCCACGACCCTCTGACAAACCTTTATAACCGGGCCTATTTCGAGGAGGAGATGCACCGTCTCGACAACAACCGGTTCGATATCGTCGGGCTCATCATGTGCGATATAGATGGCCTGAAACTTGTCAACGACACCCTGGGGCACGACAAGGGTGATGAACTCCTTACCGTCGCTTCACAGGTTATCCGAAAGTCTTTCCGCGAGAGCGACGTCGTCGCGCGCGTGGGAGGAGACGAGTTCGCCATACTCCTGCCGAACAGCCCCAGGTCGAAGGTCGAGGAGATCTGCGCCAGGATCAGGACCAGTGTCCAAACGTACAACAAGAAAAACCCCGGTCTTCCCCTCGGTATTTCCACGGGGTTTGCCATTCGTACCGGTCCCGGCCAGAGCATGGCGGAGCTGTATAGAGAAGCCGATAACGCCATGTACCAGGAGAAGATCTTCGGCAGCCAGCACGCGCGCAACGTGATAGTGAAGAACCTCCTGAACACCGTCGAGAACAGGGGCATCACGACGAAGCAATCCCTGAAACGTTTGAGGCAGCTCGTGACCGTTCTGGGAGACGCCGCAGGCCTGACAGAGAAACGCCTGAAGGACCTTGCGCTCCTTGCTCAGTTCCACGACATCGGGAATGTCAGCATTCACGACCGCATACTTCTGAAATCGGCCAGCCTTACCGCGGATGAACTCCAGGAGGTACACAAGCACTGTGATATCGGACATCGCATCGCCCAGTCCGCCGCAAACCTGACACCCATAGCGGACTACATCCTGAAACATCACGAATGGTGGGATGGCAGCGGGTACCCCCTGGGCCTCGCAGGTGAGGAGATCCCCCTTGAAAGCAGGATCATGGCCATAGCGGACGCCTACGAATCGATGACAAGCGGCCGGCCTCACCGCAAAGCGATATCCAGGGAGGATGCCCTCAAAGAACTGCGTCGATGCGCCGGAAGCCAGTTCGATCCCGATCTCGTCGAGAAATTCGTCAAAATAGTGGCCTAGGGCAACCGTTCGAAAGTTCAAGGAACAGAGAAGTGTCCCGGTCAGTAATTGTGTTGACGACCGGCCTCCCCGTCAAATTCTCCCGTACCGCCCGTTTTTCCCTTGAACCCTTGAACTTTTGAACGGCCTCACACGAAGAGTTCGGTGAAAGCGAATCTCTCTGCGTCGAAAAGCCCCCTGTCGCTCAGCTTGAGTTTCGGGATCACTACCAGGGCCATGAAGGAAAGCGTCATGAAGGGCGCCTGCAGCGTCGTGCCCAGGTCCCGGGCAAGCGAGGTAAGACGGCTGTATCTTTCGGCCACGCTGTAACCATCCTCGTTCGACATAAGTCCTGCCACCGGAAGGGGCAGCACCATCTTCATGTCCTCCGAGACGAGCGATATGCCACCCTTCTTCTCAATGACGAGATTGACGGCGTCGCAGAGCATCTCGTCGTTCACGCCCACAGCAACGATATTATGGGAATCATGGGCAATGGATGAGGCCATGGCACCTTTTTTCAGATTGAACCCTTTCACGAACGCGACCGCGGGCGGCTCGTCGGCATAGCGGTTCACAACCGCTATCTTCAGGATGTCCCGGTCGATATCGCAAACCGCGGCGTCACCCGCCAGGGCTGGAACCTCGACGTGAGCGTAGGTCACAACCTGACCCTCTATGACACCGATGACACGGATTGCATCGAACCTCCTGACAACCCGGAAATCCTCAGGCTTCCTGGCGGTCGCCCGAAACACGTTCACCGGGACGGCGCCGCGATGCGGAATGTGGCTTTCGCCAGCTTCGGCAACGATCTCGCCGTGCACTACGGTCTTGAGGACCTCAAGGTTCTCGAGGTTGTCGACAACGATCATATCCGCGGGATCTGAAGGCCTGAGCAGGCCCACATTGAGACCGTAGTGAAGGACAGGGTTGACGCAGGCACATCTCAAGACCTTCATGACGTCCACCCCTTTCCTGATGGCCCGCGCGGCAAGCGTGTTGATGTGGCCTTTTACGAGGGAATCGGGGTGCTGATCATCGGTACAAAGCATGCAGAGATCGGGAAACTCGGCAATAAGGGGGTAGAGGGTATCGAAATTCCTTGCCGCCGACCCTTCACGGATCAGCACCTTCATACCCAGCGAGATCTTCTCCGCCGCCTCTTCAAGCTCGAAGGATTCGTGGTCCGTGGATATGCCCGCTGTCACATACCTTCGCAACCCTTCTCCCCGCAGACCCGGAGCGTGCCCGTCCACCGGCT
Source organism: Syntrophobacterales bacterium Delta_02 (assembly GCA_001603955.1). GTDB lineage: Bacteria > Desulfobacterota > Syntrophorhabdia > Syntrophorhabdales > Syntrophorhabdaceae > Delta-02. Next base: position 108,522 of record LVAA01000014.1, on the reverse strand, counting down.
TCCCCCTTCGTCTGGCCGCGTCGATCTTGGCCAGCACTTCGGGGTCGCCGCTGACAACACCGGGGACGTTCATCATCTCGCTGAGATAACCCACACCCTCTTCGTCAAGGAGGGCCTCCGTCTCGGTGGGGCCTATCGCGGCACCCGATGTCTCGAAGGGGCTCGCGGGAACGCAGGAAGGCGCACCGAAGGCGAAGGTGAAGGGTATTCCCGCAGCGTCCTCCATCATGAAGCGCACGCCCTGCGGCCCCAGAACATTGGCTATCTCGTGGGGATCGGACACGGTCGCCACCGTCCCGTGGACGACGGCAAGGCGGGCAAAACCGGCCGGCGTGAGCATGGAGCTTTCGATATGAACGTGGGAATCCACAAAACCGGGAAGGACATAGGTGTCATACCAGTAACGCTCCCTGTCAATGCCGGTTATGACGCCATCAGCGATGTGAACTGTTCCAGGAAAGACGGTCTCGTTATGGAGATCGACGATATTACCGGAGATGGTCTTCATTGAAAGACCCGAATTATCGAATAACCAATAACCACATTCCAATAACCAGGGCAAAGATCTTTGCCACTGAGTGTCTCTTGACTGGTCATTGGTAGTTGGTCATTGGTTATTGTCAGTTTCTATCACTCTGCCTCTATCACCGTCGCTTCGTTGTACGCCCTGGTGTAGGCATTGATGTTCTTCTGGCCGTTGACGCCGAAGCGGTTGCGAACGGGCTCTTCCAGGGTGCTGAGCTCGACGACGCGCGTTGCCCGGACGAGGGCCCCCAGCATCGTGGTATTCGTTATGGGAACACCGAGTTCTTCCTTGGCGATCTTCGATGCGTCGACGGCGATGATGTTCTGCCCCGGAAAGGTCTTCTTCAACTCCTCCGGAGACTTGTTGGAATTGATGATGATGTATCCGCCCTGCTTGAGACCGGCTGTCGGGTTTGCCGAGGCGATGAGGGTGGGGTCCAGTATAAGAACGGTGTCAGGTTTGTAGACCTTCGACCTCAGCCTGATGGGCTTGTCGGATACACGCAAAAAAGCCTGGACGGGGGCTCCACGGCGTTCGGGACCGAAGCTCGGGAATGCCTGCGCGCGCATACCCTGTTTGATGGCAGCCTGTGCAATGATCTCGGCGGACGTAACGGCTCCCTGCCCACCTCTTCCGTGAAATCTGACCTCTAACATATACTCTCTCCTTTTAAGAAACTGAAGTCTTTATCCGCCACTGTGTGCCTTTGGGTGTGTCAAGGAGCATGATCCCTTTGTCCGCCAGCATATTCCTGATCTCGTCGGCCTTCTGAAAGTTCTTGTTCTTCCTTGCCTCAACACGGTCGTTGATGGCGCCCTCGACGAATGAAACGTCAAGGCCCATGCGGGCCAGATGTCGGACCTTCTCCCGGGATTCCAGGGACGCAAGGTTGTCACCGAGGAGCCCCAGAATACCGGCAAGCGATTCATACACGGCCTCCGCGGAAGCGATGAGTGCCGCAGCACTCTCATCCTTTTCGTCGACCATCCTGTTGATCTCCTTTGAAAGCTCGAACACGTGCGAGAGGGCAAGGGCGGAGTTGAAATCGTCATCCATGGCCTCGGTGAACTTCCGGGCGATCTCGTCGGCCTGCGGATAGGGCCGCGCCTCGAATGTCTTGCCCTTCTGCGCCTCGAGCGCCCGCTCCCGCGTGTAATAGAGCCTGTGAAGGGCCGTGTTGACATCCTCGATGGACTGACTGCTGTAATCTACCGGACTGCGGTAATGATTGGACAGGTAGAAAAGACGAAGGACCTCGGGGTGGTACTCTTTGAGGAAGTCCTTGATGAGCAACGTGTTGCCTATGGATTTCGACATCTTCTCACGGTCGATGTTGACGAAACCGTTGTGTACCCAGTAATTGACGAACTTCTTCCCTGTCGCCGCCTCGGTCTGGGCCTTCTCGTTCTCGTGATGGGGAAAGACGAGGTCCTTCCCGCCGCCGTGGATATCAAAGGGATTCCCGAGATAAAGGGTGCTCATGGCGGAGCACTCTATGTGCCAGCCCGGCCTCCCCGCCCCGAAGGGGGCATCCCAGGAAGGTTCGCCCTCTTTGGAGGCTTTCCAAAGAGCGAAGTCGAGGGGATTCTTCTTCTTCTCGTCCACCTCGACCCTGGCTCCGGCGACCATCTCCTCGAGAGGGCGCCCGGAGAGCTGGCCGTAATCGCGGAAACTATCGACGGAAAAGTAGACATCACCGTCGACGTTGTAGGCATGCCCCTTGTTTATCAGGGTTTCAACGAGGGCTATCATGTCTGCTATGTGCTCCGTGGCACGGGGCTCGCGGTCCGGCCGAAGCACCCCCAGGGCATCCATGTCTTCGTAGAAGGAACGTATGTACGTCTCGCCCACTTCCCGCCAGGGTATGTTCTCCGCGTGGGATCTTCTGATTATCTTGTCATCGATATCGGTGAAGTTCCGCACGTACGTGGTGTTGAACCCTTTCGAGCGCAGGTACCGGTATATGGTGTCGAAGACGATGGCGCTCCTCGCGTGACCGATGTGACAGTGGTCGTAAACGGTAACGCCGCAGACATAGAGCTTGACCTCACCTTCCGTAACGGGGGCGAAGTCCTCTTTCCTGCCCGATATCGTATTGTAAACCTTCAAGGCCATAGTGTTGACCGTATTTTTACCACAGCTGTCGCGACCTTGTCAAAGCAATTGAGTCAACCGTTCTGCCCCACAAGCGTGAGTTGACGGGCGCCCTCACGGAGGTTCTCAATGAGGTTCGCGATCTGGCCGTGGTAGTACGGGATGCTACCTTCCGCGGCGTCTGTTATCATTTCGTTCGCCTTCATCGCGTTCGCATGGTCCCTCATGGTCCCAGTATCGGGCATCTCGCCGGGGCGAAGCCCGCACTCTCTCATCCGCAACGCACCCACCTGCCGGGGAAGCTTGCTTTCGTAGAGCATCTCAAAGGCATCGATCACCGCAAGGTATCTCGTGAGGACATCAACGGGAAGTTCTCCGATTATCCCGTCTTTCCTGGCCACCTGGAGATAATTGCACGCCATATCGACAAACCCGGCAAGACCGATCATAAAGAAATCCAGTTTGTCGAGCGTCGGGGACACCTGGTCCTTTGCGACGTCCATGACGATAGAAGCTACCTGTCTCACCTGCGGCATGAAGACCCACTCGAGCGAGGCGGTCTCGACCTGTCCCAGAATGTCTCTCAGAAGCACAAAGACCTCGTCTTCCGGGAGCTCTCCCGGTCCGCTGCCGCCGGACCGCTTCTTCGCCGCCTGATCGAGATCGGCGGGCCTTACGAGGTGGAGAACGGGGGCAAAACGGCGCACAAGCTCCTCCTGGCGGTTAACGGAGATGCATGCCATGGCGCTGCATAAGGCCTCGTGAACCGAACCCTGCCGATCCGAGAGCATGCGGGAAAGAGAGGGGCAAAGCCCATGCGCTCCGCCCGCAGGCCGCGCTCTTTCCTGGAGGTATTTCTGGAAGACGGGGTCGACCTTTCCGGAGAGGTCCATTTCTCTCACAAGATGACCGTACCGCCGGGGCTCCTTCCTTGCGGCGGCCACGATCTCCGAGGCTTTTCTCAGCGTGTTCTGATGGAGCCCCACCACCTTCGCCGCGTGGGACCTGGCGTGTCCGTACCTGCGGTTGATACCCGTCCCCGTTACATTCGCGTGTTCGTTCCCATCGAGGCCAAACTGGTCGCCAGCCGCTCTGTCACCTGGTCCGCGGGCACCGGCGAGAATCTGCCTTTCCATACCGATCCTCAATTGCTCCTCTTTGACCGCCTCGAAGATGGCCACTTTTTCCGATATCGTGAAGTCCTTCCTGCAGATGTTCTCGTCATGTTCACCGAGCACAAGGCTCTCGATGTCGACGAGATTGACATGGGTGCCCTCGGCGAGGGAGGTTATGCCGAGTTCCTTGAGGGCTTTGAGCCTGCGATAGCCGGCAACAAGTTCATTCGTTCCCTTTCGGACCACAATCGGCTGGAGAAGCCCCAGTTCCGATATGGAGCGTTTCAGGTCCTCCATATCCCCAAGCTCTTCCCTGTAACGCCTGCCAACAACTATATCATCTATCTCCATGTGCCCCCTCCCTCACCGGCCGGTTTTTCTTTATCCCATGGCGCTGCCCATGATGGTCATGTCATGCACTTTATATAATATATCCTCCTCACGCGGCGCACCGTCATTTCAGGTATCGCTCCCCGTACCCGAACGGAACCCTCCTGTACAATTCAGGCACGGGCCATCAGTGGTCTCCACCGTGTGGATCACTGTGGGTTCGGGGGATTATCGCGCACCGCTTCATCGGAAAGATGCACAGGATGCACATTGCGAACGAATGTCGGTGGAGACCCGGGTGCTCTCCCACGGACATAGATCCGGAACAGTCGCCGCGGACTTACCGTTTCTCAAGGGATACGGGATTGGACCATCTGTCTACGGGGAGAAAATAGTAATGGTTCTTGTTGCCCCTTCCTTTTCCCTTGCGTTGTACGATCATCCACCTGCCCTTGAGGACCTTGAGGGCATCGATGGCCTTCCTCTTTGATATTCCCGCGGCATCGGCGATCTCGTTTATAGACAGATCCCTGCTTCTGATGAGCCCCCTCTTCCGCCTGCCCGCATCGGACTTCAGAAGAAGGATGAAGAACACGGAGCTTACATAGGGCCCGAACCCTGCCATGTAACGGTCCACGTAAGACAAGAGGATATCCGCAATCCCGGGATCGGCCCATCCCGCTCCCGTTCCCGCCTTCTTCGTCGCCTCGCCCGTCACATCCTCTCCGATCGCGAGGGGCCGAATATGGAAAGGACATTGCGTTCACTCTTGCGCGCGCCCGAGACGGCGGTCCCGATCCGTTCTTCAGCCGTGTGAGCCTTCTGCCAGGTTCCGCCTGTCGAGATCCCTTCCGTCGCCCGACGAGTCGGGCAATGCGCTCCGGCCCATCCCGGGTTCCAACCATTAAGGGCCCCCTCTTCCACGGCGACATCACCCGTGGAACCCTCAAGGTCATCCACCGTTTCCAGGAGCGAAAACCTCCAACGCTGATCCTTTCTGGCCATTCTCTTGACCCTCTGCTCTATCCACAGACAGATGTAGGAGGCGATCTCTCCCACGGATTTCGTGAGGTCAAGCTTCTCCTGCCTGGCCAACTGCATCAGGACCACCGTCGCATCCTGAATGTAGTCATTCAATTGATCGCCAAGATAGTGTCCCCTGTCGACCCTGCCGAGGATCGTCCTGACGACACCATCGATGACCTTCCTAGAATACAACCTCTCCACCAGCCATAGCTGTCCCGATGACCTGGCGTTCTCTACCATCAGGCTGAACTCGTCAGCATCCATGGACCTGAAAAACGCCCTGGCATAGGAAGCAATTGCCTGTGCCCGCTCCCCGACAGATACCATCGGGGATAGTCCGTGCTCCGTATTCATTGTTCTCAGACCTCCTTTCCGTTCTTATTGCGATAGATCTCGCCGCCCATCTCCTCACCGGCAAAGGCGACCCGAACCTTTCCGTATCCCAGAAGGACCATGCGTTCACGTGTACCCTTTGCGAACAACCGCCCGACAACCGAGCAGGGTATGTTCACCTTCTTCCGGACAGCAGCGAAGGCATCGGCGAGGTCTTCGGGCGTCGGTGCCTTCTTCAGGCGGGCCGCGGTGTCGGGCTCAAGATGCCTCCCTGCCACCCTGAGAAAACCCTCAACCCCCGACCCTCCCCGGACACGCACGTTTTCCCGGCGGTCATACAGCCGGCCGCGCACCCTGGCGATTCGCATCGCCACGAAGGATCCAAGCACGCACAAAAGGACGCATGTCAGGATACGTACCGTGCGCTTCGTCCTTCTTGAAGCGGCGATCACCGCCTTTCTGAGAGCCCCCGCGTTAATCCTGGAATAGTTGCCGGTTCGCTCGACCTCTGTGTCGACAATGGCGATGATGTGCTCGATCCTGCGCAATTCCATCCCGTGATCTTCTCCTATGGGACAACAGCTGAAAATATGTGCCTGCACGCGGAGTAACGGCAGTTCTATCCTGTGGAGGGCGACGGGGCTCCGAAACGCGAAGAAGGCAAGAATACCGAATATAAAGATACCGGCCACAAAGAATATCCCATGGTCCGAAACCCTTCCATCTTGCCGCTCCACGGCAAATCCCTCCTTTGAGAACAACAGAAGTCGAGCATCGATGTGGATTGTCCTGCGAAGAAATTACTTTGTGCTTTGGAAATCTATGAAAGTATATTTGAAGCAACCTTGTCAATACAAAAGGCCCCAAAGAGACCCTTTCGCGGTTCAAAAAGGCCAGGTACAGGATCTTCATGCCCAACAAGCAAGTCCCCGCCCCCGCCCGCGTTTCGGTCCTCGAGGTTTTTGCCCTGCAACCACCGCATCCGGTGCTATTTATTCTGCAGTATCAGATGGGAGAAACATGACGAACGAGAACGGCATGCCCGACGCCTTCGTAGCCAGAAGATCCGAGGGTTTCGAGATAGTCCTTCCGCGCCGGACCATAGAAAGGGCTGCGAGGCGGCTCGCCGAAGCCACCAATGCTGCCAGTTTTCACGACGCGATGGAGCTATCTTGGTTCAGGTTCGATCCCAAGACCAACAAGGAGATGGTCGACTGTGTTTCTATGCTCCTCACTCTCTACCGCTGCTCGCTCGATGGGAACGTCAGGCCTGCACTCAACCTCGAAGAGCTCTACGGGCGCGCGTTCAACAAGACGAAGACCGAACACGACAGCCTTTCGAAGGGCGGGACGCCATGGCGCCCTTCCGATCACCCGGGAGGATGAATTGCTGGCGGGTAAGACCATTGTCACATTGCTCTGCGTTATCGGGATCTGCATGTGTTCCCCCGCGAAGTGCCATAGCGGAGCAGTCGGCGACACCGGGGGAGCGACAGACCTGCCTGCGGAGATCGAGGCGATGAAGAACAACAACCCTGACAAATACCGGGATTTCCGCCATGTCCTGCGGCATATCCGGACGATGAACAGAAAACAGAATAGAAAGACGTCCCTCACCGTGGCGAAGGCGCTCGTTGACCACGTCTACTGGGAGAGATATCGGTTCACTTCAGAGCGGCACCGGCTCAATTTCCTCTCCGTCCTCATGGGCATCGTGTGCGTTGAGAGCGGCTTCGACCCCGCGGCAATAAGCAACAGGAACGCCCGAGGGCTCATGCAGGTCCACTGGCCGACGTGGAAACGGTATTTCTCCTCGCCCATGGAAGCACACGACCTCCGCAGGAACCTTGCCGTGGGGACGGGGATCCTCCGTCTGTACATGCGCCGGTCGAACAACGACCTGCGCCGCGCCCTGTACAGGTATCTCGGGGCACGGGACGACCGGTATGCCGACAGGGTCATCGAGAGTGCTACCGCCTTCAAGGCCAGTGTGTTGTCGGACCCCCTTGAATGACCGGTCGGAGAGGAGAAGCCATGACAGATCCCCCCATTCCATCACGGCGGCAGGCTAACCGACGGAAGCTCACAAGCGCGGTGCCACCCGCTGAAGGACGGCGGAAGCTTCTGGCGAAAATCCTCTTTTTATTGTGCCTCTTCGGCTTTGCGGCAATGGGGCAGAAGGTGTTAGCCGAAGCCGTCTATATCATACCGCCCGCGCCGGAAAGCGGCGCGGTGCTGAAATACAAGAGCGTGCATCACAGCGGCACCGTCCTGGACAAACCCTCATGCGACACCGGGATGACAGCGAGGATATTCGTCACTCCCGTACGCATGCTGGGAGGGTCATCGACAACGATCGTTCCCGTCGCCGGCGTGAGCGCCTTCGCCACCGATAACGGAAACGGGAAGTGGACGGTCAGAGGCCAGGTCAAGACCGCCGACAACGATCTCATGGAAGACGGTAATGCGATCGTTCTCATCGTCGAGGTCTACTGCTGTGTCAATGAATTGTGCAACTGACGGGCGCTTCGGAAATGGTGATGCCGGGCTGCCTGGACCCCCGAAGGATCACGGCAACCCGGCATCGGGGGAAAGGGGCATCTTTAGCCCCTGGCGAGTTTCACAACAACGTAGATATTGCTCCCCTTTCTGTGGATGAGAAAGAGAACGCTTTTCTTACCGTTTTCCTGCTCCATCTTCCTGACGAAGCTTTCCACGTCCTTTACGGCAACCCTGTTGACTTCACGGATGACGTCCCCCCTCATGATACCCGCTTCTCCCGCGGGACTCCCCGGTTCAACGGATGCAACGACCACGCCTTGCCGGGTCTTCAGCTGAAGGGCCCTTGCCACCTCGGGCGTGATCGCCTGGACGGTTATCCCCACCTTGTTCTCGTTCGATTCTTTACCGGACACCTCTGCCACTGCATCTTCCATCCGCGCTATCTTGACGGTCTTGTTGAGCGTCTTCCCGCCGCGGAGCAGTTTTACCGGCACATCCTTACCCACCGGCGTGGCTGCGACTATCCGCGGGAGATCGTTGGAGGTCGCCACATTTTTGCCGTCAAATTCCACAATCACGTCCCCCTGGGCTATTCCTGCTTTATCGGCAGGCCCATCCTTGACCACATCGGCGACAAGGGCCCCATTCCTGTCTTTCAGCCCGAAAGAGGAGGCGAGCGCCGGGGTGATCTCCTGTATGCTCACCCCGAGCCAACCGCGGGTTACCCTCCCATTGCCTTTCAACTGTGCAATCACATTCCTGGCCGTATCGACGGGGATCGCGAAGCCTATCCCCTGTCCAGAGGCGACGATCGCCGTGTTGATCCCGATCACCTCCCCTTTCATATTGATGAGAGGGCCACCGCTGTTTCCCGGATTTATGGAGGCATCCGTCTGAATGAAGTTGTCATAAGGCCCCGAGCCGATGATCCTGCCCTTGGCGCTGACGATCCCTGCCGTCACCGTCTGTTCGAGACCGAAGGGGCTGCCTATTGCAACAACCCAGCTGCCGACCTTGAGATCGTCCGAATTGCCCATCGTTATGGGTGTGAGGTTCGAAGCACCCTTGATCCTGATGAGGGCAAGATCTGTCTTGGGATCCCTGCCGACGATGCTCGCGTCGAACTCTCTCCCATCCGCCAGCTTCACCTTGATCTCGCTGGCACCGTCCACAACGTGGTTATTGGTCACGATATAACCGTCCCTGTCGACAATGAATCCCGAGCCAAGGCTCTTCTGCCGGAAATCCTCGGGTGAACCGTTCCCTCCCCGGCGGCCGAAGAACTCCTCGAAAGGGTCCTGCCCGCCGAAAGGGTTCTCCTTGCCGAAGGGGTTGCCGAAAAAGTGGCGAAAGACGCGTCCGTCCCCCTTGAGCGTCTTGACCGTCTGAATGTTGACCACACTCGGACGAGCCTTCTCCGCCAATTCCGTGAAATTGCCGGGGACCATGATGGGCACCACGGAGCTCTTCGTGGGCGCCTGCGCCGCGTCCGTGCCCTTCACGGCCTTAGAGACCCCGTAGCCAAACCCCACTGTGAGAGCGATGGTCGCCAGTATAATAACAACAGCCCTGATTACCCTTCTTCGTTCCATGCAGATCTCCTTCATGTGTATTGACCAGGCACTGCCTTGCCGATACTGCAGTGTACATCGCGAAGTTCATCAGGACATGACGGTAAGATTACAAATTGGTAATGAAGAGGGGTGCTGGGTGCTGGGTGCTGGGAAGGACAGGTCTCTTTGGCCCTCAAACGGTTCGAACCGCTCAAGCGGTCTCGATCGGCATGCCGGGGAGAGTTACAGTGAAGGTGGTACCTCTGTCGGGGATGCTTGTCAAGGTAATGTCTCCGCCGTGAGCGCGGGCGATGGCTCGCGCGAGACTGAGGCCCAAGCCCAGGCCCGCTTCCGAGCGGCTCCTGTCCCCGCGGTAGAACCTGTCGAAAATGCGGGGAAGGTCTTCCGGGGATATGCCTGTGCCGCTGTCACTAACGGTGAGCAGGATGTCGTTCGAGCCCTCCCGCCAAAGGCGGACGTCGACTCTCCCGCCGGAAGAGGTGTACTTGATGGCGTTGTCGATGAGGTTCGCGACCATTCGCCGGATCATCCTCTTGTCCCCTGCGACGTCGACCGCCTCCTCGATCTCGCAGGTCAGAACGATACCTTTGTCGGAGGCGGCAGGCTCATAGAGATCGCATGCCTCGCGCACGAGTTCGGCCGCTTTCATCTTCTCCTGCGGGGGGCGGTCCACCCCGGACTCCGTCCTTGATATCATCAGCATGGTGTTGATGGTATCCAGGAGGCGGTCACATTCCTCGATGGTGCTCGCCGCCATGTTCTCGAAGTCTTCGGGGGACCCCGAGGTGCTCAGCGTCACCTCCGCCGCTCCCCGTATACGCGTAATGGGGCTCTTCAGGTCGTGGGCGATATTGTCGCTCATCTCCTTCATCTCTCTGATCAACGCCTCGATGCGGTCGAGCATTTCGTTGAAGGTGATGGCCAGCTGGTCGATCTCGTCGCCCCGCATGTTGACGGGCACCCTCCGACCAAGCGTGCCCGCGGATATCTCCCGTGCCGTGCGCGTCACGGCCTCCACCCCTGACACCGCCCTCTTCGCCATGAACCATCCGATACCGGCGGCAAGGACGATGAGAAATCCCATCGTCACGATAAAGATCCGTCTGAACGCCTCCAGGAATCTCGACGATCCCTCTACGGCCTCGCCGATCTGCAGGATGATGTTGGGGCCAAGCATCACGTACAGGATACGGACCTCGTCCCGGCGTTCCGAAAGGTTCATCGTCTCAAAGACATGGTCGGTCCCCTCCACCAGTTGGCGGATCGCGTTCACGTGAATGCCGATGTCCTTCCAATAAGACATGTTCGATGAAGAGAATGCCACGCCGTCGGCATAGAGCATGCGAAAGAAGACCTTTCGCACGCCGGCCGCATGCGTCTCCACGACGGCAACCCTCTTGGCCTCTTCGAGCCCCTCCGTCGACGCAAGGACGATGTAGCGACGGGCCTGGTTCATGAGATCCTGGTCCGTCCGGTCGCGGACAACGGACGTGACAAGCATGTAGAAGAGAAAAAAGGCGACAAAGGAGGAGACGGTGAATATCCCCGCGTACCAGAGGGTCAGCCTCAGGGCCAGTGTATTGCGGGATCTACGGGTTTTCCCTGAGGACATAGCCAACCCCTCGCACCGTGTGGATAAGCTTGCCGGGAAAATCCCTGTCGATCTTGTCCCGAAGCCTGCATATCCTTGCCTCCACCACGTTCGTCTGGGGATCGAAGTCATAATTCCAGACGTGCTCCATGATCATCGTCTTGGAGACGACCCTGCCTGCGTTGCGCATGAGGTATTCAAGGAGCGAGAATTCCATGGGCTGGAGATCGATGTTCCTGTCCGCCCTCTTCACCTCCCTGCTGATGAGATTCACCGAGAGGTCTCCCACGGCAAGCCGCGTTGGCTCGGTGATGCCGCTCGCGCGGCGCACCAGCGCCTGAACCCTCGCAAGGAGCTCGGTGAAAGCAAAAGGCTTCGTGAGATAATCGTCGGCACCGGTCTGTAACCCCTTCACGCGGTCTTCCACGGAACCCCGGGCGCTGAGGATGATAACGGGTGTCGCCACCTTGGCCTTTCGCATCTGCCCGACGACGGACAACCCGTCGAGGCCGGGAAGCATGATATCGACGATGGCCGCGTCGTAGGGTTCCGTCGTAGCCAGTGTGAGGCCCTCCCTGCCGTCGACGACGTGATCGACAGCGCATCCTGCCGCTTTCATCCCTTTTATGATGAACGACGCGATCTTTTCATCATCTTCAACGAGCAATACTCTCACGGCGCTTTCCTACAGACCCGCAATCGATCACCGAACACGGGGCCCTTCACTATCCTTGCACAGACGGGGATATTCGTCAATTGGCGGGCGGATCATGTCCGGCTCTCCCCGTCTATGATCTTCAGAAGGTCAAGGGGATGCTCGAGCAGAGACCCCGCCCCGTGAGCAACCAATTCCTCTCTTGTTCGAAAACCCCAGAGAGCCCCCGCCGGGTACATTCCCGCGTTGCGCGCGGTCTCCATATCAACGTCGGAGTCTCCCAAGTATATCAGGTGTCCGGGTTCGATCCCCAGCTGCCGGGCGACGGACAGAACGCCTGCGGGGTCGGGTTTTTCCGGCATTCCGGCCCCGGCCCCGACGACGACCGGAAATGGCCTGCCGGAGAAGAGCGTCTCCACCATCTTCTTTGTCAAATGATCGATCTTATTGGAAAACACAGCCCTTTCTATCTTTCGCCTGTCGAGCTCGTCAATCAGATCGATGATGCCCTCATAGGGCCGGGTCTTCCTCACGTAATTTGCACCGTATTCTTTCAGCAACGAGTCGCGGCACAGGGCAATACGGGCTTCGTCTCTCGCGTCCTCGGGCAGAGAGCGCACGACAAGGTTTCTCATCCCCCGGCCGACGAAGGCCTTGTATTCCGTGAGGCCATGCGTCGGAAAACCATATTCCCTCAGGACATTGTTCATGGAGTCCGCTATGTCCTCCAGTGAATTGACCAGCGTTCCGTCGAGATCGAAAATGACTCCTTTAAACCTCACGATGTCTTCCTCCGGTTGTCGTCCCTTTCTCTCCATCCCACGGGAAGAAACTCCGACCATGGAGACCCGGGACCGTACATTTAGTTAAACCATAGAACTGTGGAGCTTTGAAACACTAAACAACAGCTGCCGGCTCCCTCCCTGAGTGAGCACTCGCCCGCGCTTTTCTCCCCAGGGGTATGCCCGTGAGTGGCCGGCGGTTCCAATGCCCGTCTGTTACACTTCTCCAGGGTTTCTTGCCCCTGTCTATCGACCGGCGGGATGCTTACTGGTCTGCGACATCTTTATCCCGTAGCCAGGCCGTTCCGGCACATATCTTTGCTGCCGTAACGGCTGCTGCCTTAGTATCTACCAATTCAGAACGGGCACGCTTCTTTCGGCAAACGCGTGTGTGGCAAATGGGAAAAAGGGGATTCGCTTTTCCTGTGGCAAAGCGCCTGAGAGGTGAAAACTCTTCTTTCTTGAAGTCCGGAAGACCATTTCCGATTCGAAGGGGTATGAACATGGACAAAAAGAAGGATCATTCACCCAAAGACGGTGTCTCATTTTTCGGTCTTCTCTGCGTGATCATCTCTGCGCTCCTTTTGTCGCCGGGTACCACGAGACCGGTATGGGCCGGGGTAGTCGTAGACAACATCCGCACATTGGGCGTCGACCTCAACAGCGAAACACAAACAGGCGAAAACACAACGAACGCCACCGTCACCTCAACGGGGTCGGTCGCAACCTCAGGAACCCACGCCGTTTGGGCAGGCAGTGAAGGATGGAATGTCAATGTTGAATCAGGGGGCAGCGTAACAAACAGTAAGAGCGGCTCGGGCAACAGCGTTATTCTGTTCAACACTCTGGGCGATGGCACCGGCACCGTTCTGCAAGGCACCGTCACGAACAGCGGCGACATCACAAGTTCCGGCACCGGCATCAAGATAGGGGGCGGCTCCGTCACCAACAACGAAACAGGCAAGATCACCAGCACAAACAACGCCATCGATGCGACAGGCACGATCACCATCACCAACATTGGGTCCATCGAAAGCACCGCCGGCGATGTTATCCACCAGAATGACGAAACAGCGAGCACGGTCGTGATCAACACCGGCACTATTCAGGCTACCGTCAGCGGAGCAGAAAAGACCGCCATATACATAAAGGGTAGCGGCACCGTTGAAAACACCGGACAGATCACAAGTAACGAAGGCAAAGGCATTTATTTCAAGACATCAGGCGTGGAGAACAAGGTCGTCAACAAGGAAGGCGGCACCATCTCCGGCGGGACATACGGTGTTATATCCGATCACGAGCTTACAGTGGAAAACGCCGGAACGATCACGAGCAATGGCACCGGCGTTTACACGGGTGGTGGTGGGACCGTCACCAACTCCGGGACTATAGCCGGAAACGGATCTAACGGAATTGCTGCCTGGGGCGAGACCAATACCGTCACGAACACCGGTACTATCAGCGGGTATGTGAATGGCATTATCTCCGGCGGCTACGCCACAGTGGACAACTACGGCTCCATCACGGGAGATACGACGAGCGGCGTCTACCTGACAAAAGGGAACGTCACAAACCATACCGGATCGAAGATCTATTTGACAGATTCCGGAGCCGATTCATCGGCTATCCTCTTTGCCGGTTATGGCGAAGTCGAGAATAGCGGCGAGATCAAGGGAACCGGAGGTATCCATTTCGGCGTGGACGGCAAGGTAACAAACACCGCCGGTGGGACCATCACGGGGACTGGCGGGTGGGGGATCATATTTGGCAACAGCGGCACGCTGATCAATCATGGCGCTATTGAAGGCGTGACCGGTGTCGCTTTTAACATGTACAACAGCAGTGGCAGTGAAAGCATCAACGACACCCTCACCAACAGTGGCACGATCACAGGCACTGGCGGCACGGCGGTCGACATGAGCGTTGGGGACGATACCGCCAATCTGCTCAGCGGGTCTTCCATAACAGGCAACGTGGATGGAGGGGCCGGGACCGACACGGTCAACCTGACGGGTTCGGGAACCATCACGAACGGCACCCTTCTCAACTTCGAGACCATAGAGAAATCGGGCACAGGCACCTTCACTCTCGGGGGCGGCCTCTCGAGCGAAAATCACATATCCGTTCTCGGGGGCGTGATAAGGGCAAACGGAGCATTCACCCATGAGGCGGGGGCTACCTACACGGTGGGTGCGGGCGCGGACGGGAGCCTGGGCAAGATAAGCGCGGAAACGGCCACGATCAAAGGCGGCACCGTTGCCCTCGATACGGTGATCGGCGCCAGCGGTGGCACACACTCCATCGTTGAAACCGACTCGGGACTTACCGGCGCCTACGATCTGTTCTCGGCCACGACGGACTCCGACTACATTACCGCGGCCCTTTCCTACGACGCGAACAACGCCTATATCACTCTTACATCCAACTTTGCGGGAGCGGCCCTCACGGAGAACCAGCAGGCTGTGGCCACATCCCTCGACGAAACCTACAGCACGGCATCGGGCGACATGCTCAACGTCTACGGCGCCATAAGCACCCTGAGCGCTCCCGCCATACGCCTTGCCTACGACCAGATGGGAGGGGCGAGCCACACGGTGTTCCCCGCCATCAACGTTTACAGGGTGGCGAGTTTCTACCGAAACCTCTTCAGAAGCACCCCCTCCTCCCCATCCGGCACCTCCATAACGGGAGCCTGCCTCCCTGCCATGTTCGCGGCAAACACCGCCGTCACCTCCGACGCGGTCTCGGTTCCATCCGTAAAGACGGAAGGAAGAAAAACCGGTCCCTTTTCCCTCTGGATCAGGGGATACGGAGCGTCAGGGAACAGGGACGGGGATGACATAGCATCGGGGTATGATTTCACCATAGGAGGTACTGTCGCCGGCATCGAGTACCGCGTGGGTCCGACCATCCGCGCCGGTGCCGCCTTCGGATACTCGAGGACTAACGTTGACATGAAGGACCTTCAGGATTCCGGCAACGAGGACAGTTACCAGGGATCCCTGTACGGCTCCTTTACCTCCGCGGATAAGAGATGGTACGTGAATACCGCCTTGGGCTACAGCATGAACAAATACAACATGACGCGCTCTCTTAGCTTTGGGACCATCAACAGGACGGCAAAGGGTTCCTATGACGGCAGCGATATATCGGGATACGCGGAGAGCGGATACCTCCTTCCTTTCAAGGGCGTGAGCATCACCCCCTACGTCTCTTTCCTCGCCCTCGAGAGCCGCCGGGACGGTTTCACGGAAAGCGGGGCTGATGCCCTCAACCTTATCGGGGATAGCACCAGAACCACATCGCTTCAGGGTTCCCTCGGTATTCGCCTGACAAAGGAGTTCGTGATCAATAAGACATTCTTCCTGACCCCGGAGATCTCCGCCAGATGGGTCCACGAGTTCGGAGACACAAATGCCGTTCTCGATGCCCGCTTCGCAGGCGCTCCCTCGGGTTCCTTCACCGTTTCCTCCGATACCTGGGACCGTGACAGCGGCGTTTTCTCCCTGGGGCTCACGGGCGCGAACGGCGATGCCTGGAACTTCTTCTTCGCCTACGACGCCCGGGTGAGGTCGAAAGAGTTCGCACATGCGGTTACGGGAGGGGTAAGGTTTCGGTGGTAAGAGAGAACGGTTTCAAGTCTCAGGTCTCAGGCTAGAGACAAGTACGGACATTGAAGGTCGTTCTTGAATATACTGCGTGCAGTCTTTATCTGCTTCGAATCGTTCTAATCCCGCAATATGGTTGATTCGTCCCATATCAGGCCTACTCGGTTACATCCCCAGTCTGAGGAACAGAATCGTACCGTAATATCTCCTCATTGATCGACCATTTTCTTCGGAGTGGAAGGGATAATGAAACGGGGCATGGGGCAGACGATTCTCCGCAAGGGGACATTCAAGAACGCCCTTCGCCCGAGAAAGAAGGGGACCGATGAACTTTCGCACCAGGCTTCTCATTGTCGTTGCGGTGATGATCGTTGTCAGCGTCTTTTTGTCCTCGGCCATCACCTATGTATCCGCCAAACGGCACCTTGAGTCGGCCGCCAAGAGACAGATGGAACAAACGGTGGCTCTCATCGCCAAGCAAAGTCAGATAGGCCTTGAGAGATTCAAGATGGATATGGAGCTTCTCGCGGAATCACACCTCGTCCGTGACGTCACCAGATCCCCGAAGAACGAAACACTCGTACGGGAGATGAACCTGCATTTTCTGGACATCGTCAGGAAGAATAATGTCTATACCTCCATAAACCTCATCGACCGGGACGCTTGGTGTATTGCGTCCTCTTATCCCGACCGCATAGGATACTCCCCCATGCGTCAGATGGTCGCCACACGTCCTGATTTCAAGGCTGCCATCGCCGGACAGGGGACGATCTCCCAGGTGATCCTGAGCCACGGCACGGGTCGCCCCATCATAGCGATCAGCGTCCCCGTCAGGGAGGACGGCAGGGTTATGGCCGTGGTGCGCTGCACCCTGGACCTTGATAACATCAACGATCATTTCCTCACGCCCCAGGAGACCATTCTTGGAGGCAAGGCCTACGTCTACGACCCATGGTTGGACATGAATCTGCCCAAGGGCTGGGTGGTCCCCAACGTAATACGGTCCAAACCATACATGCGGCCCGACATCCCTGACCTGCCGGAGCTGGCGACAAGCCGCAGCGGCATTATCAACTATTCCACGAGATCAGGCCGGCGCCTGGCTGCATTCTTGAAAACCTCCGACCCTGAATTTCTGTTCGTGGTCGAAAGACCCCTGCGGGATGTTCTCGCGCCTATCGAGACGATGGGTAAGGTTACACTTGCAACCCTTGTTGTCATGCTCTTCGTCATCACTGTCGCCGTCTTCAGGATGGCCAACCCCCTCCTGAGAAAGCTGGAGGGATGCATGACTTTCGTCCGGAACATCGAAACCGGGATTCTCGACAGGAGACTCGAAGCAAAGGGTACCGATGAGATCACCGGGCTTGCCCGGGGCCTCAACACCATGGCGCAGAGCCTCGAGGAGAGCCGCAATGCCCTTGAAGAGGCGGAACGTTTGTACCGTGGGCTGTTCGAGAACGCGGTGGAGGGGATATTCGTGACCGACCTGGAAGGTACCGTGCTCAACGCCAACCCGGCCTTTGCATCCCTCCTGGGTTACGGCTCTCCGGCGGAAGTGGTCGGCAGAAATGTGTCGCGCTACTATTCCTCCACGAGACGCAACCGACTGCTGGATACGCTTGACGCCCGCGGAACGGTCAAAAACTTCGAGGTCCTCTTCCACCGGTGTGACGGATCTCAGAGGATGGGATCCATCTACGCCCGGGCGGACAAAAACGAGAAGGGAAAGATATTTCGGATTCAAGGTATCCTCGATGATATCACGGAACAGAGAGAGATCGAAAAGGAGCGGCGCCGGGCGGAAGACGCCGAGCTTCGGTCTGTTCAGGCAAAGCTTGAGGCCCTCAGGTACCAGATTAATCCTCACTTCCTCTTCAACGTCCTCAATTCCTTAAGTGCCCTCGCCAGAATAAGCTCGCGACAGACCGATCAGCTCATTCAACAGCTTTCCCGCTATCTGCGCTCCACCATCTCCTCCAGCGAATCCGGCTTTGTTCCCTTAAGTCAGGAGATGGGGACCATAGAAAGCTATCTCAATATCGAGAAGGTCCGTTTTGAGGATGATCTGATGGTGAACATAGACCTTCCCTCACAGGCCATGGATGTGCGGGTTCCCGAACTCATACTCCAGCCTGTCGTGGAGAACGCCGTCAAGTACGGGACGAAGACATCGGACCTGCCGCTTAAGATAACCATCGAAGGCTCGCTCACCGATGACCGTCTCCTTCTCCTCAAGGTCACCAACACGGGGCACTGGGTATCGACAAAGGATGGGGGAAGGACCAGGAAAGGAGTGGGCATCGAAAACCTCCGCAAGCGCCTGAGCCTTATCTATGCCGACCAGTACCTCTTTCGGACGGAGGAAGACGGCGGACTGGTACGTGTTGTCCTCGGGGTACCGCTGGAAACAGAAATAAGGCAAACACGGTCCCAGGCATGAGGCTTTATCGGGAGATTGCGGCTTTCCAGCGCGCCTTGAGGCCCCCTCCCCTTCCGTCGGGGTGCACGATATGATTGCCCTGGCGGGGATGGCGTATTACAATTGAGGTCGAGACAACCATGAAGGAAAAACAGGAAAGAAAGATCAGGGTACTCATCGTGGATGATGAACGCCTCGCCCGGGTAAACCTTAGAGGACTTCTCGGCGAGCATCCTTATGTCCGCATCGTGGGTGAGGCCAGGAACATTACGGAGGCCCGGCAGATCCTGGACAAAACGCCGGTCGACCTCATCTTCCTGGACATCCAGATGCCCGGAGGGTCCGGATTCGATCTGCTGGAAACCCTGGAACACCAGCCGTATGTTGTCTTTGTTACGGCCCACGACCATTATGCCACGCAGGCTTCGGCGTCACAGGCGCTGGATTTTCTTCTCAAACCTGTTGACCCCGATCGCCTGGGCGAATCCCTCCAGAAGGCCCTGAATTATCGCGAAGACTAAGACCATCCACCCGCCTTCCTTAGCCATGGCGTGCCGTCACCGGTCCCTGTGGTGGGGAGGCACGGGAGCTGGCGGGATCTTGCTGCCGTCCGAGGGTGGCCCACCTGGTCCCTTCGATGGCAAAGGCCTTGAAGGGCGAGGAGAAGGTGGGGCGGCAGGAGGAGCGGGGGAAGAAGAAGGTGGCCGCGGCGCGGAAGACGTCATCGCCTCGGCAGGAGCGGACGTGGCACCTTTGCCGCCGCGCTTTGCCTGATTCATAAGATACACGGATACGCTCTGCTCGCCCCTTAAGAGAAGAATGCTATCTGTATTTATCTCCTTCACCGAGTAGCCCGCGTAGACAGACCCTTTCCTCAGTTCCGTCTGTCTTTTCCCCCGTCCGGGAGATGTTGTCGGGTTCTTCTTGTCCTCGACGAAGGCGACACGCTGGTTCCCATACATGATTATGCCACAGAGGAAAAGCTCCGGTTTCGGCAGATCCTTCTTCGCGTCGATAGGTATGACCCTTTGGGGATGGAAAAGGTTCATTTCACTAACGACGGCATAATCGGTGGGAAGGGGCTGAGTGCCCTCTTCCGGGGGTTTCTCCGGCAGGACCGCCTCCTTCGGAACGATGCGTGGAAGCTTGAAAGTGTTGCTCACGCGCATCGCCGGGCAGATGATGCCAATACTAGCCAGCACCAGGGCAACAGCCAGAAGGACGTTGAGGAGGGTCACATTGCGCGGGATGGACCGCAGCACCTTCATCATGTCACTTTCCTCCCGCCAGTGAAGACAGGCGCAGTTTCACCATCAGCTCCCTGGGCTCACGGAAGTTCCGCACCCGCGTGTCCATTTCCCGCACGACGATGTAAGGTGTATGGGTCTCGATGCCGAAGAGGACATCACTGAGCGCTCTCGTGTCGGGCAGCGCCGCGTCGACGGTAATGGTCACCACCTGAAATCTGCCCGATTCCTCCGCTTTTTCCACACGCTCGCTAGTGATGGACCCTCCCCGCCCCGTTATTATACCCTTGACCGCCTCCTGGAGGGCCGCCGCACACAGTGTCGGCGTCTGCGCTTCAATGGTCTTTGATGCGGCAGCCTTCCTCTTCTCCTTCAAGACAGCGAGTCTCTCTTCGACCCGGGACCTCCCGGCGATCGCTTCCATGCACTTCATGAGTGCCCTTTCCTGTGCGGCCCTCGTCTCCCTGAGAGAAACCATTTCCTTGCGGGCGTTCACGAAACCATACTGATAGACGATGAGACCGGCGAGAACGATGATCGCGGGGATCGCGTACATGAGGAGTCTATTTTCCTTTTTCATTCTTCTTCACCGTCCCTTCCGTCTTTGTCTCCTGTTTCTTGAAACCTTCCATCTCCATCCGAACGACAAAACGCTCCGCATTGAGCCGCCCATCCTTCATCGTCGGCGAGGCGAATTCGACCTTCCTGAAAAGCTCGGACTGCTCCAGGATCGAGAGTATCCCCGTCGCCGAGGCGGCATAACCCTCGATCTCCACCGTCTCTTCCGTGACCCTCGTTCTTGTGAGCCACACCGCCTTCGGGAGAAGCGAGGTCAGCCCCTTGAGGACGTTGAGCGACATGGGCCTTTTCTTCTTGAACTCTTCTATCTCATTGAACTCGCCCTGCAGGGCTTCCGCCTCCTTGTTGAGCCGTTCCACCCCCATCACATCCTTCCTGCGGGATCGTATCTGCTCCTCAATAGCGGTGATCTTGCGCTTTTCGATCTCAAGAGGTACGACAACGTAGGGGATCAGCATCATGAAAAGGAGCGCGGCAAGCACGAGAGAGGTAACGAGGGGGGCCTTCTTCTTTTCCCCGGCACCGCTATGCGCAAGATCAAAGGTCTTGAGGCCCGGGAAAAGGGCTTCATGGAGCATTGCCGCGGGAGCAAAGGGGATATTCTCCTGGCTCCCCCCGAAAAACGACATTGTCTCGCTGTCCCCGATCTGTCTGTGCACGATGTCCGGCAGCACATCCCCGGCCTCGGCACCGTTCTCGGCAACAAGACACACGGGGCGCGACGGATCGGCGGCACCGGATGCAGCAAGGTCGGCCCTCACATTTTCATAGCGCCTCTGCGGATCTTCATCATCACCGCACGGATCACATGAACCATAAAAGTTGCTCACCAGGTTGCCCTCTTCGACCGACCAGCCTTCGTATCCATATGGGTCAACGTGAAGAGACACAAAGGTCCCGCTCCCGGCAAGGTGCCCGCACAGCCGTGCCATGTCCACCGAAGGCGTCGACATTCTCACGGGCGGGAGCCCCTTTTCCGTCAATGCCGCCACACAGGGGTTCAATCTCTCTTTTCTCGCGGCCATGAGGGTTATGGCGATCCTTTCCTCGCTTTGCGCACCAACGACATAATCGTACATGGCATCGGCGGCCGTGAGAGGGGTAAGTCTGTCGATCTCGTAAGTCACTACAGGTCCCATGTTCTCTTTCACGGTTGAGGGCATCTGTGCGGTCCTGATTACAACCCATTCCCTGGGAACACCCAGGAGCACCTTCGAGCCTCTGCGCCCCAGTTCCTTCATCGCGCGGGACGCGGCGGCGGCAAGATCGTCGGGGGCCGGAAATTCATCCCCTTCAAGGGCGTACCTTCCAGACCCCGTCAGCCGCCTGCGGTTGAGAAAACGCTCACCCGCTGCCGCCGATACGCATCCCCGTTCCATGCAGACCACCAGGAAACGCTCAGGCAGGATAATGCCTTGTACCAGGTTACAGTTCAGCACCGCCCATATTCTCAGGCACAGGGGTTCAACTCTTGCCCTCGCGGTCCTGAGGTACGCGATGCCTTTCTCAATGGCGGGGCTCAGTGTCAAGGGTCCAATTCTCATTTCGTTGTCTCCGCGGGGGTCTTGTAATAGATGTACTCGTATGTCCCTCCCGTCTTGACGAGGAGTGTGGCCCGGATACCGTGGCCATCCCCGGCACCCCCTCTGGAACCCGTCGATTCGATCGTGTAGCCGATGGATTCAGCGACGTCTATGTAGGATGATACGTTGCTGTATTCCCCTCCCATGATGCCCCGAACATCATCGAGGGATTTCAGCTCCGCCTGCTTCCTTTGATCGATGATTCTTGCCGCCCGATCCTCCGACACGCCGGGCAGGGCCATGATGACCTCTTTCGCTGCAAAATTGACATTTATCTTCGATGCATCTCCATAGACGGTAACGAAGTAGATGAGCCCTTTATGTTCTTTTGTTCCGAAGAGGATGTCAGGCGTCATACCTTTTACCAGAAGGAGCTCCTCAACCGTATCGAAGGGCCCGTTCTTAGCCTTGTAAGGGTTGGGGAGGGACTGGTAGTAGTCGTCTTCGGCGCCGTTCATGCGGTGGAGGGTATCCTTGTCCATCCAGTCGAGGGCTGAGTCGACAATGGTATCCGCCGTCTGCTTCTCCACCCCCAGGTTGACGAGAAGATTGTCAAGGATGATCTTGTTCCCTTCGTTCATGGTATTGAGGTTGATCCGCCCCGCCTCGTTGAAGATCCTGACGACATACCTGCCATCGCCGAGATCGCCCTCGATAGCCGTGCCATCGACCCTCAAGGTCTCTCCGCTGTCGGGGACGATGGTCTTGTTCAGGTTCTCCTTCCGATAGTATATCTCCAGGATCGCCCGCTCCAGGCCCGCCTGAGCGAGAAGGCCTTCTGCCAGTAAATCTCGAAAGAAGAGGGCCGCCCTGCTTTCGGTCTTCGCAAGGACGGAAAAGGACATGACGATAACCATAAGGATAATGATCACCCAGAGTACCATGATGAGGGCAAAGCCCTTCTCCTTGTGAAGAAAGCCTTTCTCTCTTCTCATGTCCCACTCTCTTCATCAGGGTCATTCCCGGGCGGCTTCCTGTTTCGCAGGGGTATCGTGAGAGAGAATTTCCTGGCGCCTTTTTCCAGGTGGAGCTTTACCTTTTGCGGGAGATGGGTGGTGTCCGCCAGTTCGTCCGACCAGCCGCCCCCTCCCAGCCCTTTTATCTTCGCGGACTGAAGGTATTCAAACCGGATATCGTCGAAACCGTTGAGAAGTTTCGCTTCCTTCACGTTCTCCATGCCTATCGTGGTCTCCTTCAGATAGAGCGCCAACTTTCCCTTTTCGTCCTTTTCGATCCTGTATGAGGCAATGGTATAGCCCTTCCGGCCGCCAAAGAGAGAACAGTTCGATGCGAATGTCATCGAATCGCGCGCACCTATGAACACCGATCTCTTGAGGTCCTTTTCTTCCTTCACGGTGAGCGGGAGGCAGGACTGCAACTGGGAATCGATGAGTCTTATGGAAACCCTGAGGCGCTCCATCCACTCCGCCTTTCTCTCGCCCCCCTCGAGGGAGCGGTGCCCGGCCCGCATTGAGGCGGCAAGAACAACTACGATCATGGCGACAAGTACGATGGAGACCATGAGTTCCAGGAGTGTAAAGCCCCCCGACCGGGAAAGGTTGCTCCTATAGCTTCTCATTCTTGATCACCTCTCTTCTCACCGTTTTGAAGGTCTTCAGAGAGAATGACCTTTTCCTTACCCCCTGCTGCCAGGAGACATTGAGCACCACCTCGAACACTTGCCACGAGAAACCCTTCGTGCGCTCCCCGAGCGCCTCCGTTACGGTCATGTCCATCACGTAGCCATCCTTCGTCTCGCTTGAGGTACCCTCCTTCAACTGCCCACCCTCAAGTAGTTCCCTCATCCTTATATCAGCAAGCACCGTTGCCGTGAGATAGTCGTCTGACATCGCGAGCGTCTTGAGATTCGCCGAAAACAACTGGAGGACGACGGTGACCACAGTGGCAAGAATAACGAAGGCTACGAGGATCTCAAGGAGAGTGAAACCCTCCGGACCTGCGGGAAACGTGCGCCTTCCGGATCTTTCAGTTTTCTTGTCCATAATTCTTCACGACCACGGACCCGATCACAGGATCGATCTCGATCCTGAAGGTCTTCTTTTTGGTTCCGAGAATGATCTCGCATGACCCAACCGTTCCCGACGCATCGGCGATAATGTCGTATTCTCCCCCGTAGACCCCGCCCCGGACAGGGTCCACCACACTGATGGCGACGCCCTCCGGAACCGCGCGGCGGGCCGCTCCTTTGAAGCCGTAGGTCCTGCGGTTAAGGTCGATCGTCACGCGCCGCTCTCCCCTTACGCTCATCGCCTCCATGCGCGCCATGCGAATGAGACCCGAAAGCTCCCGCGCCGTACCGTCAAGCTTCGCCGAGGGGAGACGGTTCGCGAAATGTACACCCGACAGGCCAAGAAAGAGCACCATGAGGGTCATGACTATCACCAGCTCGAGAAGTGTGAAACCGCTATCGTTCATCTTCAAAACGGCAGCTCCAGGATGCCGAATATCGCAACGAGCATGGAAACAACGATGAAAGCGATGACGAGCCCCATGGTAAGGATGATCGCGGGCTCAAGAAGACCCATGAACCGTTTGACGGAGTCTTTCAGGCTCTTCTCATAGGTTGTCGCCACCTTAAGAAGCATGGTATCGAGCTGCCCCGTCTCTTCGCCTACCTTGATCATCGACAACGCCAGCTGAGGGAAGACCTTCGCCTGGGTGAGTGGTACGGCAATGCCCTTGCCTTCCTTCACGTCCCTGGCCACCGCACCGATAGCGGAAGCAACAACGCGATTCCCGATGACGTCTTTGGAGTTCTGCAGGGCCTGCAGGAAAGGAACGCCACTTTTTATGAGGGTCCCCATGGTCCTGCAGAATCGGGCCGTTTCGAGCTTGCTCACTACGTCCCTGAGGAACCTGAACTTCATCTTGTCCCAAAGGATCCCGCCCCCCTCGGTCTTTACAAACCGCCATACCACGAACACTCCCGACACACCCCCCGGAAGCAGGACCCACCAGAGGTCCCTCATAAAGGCACTGAAGTAAAGGATCATCTGCGTGGATGCGGGAAGCGTCCCGCCCATCTCCCTGAAGAGAATGGAAAAGCGGGGTATGACGAAGGTAAGAAGGATGATAATGGAAATACTTCCCGTGACACCGAGGATCACAGGGTAGATCATGGCCGAGTAGACACTGTCTTTCAGTTCTTTCGCAGTTTCAAGAAACTCGCCCAGCTTTTCGAGGACGATATCCAGAACACCTCCCGTTTCACCGGCCCGGACCATGTTCACGTAAAGCCTGGGAAAGACCCTGGGATGTTTCTTCAGGGCATCGGAAAAGGAGCTCCCTTCGCGTATGAGCTTCAGGACGGAATTGACCACATCCTGCATCTGCCTGCCTTCGGAGACCCCGGCCAGGATGTTGAGGCTCCGGTCGAGGGGAAGGCCCGCGCCGATAAGCGCCGACAGCTCGGCGGTGAAGGTGAGAAGATCGCCCTTCGATGAGTGCAGCGATATGCCCTTCTTGAGGACCCCCTTTCTCGGTGACGAAACCTTCAAAGGGATGGCGCCCGAGTCCTTGATCCTCTCCAGGGCCAGGCCCTCATCGGGTGCCTCGATGGTGCCTTCGATGATGGCGCCTTCAAGGGTTGTCGCCTTGTACGAATATACTCCCAATCAATCCTCCCTCGTGACCCGAAAGACCTCGTCAAGGGTGGTCACACCCATACGGATCTTCTCCATTCCGTCCTCGAGAAGTGTCTTCATGCCCGACCTTATCGCCTGCGCCCTGATCTCTCCCTCGTCTGCGCCCTTCAACGTCAGCCTTCTCAGATCTTCATCGACAATGAGAAGCTCGAAGAGCCCCGAGCGCCCGAAGAACCCCGTATGCCCGCAGGCCTCGCAGCCCGCTCCCCGCCAGATGGGCACGCCGCTGCCCATGCCGAGTGCAATGAGTTCCTCCACGTCGTCGGATACACCTGTCTGGCGCCTGCAATCAGGGCAGATCATCCTCACGAGCCTCTGCGCGAGGATGCCCCGGACCGTGGATGACAGGAGAAAGCTCTCCACACCCATGTCAAGAAGACGTGTGATCGCGCTCGGCGCGTCGTTGGTGTGAAGGGTGGAGAATACCAGGTGCCCCGTCAGCGCCGACTGGATGGCTATCTGAGCAGTCTCCAGGTCCCTGATTTCGCCTATCATGATGATGTCCGGGTCCTGCCTGACGATGTGGCGCAACGTGCTGTTAAAATCGAGCCCGATCTGGGGCTTCACCTGGATCTGGTTGACGCCTTTCAACTGATATTCCACCGGATCTTCCACGGTGATGATCTTGTTGTGAGGCGAATTTATCTTGTCGAGTGCCCCGTAAAGGGTCGTTGTCTTACCGCTGCCCGTGGGCCCCGTCACAAGGATGATGCCGTTAGGCTTCGTGATGAGCCTGTCGAGGGATACGAGCGTGGCCTGCGAAAAACCCAGTCTGTCAAGGTCAATGACGATGCTTTCCCTGTCGAGCAGCCTCATGACGATGCTCTCTCCGTTCACGATGGGGATCGTGGAAACCCTGATGGCGATCTCCTTTTCGCCCACACGCAGACGTATCCTTCCATCCTGGGGAAGCCTGCGCTCGGCAATGTTGAGCCTGGCCATGATCTTGATGCGTGAGACGATGGCTGCCTGAAGTCTCTTAGGTGTCGATTCCACATCATTGAGGACGCCGTCTATCCGATAACGGATCTTCATCTCGTCCTCGAAAGGCTCTATATGTATGTCGCTCGCCCTTGACTCGACGGCCCGTGTGATGAAAAGGTTGACGAGCCTGATGATGGGCGCCTCCGATGCGAGGTCCTTGAGGTGGCCCACGTCCTCCTCTTCCTCGTCACGTATGAACTCGTAGCCCTCCCGTTCGTCGATCCCCTCTATGATCTTGTCGAGGTTCTGCTGATCCTTGCTGTAGAACCGGGAGATGTGCTCGTCGATGACGGCGGGGTCCCCCGTATGGACGAGGACATGACTTGCGGTGGCCGCCCTCAGCGCGTCGATAAGCTCCCGCCTCACGGGGTCGGCCATGATGACCTTGAGCGTACCATCCTTCCACTCAAAGGGAATGATCCTGTTCTCCCTGATGAAGCGCGTCGATATGCCCTCCATGACAAGGGGTACTCTGGGAAACTCCTCCGGAGAGAGATGGATTATCGTCTTGCCGTTCACAACTCTCCTCCGCTCCCGGTCGCCGCCTTCGGCGCAGGTTCCTCTCCTGCCGCCCGGGGCGCAGATTCTTTCCCTGGCGGACTGTCCGGAGACCGGGCAGGTTCCGGTTCTCTCCTGTTTTTGCCCTGCGTCTTCTGAACCGATGCCTGCGGAGCCTGCCTTTCCGCCTTCTGGTCCACGTTGTGCTGAACCTTGATGTCATCCCTCGCCACCGGGACCTCTGTATGCATTACCTCGTGTTCCCTTGTTCCCCGCCCTTCCTTTATCTCTCGCGCGGGCCTGGTCTCGGGGCGGTTCCGCGTCTTGTTCTTTTCTATGTCCCGCTGCACAACGGCCTGGGTTTTCTCCTTGTCTTTGCCGCCCTGCGGCGGTTTTGTCGCCTGCCCCTCCGGTTGGACGTTCTTTCTTTGTGTACCCTTCCCGGCCTCGCCGGCATCATTCTTCCCGTCCTTTTCCTGCCGGGTGATGTCGCGGATAAGTTCTTCCTTCTTCAGCTTTCCCTTGCCTGTCTTCGTTATATCGTCAACATAGCAGGATGTGGCCTTCCGGGCATCGTGCTGGTTCTTGATGACCCGCGGGGTGAGGAGTATGATCAGCTCCTTGCGGTGGTTTTCGTCCGTAGTACTGCCGAAGAGATATCCGAGAAGCGGTATCTTGCTGAGGTACGGAATGCCCGATCGCGCCGCAGATATGTCCTCCCTGATAAGCCCTCCGATGAGGATCGTCTGGCCGTCCTGAACCACAAGGTTCGTTGTCGCCTCTGTCTTTTTCACAATGATGTTCGTCTCGCCGTCGAAAAGGGTGATCGTGTCGTAGGAGGAGACTTCCTGGGCGAGGTCGAGGGTGACAAGTCCGCCTTCATTGATGCGGGGCTTTACCTTGAGGATGATGCCGATGTCCTTGTACTGGATGGTCCGCTGAGCGGCGGTAGTGGTGGACGCTATCGTTTCCGTTGTCACGATGGGGACCTGCTCACCCACCTGGATCCGAGCCTCCTTGTTATCCGTCACCAGTATACGCGGCACTGCAAGAAGCTTCGCCTTCGATTGCGTCGCAAGCGTATCGATGACCGCCTTGAAATCACCCCCGACAGTGCCTGCAAAGGTGAATGTCCCGCTTCCTGTTGTGCTCGTCGCTGTCGCGCCGGGCACATCGAATCCCACGGTGCCGTCCACTGACCCCAACACGCCGTTCATACCGCCCGGCGAGAACGTAAGGGCCCAGGAAACGCCGAGTTTCAGGTCATCCTTCAGGGTGATCTCCGCAATCACCCCTTCGATAATGACCTGCCTCGGGATAATATCGACGCGCCGGATGGCCTCCTTGATGACCTCATAATCTTCAGGCAGGCTAAGGATAATGAGGGAGTTGAGGTTCTCCTCGGCGATGATTTTCGTTATCGGAGAAATAAGGCCCTCTCCTGCCTGGGAACCCGATACGATCAATCCGCCTTCCGGCCCGCTGCGCGCGGCCGGGGCGACGGATGCGCCTGCCGCCTTCCCCGCGGAAGGTGACGCAGCAAGGGGTGGATTCGCCGCGCCACCGTGCCCGGAGGAAAGAAAGACCTGCTGCAGAATGCTCGCTATATCTTTAGCCTTACTGTTCTGGACGTGATAGACAAAGACCTGTGGCTTCTTTTTTCTTGTTTGTTCGCTGTCGAAAAGGTCGATCAGCTTGAGCAGCCTCTTCACGTTGGCGTCGGTGTCGACAAGCATGATGTGGTTTATGTTGGGAACATCAATGACCACGGCGGAGGTCGTGAGGAAGGGCGTGATCAGCTTGATGATCTCCGACGACTGACCATACATGATGGGCACGAGGCGTATGATCGATTTGCCCTCGATCTCGATGGAATCGGGGTCTCTGCCGACGGTCGCTTCCGCTGGTTCTCTGGCGACATCACCGATCGGTACGATCCTGTAAAGACCACCTTCTTCCACGACGCCCACCCCGCTCAGCCTCAGGATGACCTCCATGACGGACAGCACCTTGTCACCCTCGACAGGGGTTACGGAACGGAACGTCACCCGCCCTTTAACCCTCTGGTCGACAATATAATTGACCCTCAGAATCTCACCGAAAACGGTCTGGATGACCTGGTACATGTCGGCGTCATCAAAGGACAGGCTGACGGGGCCCGCTGACCTTACGCCATGCTTCTTAGCCTGTGAAGGCATCTTTCCCGGAGGGACAGACGGATTCCCCGGAGGCGAGATCCTTCCTCTATCACCGGCCGCCTGCTCCTCTTTTTCCGTACTTTCGTCCTTTGCCGACGGGGACACCGCGGCGGAACGTACTACCGACTGTCCGCCCACCGTTCTCCTCGGCACCGATGCCTCGGGTGTCTGCCGGGAGGGCACCGCCTCCCGGCGATTGTCGTCGGCATGCAAAGGCGGTACGACAAACACGAAAAAGAGACACGACAAGAATATGAGCTTTCGGACATTTGTCATCGTTTCATCACCCGCTGTAGTTTTTCCAAGACCAATAGGATTCTAGAGTTAACCGAGGCAAGTTCATATCGTAATGGGATAAAACTGACACATTATGGTTTCAACAAGGCGACTGACCTTGCAGGCCAAAACCCGCGGCCGACGTGAGGGGAGCCAAATCCCGAAATAGTACCATTACGCCGCAGAATGTGATGAACAGGCCAGTCAAGGTAGTGACAAAAGAACCTCGCCGGATTAATCTCTTTTCAAAACGTTACCGCCGGTATCAACACACGGCATTGAGGGAGGACGCATGAAAATTCAGTACCCCTATTGCACGGACAGACACGGCTTCACGCTCGTTGAACTCCTCGTCGTCATGGTCATCGTCGGGCTCCTTGTGGCCCTCGTCGGCCCCAAGGTATTTCCGAAACTGGGCAAAGGCAAGCAGGCCGCGGCGAGGGCACAGCTCGAACTCCTTTCGCAGACCCTCGACCATTTCCGCCTTGACGTCGGCCGTTACCCCACCACACAGGAAGGCCTTACTGCCCTCGTCACGAACCCCGGAGGAGCAGAGAACTGGGAAGGTCCCTATCTCAAGAAGGCCCTTCCCAACGATCCCTGGGGCAAACCCTACCAGTATCAGTCTCCCGGTTCCCACGGAGAATTTGATCTCTATTCCTACGGCAGGGACGGTACGCCCGGGGGAGAAGGTGAAGACAAGGACGTCACCAATTGGGAGTGAAAGAACGGTATGCGATAGGAATCAGAACGACGATGGGCGGCCCTCAAGGCCGCCCATCATTTGTTTCCCTATCGGTTCATCGGTTACGTTTCATGTAGTTTTCCCATAACCCATAACCTCTGACCCATCATCTGTCTCTTACCAGTTGAACCTCAGTCCTCCCGTGAAGCCGTGGCTTATCTGGTCTTCTGTAATGCCCAGATCGTAGCCTATGAAGAAGCTCAGCATGTCGCCCTTCTTTGCGGTGAGATTCAAGGAGAGGACCCCGGCGTTCCTTTTTGTTGTCTCGTTGGTGATGACGTAGGAACCTGCGGGTGCCTCGGCAAAGCGTGCATTGATGTTCGCCTCGGTGTCACCGAACTCATGGAGCCATTTCGCGCCGAATTCGGGAATGAACAGAAAGCCGTTTGCTATCTTAAGCTCCTTCGAGAGCTTCACTCCCACGCCACTCTGGTAGGAATCGGTATGGTTGCTGTCGGTCTCAAGGTTGTAGCTGCCTGCGCCTGTTTCCGTAAAGCTATCCGTGTGATTCCTCATGGCAAGGAAGGAGACGAGGGGCGTTGCGGTAACACCCCAGAAGATGGGCACTCTGTAGCCACCCTCGAGATAACCCGACATGTCGCTTCCGTCATAGGAACCACGTGCCACCTGGTAGGTGTTGCCGAAGCTGAGGTAGCGCCTCGTCTCGTAGCTGTTCTTGCTGTAAGCGAAGGCCGCGTCCACATACCACTTCTTGCTCGTCGGGACGTAGGAACCGTATATCGCCCCCTGGAAGCTTTCAACATCGGAGTAGTCCTGAAGCTCTTTCATGTTGACGTTGGTCTTTGAATACCCGACGGCCACACCAGCCCGGATATTGGGATTGATGAGGTAGTCGAAGCCTGCGATGGCCCCGCCGATGGTGTAGTCATACCGGGAGCCTATGTCGTCACCGTGGCGGTTGCCCGTGACGCTGTACCCTTTGATCCACATTCCGTAAGGCAGTTTCTGCCCGTCTCTTGTGAGGGTAAACCCTGCATCGGATGCCACCGGGCCGCCCGAGGCAAGCATCGTCAAGGGATCGGACTGGCGGTCGTTGAGCCCGAGGAAACCGAGGCCCGTGGTGTTCCCACCTGTACGGCCCAGGACATTCTGATAGAAGGCCCCCTGTCTTGCGGGAGCAACCGAGGCCGCCACGCTGTGGGTCGTTCCCGAAATCTGGCCCAGGGCCGACTCGAGAGAGGCATCGTCGAGAGAGAACAGGTCATCGGCAACGGACACCATGACCTGGGAGCCCGAGTTGTAGGCATTGTCGATCGCCGCGGCCACACTGCCGCCGTTGCCCCTGGCGCCTGACTTCCTGAAACTGGACCTCTGATTGAGGTAGGCGTTCTTTGCGTCGTAGGAGAGGGACATCTCCTTGTACTTAGAGTCCGACGTTATCGACTCGAAGGTGCCAGTAAGACCATTTGCCGTCTCGATTATGGTGTGCGTGCCCCCTTTCAAACCCTTGGTGACGACGGAAACCTTGCTGCCCTCCGCCACGACTGCCGAGTCCGCGCTTACTTTCCCGGCCTTGCCGTCCGAACCAGCTCCCACCACGAAGTTGTTGCCGTCGCTATTGGTGAATATGCCCGTCGTCTTGAGGGTACCACCCAGGACGGCCAGCGTTCCGTTGTTATACAGGTTGCCGTTCAGGGTCCACGTGCCGTCCCCTGACTTCCGGACGGTCTCCCACCCGGTGATCGTGCCTTCGGTGATCGTGCCCGAACCTTCGAGATAGATTGTATCGGTGCCATCCCCACCCGCTACAGCGCCCGTTATCGCGGAACCGTCGCGAAGATAGGCCGTGTCGTTGCCGACGCCCATATTGACAGCAGTCCCGGAGGTGCCTGTTATCGTCCCGCTGTTGTCGAGGATGTCCGCTCCGGTACCTGCGAAGATCACGCCGATGGGCCCCGTTATCTTACCCTTGTTCGTGACAGTACTAGTACCCTCTGCCGCCGCCGAAAAACGAACTGCGGCGCTTGTGGAGGTGGAAGACGTGCTCTCCAACACGCCGCCCTCTTCATTGAGAATGGTACCGCCACCCTCGACGTAAACGGAATGCTCGTTACTGGCTGTTATCGTTCCCGAGTTCGTCAGGGTATTCCCGCTTCCGAGTAAGAACACGCCAAAATTCTTCCCGGAGATGCTACCGCGGTTTATGACGCTGCAAAAGCCACCAGTTAAATACAGAGCTATGCCCCCTGTGGATGTGATGGTTGCCTCCTCCTCGTTGACCACGGTGCCGGTCCCCAGACGTATACCGGTTCCCTCTGCTAGTATTATCCCTCCGTTGGTGACGTTGCCGTTCAGGTCGTCACTTGCGGTGTTGGCTGTGGCATTCAGCCAGATCGTTCTCATTACTCCACCTGTACTCGTGACGGTTGCGCCCTTCTCCACGGTTATATTCCATCCGTCGGTAGTTCCGAGGATACCGTAAATTTTGGTGCTTGACGCCGCGACCGTTACGGATGCCCCGGACTTAACGGTGGCGTTCGTTGGGTTGTCGGTAGAGTTTGTCTCATCCTCGAGAATTATGCTTGCCGTGCGGGTGTCCTCTATTTTAACCTCCGAATAGGAGGGTTTTACAGCTCCCGGAGCGGCAAGCATGAAGAGCGATATACCGCAGATAACACACTTCCTTAGTGATAGTTCCATCTCGAATCTCCCTTCTCCTTTTCTTCATCCGCTGCGCCGGAGCGAGGGGGGAGTGGTTTGACCCGCTCCCCTTGCCTCCCGCTCTCGCAACTGGATATCATTCTTGCTATTGTCCCGACCCTTTGTACTCGAAGGTGACCTCGATCGTGTGACCTTCGGTCAGGGCAGGGAAGGTGTACTGGTT
Source organism: Syntrophobacterales bacterium Delta_02 (assembly GCA_001603955.1). Classification (GTDB taxonomy): domain Bacteria; phylum Desulfobacterota; class Syntrophorhabdia; order Syntrophorhabdales; family Syntrophorhabdaceae; genus Delta-02. Next base: position 75,344 of record LVAA01000014.1, on the reverse strand, counting down.
GTCGCTGGGCAGTTCATAGTCCAGACCGTCGATCCTAAGCTCGCTAACATACCAATTCTCATAATGGCTGAACGTGAACGTCGGTGTAGCGCCGTATTCATAATAGTTGTCGCCCGATGGCGAGATCGTGCCGCCCTCCGGGTTTTCCACAGACGCGGTGATCTTGTAGGTCGCCTTCTTGAAGGTGACTGTGATATTGTAGTCATCGTCCAGGGGAGAGAAGGTATACTGGTTGTTTGTGAGATCCGCAACGTTGCCGTCGATCTTAAACTTGTCAACCACGTAGCCGTCGTTAGGTATGACCGTGTAGGTCGGTGTATCGCCTTCCCAATATATCGTTACGCCCAAGGGCTCTATGGTGCCGTTTTCTCCCGTTTTCGCGTATATGGAATATTTCGGCTTCTCCTTGAAGGTAACGTTGATCGTGTGGTCCTTGCTCAGAGCGGCGAAGGTGTACTTGTTGTTCGTGACGGTCACGGTATTGCCGTCCACCTTTACCGTATCGACCATGTAATGGTCAGCAGGCGTGAATGTGTACGTCGGTGTTGCGCCGGCGGCGTAGTATGTGTCACCTGTGTTGCTGATGCTGCCGTTGGACCCAGCAGATGCGGTGATCAAGTAAGTCCCCGTTTTCTTGAAGGTGGCTTTAATGTAACCGTTCTTCTGTACATTCGTGAAGGTGTACGTGTATGATGTCTTGTCTACCGCGGCATCTACTGTTTTGGTCGTGCCGTTTTCAATCTTCGTCAGCGTATCTATTACGTAGCCCGTATTGGCCGCCACCGTGAATGTCTTGCTATTCCCCCTCTTTACCGACTGATCCGTGCTGGGGTCGATGGTGCCGTTAGCGCCTGCCTTGGGCGTGATGTAATATGTCGAATCACTCGTTATCTTTCTGAAGGTGATCTTGATGGTGTGATCCTTTTTGACCTTGGAGAACTTGTAGGCGCTGTACGGATAACTCTTGGACCACAGCGCTCCGTCAATGAAGACCTGATCGAATTCGTAGCCGTCGGTGGGCTGGAATTCAAACCTTATGTCGTCACCGTAGGTTACGGTCTGTTCCCCGGCAGGATCGATGATACCGTTACCACCTTCCGCCGTGGCCGTGATGGTGAGGACGATCTTCCTGTAGAAAACCGCCAATGTATGATCGTCGGCAACGTTCGCGAAGGTGTAGGAATTTTCTGTCCAGGGCTGGGCTTCGCCGCCATCCACGATCACCTGATAGACCTCGTAACCTTCATAGGGCGAGAACGTGAATGTCATGTTTCTATTTCCCCCGACACTGACAGTGCCGTTTGGCGAGATCGTACCGCCCGCCAGGTTATCAACCCAAGCTTTGATGGTATAGCTGTAAGGACGGAGTTTCAGGACGACAAAGTTCGGATTGAGTCCCTCGGCCTCGCTGGGAAACTTCCACTTCGGCTTCACGACTGTGCCGCTTTTGTCTTTACCATTCCACGATTTATCGCTGTCTCCCGCGACAACGATATCACCCGTTATTGAGCTCGCTATTGAGTAGGCCCTGTCAATGCAATCGCTGCCATAGAAGGTGTGCCATTGCGATTTGCCGCTGGACGGGCTAAGGCCGAGGATGGCCATCTCAGTGGTGCTCGTCGATGCGCCCGTGAAACTGTGAAGAGGCTTCTTACTGTCGATTAATGTCCAGGGGCCGCGGGCCTCTCCCGCCACAAGCAGGGTATTGCCATACAGACTCATGGCCATCGCGTGGGGAACATCCTCCGTGCCCATTCCACCGCGGAATGTATGCCATCCGTTCGCCCCTTCGTTGTTCATCTTAAGGACGGCGAAGTCATAGTTGGTGCCCTCCGTGTGAGGGTCCACCGGTTCCCTGCCATTAACCTTCCAGCCCGACTCGCTGTACCCCGCAAGGTAGTAGCCGTTCTCGTCATCTGTCAGCACCGCCGTGGCCCAGTCGCTATCGGGCCCTCCGAAGAAGGCGTGCCAGTGGCATTCCAGGTCGCTCCTTGCCAGGCGGGCGATGAACATGTCGTAGCCGCCGGAATGAGGGTTACGGGGCGGGGTGTTGTACCAGGAATGGGTGTAGTTCCAGCTCTGGTCGCTGGCTCCCGCGACCACTACCATGCCGTTCGTGTCGATGGCGATGGCTTCGCCCCAGTCGTTGGACTCGCTGCCGCCGAGAAAGGTGTGTGCGACATAATATCCGTTGGTGTTCAACGCCAGGACCCATGCGTCGTTCGAGCCCTGATAGCCCCGTGTCGGCTTACATTTCCTGTTTTTCCTTTCATAGCAGCTCTCGTCCGCCATTGGTTCTCCGTCCTTGCTCGGGTAAGTTTCTGGCCAGCATCCGAAGAATTCGGCGTCGGCCTTCCCCACGAGAAAGATCCGTTCCTTATCGGCGGCAATGTCGTATACCTCTTCATCCCAGTTGGATTCCCCGATGAACGTGTGCCACAGATACTCACCATTGTATTTATTTAGGGCGAGGACAAAAATATCGGTGGAGTATTCATAATACCAATAACCCACACCGCTCTTATGGGAAGGATGTAATATCGCTCTAGAATGGTCCTGGACCGCGCTCTTGTTGTTCGGTCCCGACCAGTTGTCCCTACTTGTGCCCGTGATATAGAGCCTGTCATCGACTATGGCCATTCCCCTGACACTGTCCTTCTCATGCCCCCCGTAGTAGGTGTACCACTTGTACTCGCCGTCGGGACCGAACTTGATCACCAGGATGTCCCTGTTGCTGTCGGAGTTGTACGAATGCCAGTGCAACGGCTGGCCGGGACTGCCGTATTTCGAATTCGTCTCCTGGGACGGGTTCCATTTAACACCTTCTGCTGCGATGAAGATGTTCCCTGCCTCATCAGTTATAACGGTTCTGAGTGTCTCCGACTCCATCTTGGCAGACCCGGTAAACAGGTGCCATAGATAGTAAGGATCGACCGCCTCGTGCGCGGAGGCACTCGCCGGGAAACATGGCAAAAGCAAGAGGAGGAGGAAAAGAGAGGTGAAGAAATAGGTGATGAAGAATCGACCGCTTCGCTTGTTCATGTGCTACCCCCTTTTGTTTTTCTGCAGGACCCTTCCTGGTTGGACATTGATGATGGTTCGTCGCTGTCGCCCCTTCCAGAGAAATCCTCTTCTTGATAATGGAAATTCTTATCGCGGGGGGTATCAGTTTGAAATGGCTATGTCCCCAGTTTGACGGATTTAGGGACAAACGCGCTTCTGAAGAGGTGCAGAGTTATCGGGATACATGACAGCGCCCGGACACCCCAAAGGGCGGACTCAAGAGAAGGGGAATGTTCCTACTTCTTTGTTCCGTCTGTCCAGGTTGCGCCGGTGAGGTCGGCCTCGTTGAGGTCGGTGAGGGTGAGGTCGGCGCGGGTGAGGTTGGAGCCGGCAAGGTTGGCAAAAGAAAGGTTGGCGCGGGAGATGTCCACGCAGGAGAGGTTGACGCGGGCGAGATTCGCCCGGGCAAGGGTGGCATAGGAGAGATCCGCGGCGGTGAGGTTGGAACCGGTGAGGTCGGCACCGGTGAGGTCGGCAAGGGCGAGGTCGGCCCTCTCGAGGTCGGTGCCCGTCAGGTCGGCCTCGTTGAGGTCTGCGCCGGCAAGGTCGGCGCGGGTGAGGTTGGAGCCGGCCAGGACGGCGCGGGTGAGGACGGCGCGGGAGATGTCCACGCCGGAGAGGTTGCAGCGGGTCAGGTTGGAACCGGCAAGGTTCGCGTGGGAAAGGGTGGCCCGGTAGAAATTCGCGCGGGAGAGGTCGGCCCCGGAGAGGTCGGCTTCAGAGAGGTCGACGCCGGAGAGGTTGGCCCTGACAAGCGTTGCACCAGACAGGTCCGCCGAGCGAAGGACTGCGTGCGACAGGTCCGCGCCCGCCAGCCTGGCCCCGGAGAGATCGGCCCCGGAAAGGTTGGCGCAAACACCGCCGTCCTCGCCGTCAAGCCACTTCCTGTGCCGGTTCAGGATCGTCCTGAGTTCCTTATCGGTAATCTCCATAAGTCATTCTCCGTCCCGGTCCGATACGATGAGTCCCGTTTCCCTTCGGCCTGTGAATACCCTGCCCTACCGGCTTCTCTTCCATCCCTTCGCTATCAGGCAGGCATCGACCTCGTCACAGATCCGGGTGCCTTTCCGAACGTATTCCTTTTCCGCGACCTGGTCACAGTATGCCTTGTCACTGTTCCATTGCGCCTGAGTCATCCCGGGTTTCTCGTAGGCCACGACACAGCCGCTGAGACCCGCCACGAGAAGAACCGCCGGCACTACCCATTTCCCTTTTGCCCTCCGAAGACATGACATCATCTTATTTTCCTCCTTGCCTCTGGTGCGATCATCAAGACGATGTTCCCGGCTTCATCCGCAACATTCCAACATTCATTTTCCCGCAATGATCAACAATTTACAAGGAATAATCGGACCGGGACAGATGAGGAACCAACCGTCCGCAGAACTCTGAACGTTGGCGCCCTTCCACGTCTTCCCGTCTTCGCCGGGCAGAACAGACGACCAGCGTGCCGACGGCCGTCACATCCACCCGGGGCCGGGGAACCGATAATGATCGACAGACAACAGATGTGGGTAAAGCTTTCCCGAAAATGCCCACTGGTTTGAGCATCGGGGGATCTTCACGAACTTCGGGACATCAGCGTCGCCCCTCCGCTTCGGAACATGGAGCGCCGAACGGGCCTACTGCTCGACACGCCGCAACCAGGCCTCCTTCCAGAAGAGGAAACACGACGCGTCGCAATTCCCATGCTTCGACCCGTCGCAGCACACGCCTTCGAGGAGGACCACGTTTCTCGCCTTCCTGAACCTTCCCGTCTGTTCCGAGAGCACGCGGTTGACCCTCTTATATACCCGCGACCGCCTGCCGCAGTGTTGCCACTGTTCGGCCATGAAGTACAGGCGGTCGTGTCTGCCGTATCCGTCGAGGGTCCTTTCGATCTCCTCCCTTGACTTGACCTCCACAAACTCCCCCGGACTCAGGCCCAAGACCCCGTCCACGGGCGGGATCGGTCCGTTCACAACCACAGCTGACGGAGCGGGAGGCAGCAGCCTCAAACGCCTTAAGACCTTCCGGCATATGCGCAGGAGCACGCCCTTCGACATGAGCCATTTCATCGTATAATACGGTTTCAACATCACAGGCATCCTGTCGATCTCCACCCTGACACAGAGATTGCGATACCGTGAATCTGTGTACATATGGACCCTCCGTACAAGTCATTGAGGCCACATGAACGCACGTCTCCCTTCATTGACGGCATTCCGGCCCTGTCAGCTCTCCTATGCCTTCGGCACTCTTTCGGAATCATACCGGCGACGCTTGCCGAACTCGCCGGCCCCCATAATAAGAACATAGCGGCACCCGAATATTTGTCAACAGGCCTGCCTGTTGCAAAGCCAGGATCCTCGCGGTCTTACGCGCGAACAAAACCCTTGTTCCACACGATCCTCCCAACCCCCTTAAGAGATTCATCTGAACAGGATCTGTATCGGGTCTTCGCAATGTGGTCGGATCAGCATCAAGCCTTCGAGACCCGGGGAATAGTATTTCTGACTGAACTCCTTCTCGTCTTTCTCGGACGGGGGATATTCATTGCTCCAGCCGACGAGCCCGTACATCTTCTCGTCCCTGTAAACGATCACGGGATTGATCTCGAAAAAGCTTGCCACCTTCCTGGAATACTCGGGAACAAAGAAGAAGACCCAGGACCGGGATTCCTGGTCGGGATAGACCATGGCGCCCCATTTTCGTTTCGTGCTGTAGACACCGTCGTTGAAGAAAGGTCTGCTTCTGAGCAGATCGACCTTCGAAAGACCATGCTCCAGCGCGAATTTGAGCATGAAATAGTATTCCGCCGACGCTGCTCCCTTCCTGATGTATTCCTCGTTTCCGTACAGGATCCCCGTCCTTCTGGCGAACAGGGTGTTGTCCTGTACTTCGCAAAGCACGCCTGCGACACTCTTGTCTCCTTCCTCGACGAGCAGAAGAAAACCCCTGTCGAAGGAATCCTTCATCTGGCCATACGAATCAAGATCTGCAAGGTCCTCGAACCTCTTTTGAATATGGGGAGCATACATCTCGTTGTAGAAGAGATCGAAATCCTTCGCTTCCTTCGATACCCGGCACGAGAAGGACGGCTTCTTGTCCATTTTATTGGAGAACTGCCTCTTGTTGTGCTGGAACCGTTTCTTGATCTCACCCCAGCCCCCCGACATATCGATGAAAGAGCAAATGAGCGTCTGACTCTTGAAGCGCGCTAACCTCTCGAGCTTTGGCTCATAGCTCAGAGGAAGCACGGCAACGCACATGTCGATCGAATTGGAGTAACCTCTCAGAACCTTCGGCAGAGAGGGGGTCCAGATGCGCCATTTCCTCAGAATCGCCGGGCAGTCATCGTACATTCGGGGGAGCATGTACCCCATGAGGTCCGTGTTCTCCACGAAAAGGCAGCGGAATGTTTCGCCCCCGTTTCCAAGTTTCCCTTCGACGAGAGTGGCGTGGCTGATGTACCTGGACGCCACCGGATAGACCTTCAGCTTGACTCTGTCCATGAGTCCCATAGTTGCTTTCCCCCCTCCCCCCGGATCGGGGTTTTTGAACTGACAAGAGACACACGGCAAAGACCGCGGTGCAGTCTCCGCTTAACCTGAAATATAGCAGACCGGATTCAGGTGTCAACGATGCGTACCCACGGTCAGCGCTCGCAAATGCCCGTCAATGCTGTATCGGCGAGAAAGTTTCCCGTGCGGAACAATTGGCCGATATGATACCGCGAGGTAGTTCGTAACGAACACAAGGCAGACATATGGATCCGTTGTCTGTACGGCAGGTCGGAGGAAGGAAATGAAGCGAGATCAGCGTCCCTGTCGCGAAAAAGTCTCAGGACCTTCTCGTCAGGTACCGCTCCTTGAGCCGGCAGGCTTAGACTGTTCCAGGCAGGCGTCCCGCATCACGTCTACGGGAACGTCCCGGCCCAGCCATATTTCCAGGGCCTTTGCCCCTTGCTGGACCAGCATCTCCAGGCCATCAACAATGACCGCCCCCCTCTCGCGGGCCTTGTTCAGGAACAATGTGGGCCTGGGAACGTAGATCAGGTCATAGACCACGGTCCCGGGCTGAATGTGCCCTATCACGTCCTCCGTGACGGGAAGCTGGTCCCCCCTGGGATACATGCCCATCGGGGTGGCGTTGACGATAAGTCTCGTCCCGGATATCAGTTCCACCAGTTCATTCCAGGCATGGACCCTGAGGACATCATGAACGGGTGTGTTCTTCCAGCTATCGGCAAACTCGGTCAGCTTCCGCGGATTCCGTCCGAAGACGTGGACCTCGCGGCATCCCAGCGACCGGCAGCCCACAAGGACCGACCTCGCCGCTCCTCCGTTCCCCAGGATGACTGGGGCAATGCCGTTCCAGTCTTCCTTCATCTCCTTGAGAGGGGCCACAAATCCGAAAGAATCGTAATTGGTCCCCTTCCAGCCGTTCCCGGTCCGCGAAACGGCGTTCACGGCACCCGACAGCCTCGCTTCGGCGGTGATCTCCGTCAGGAGGGGTATGATGGCCTGCTTGTGGGGAATGGTGACGCTGAACCCCTGCACATCGATGGCCTCAAACCCCCGAAGGGCCGCGGCCAGGTTCTCCGGCTCCACCGAAAAAGGGACATAGACATAGTCGGCTCCGAGATGCTCTATCGCCGCGTTGTGCATCACGGGAGAGAGTGAATGGACGATGGGGTAACCGACAACCCCCAGTATCTTCGTTGTTCCCTTGATCATCATCACCACCGCGATCGGATCCTAATGCGACACCGTTGATAACGTCCGTTGGCCCATCAAAATCATCCCGCACTGTACCAGGCATGTCAAGGTTTATGTAGCGCCCTTTCCCGTGATCGTGGTCCTCTCGTGCGGCAACGGGCCATGGCTCTTCACGGGCCGATCCGGCGTGTTGCGGAGGGTTGGGATGCCCCTGGAACGGCACGGAAATACCACCAGACCCGGTGGTTTCTCAACGACGCAGGGTGTAGCGGGAAGGAACGCTCTCGCTCTTGCGCAGTACCACACCCTTCCCTTCGAGAAGGTCGAGATGGGCGAAGACCTCCGAGACGGCCAGAAAGATCTCATCCCGTGGAAGCTCGGGAAATATCCCTTCGACGATCTCATATATCGTCATATCAGGCCGTGTCCCAAGGATATCCATCACCTGTTTCGTCCTGGCGTTCATGAAGCCAAGCAGGGTCGATATCCTCTCCCGGGGGTCCCTCATCACTTCGCCGTGGCCCGGCAGGGCGAGCGCGAGACCCATCCCGGCCGCGCGTCTGAGAGATGACGCATAAGCCTCGATACTCCGGTACCCGTCGGGGAGATTCCATGGTCTCTGGACGAGAGGATTCGACGATATGTCCTTCAACAGGAAATCCCCCGTGAAGGCTATCTTCTTGCTGTCATCGACCATCATGACGCACCACGGGGTGTGGCCGGGCACGTGCTCCAGCCTGAAACGGCCCGAGTCAAGTTCAATGACCTCCCCTACCCCCAGGCGACGGGACACCCTGACGGGGCAGGCAAACTCCTTCAGGAACTGGAAATATTGCCCGAGGCCGGCGATCAGGTCCGCAGGCACACCGGCACGATCAAGGAAGGCCCGCTGGAATCGTTCTTCCTCGAGGCACTCGCTGTCGTAATTCTCGAGCCACCGGGCGGTATCTTCCGTCGCCCAGACTTGCGCTCCCGACATCTCCGCAATGTCTGCGGCCGACCCGAAATGGTCGATGTGGGGATGCGTGACGATAATGACCTCGATATCATTCAGGGAATGGCCGAGGGGCTGAAGCTGTTCGTTCAGTTCGGCGAGAGACAGGACATCTTTCATGGGGGCATCGATCAGTGTCGGGACGGGTCTCTCCACAAAATATATGTTGACCCGCAGCCCGGGCACCGGGGTTGGCGCCTCAAGAAGATGGATCCCCCGCCCTTTCGCAAGGTCCGTGAGAACACGTTCCGCATTTTCCAGACCTGTCTCTTTCATCTTTTCACCGGACCTCATTATAGCATGCAACGGACAGCCCTATGTCAAGGGGATTGCACAGCCGGGATATTTGACTTACTTTCCATGTATAAGGACATGGAGGTGAATATGCGAACCGCAGGATGGTGCCTCGTGTTACTGAGCGGGTTGATCCTCTGTTCCTGTGTAACTCCGGTGCTGCAACGGTCTGTCATGGAGCGGGGAGAAAGGAACCCGGACCTGGCCGAACTTCTCGCTAACCCTTCCCGCCATATCGGGCAACTCTTCGTGTTCGGCGGTATCATCGCCTCCACGACGGTCACTCGGGAGGGTTCCCTCGTCGAGGCGGTCTACGTGCCCATCGATCGATACGGAGACCTGGGGAACGCGCCCACCCCTTCGCGCAGGTTCCTGGCGCTCTACCGGGAAGGTGTTCTGGACCCCGTCATTTACAGTCCAGGCAAACGGGTCACCCTTGCAGGAACATTTATGGAAGCCCGCCCGGGAAAGCTTGGGGAAATGGAGTACACCTTTCCCTTCTTTCAGGTGACCGAGATCTATTTGTGGCCGAAGGAACCGACAGTGTATTATTACGTCCCCCCACCCTATTATCCCCCGTACCCCTGGTACCGGCCCTGGTACTGATGGCCCCGGAGCGGCAAGAGGTCCGTCTCAGGAAACCGGCGGCTGGAAAAAAGCCCGCATCTCGGGAGAAACCCCCCTGAAGTCGAGGTGTCTGGCCAGCTCTTCCAGGGTAAATCGGAACTCCCGGAAAGAGGCGGCGCTCCGCGCGCATATCTTGCCGCGTTCGTCTTCGATGACGCCGGCGAGGTAGCATATCCGCCCCGCGTTCCGGAGAAGGTTCCCTGACGCACGGTAGATCTTGCCGCATTCAACGGGTCTTTTGAATTCAACTTCGATCTTCGAGGTGGCGTACATCCGCCTTGTCCGGGTAAAGACGGTCCACCACATGACCTCGTCAAGTATTCCCGTCACGATGCCGCCGTGAAGCATCCCGTCATACCCCTGGAACCTGTCACCGGCGGTGAACTCGCATATTGCCCTGTCGTCGGCATAGTGCAATTCCAGACCGAGACCGCCGGTGGCGGGACCGCAGAAGAAACATTTCTTGTAGCCCGGCAAGAGTCCTTCCATCATTTGTTCTCCTTCATCCATTGTTCCGTCACGGCACTCCCGCCGCCCTTCAACCCCGTGTCTCCAGTGCCATCCGCACCCTGCCGGCGAGGTCGTGCAGCGAGAATGGTTTGGCAATGAAATGGATGCCCTTCTCCAGGATCCCTTTATGGGCGATCGCATCCGCGGCATACCCGGACATGTACAGGCACCTGATGCCTGGTCTCATGACGATGATCTGTTCCGCGAGTTCTCTCCCGTTCATTCCCGGCATCACCACGTCGGTGAGCAGGAGATCGATGTCGCCATCATATTCCCTGGCCACACGGAGCGCGTGGCCCGCCCCCTTGACCGGGAGAACCCTGTAGCCCAGCTTTTCGAGCATCGCCGCGGTAAGGTTCAATACCGACTGCTCATCCTCCACTATCAGGACCGTCTCGCTGCCCCCCTGCACCTTTGTGATCACATTGTCATCCACGGATTCCTGGATATCATCCTTGTAGCGGGGCAGGTAGACCCTGAACGTCGTACCCCGGCCCGGCTCGCTGTAAACGTTGATGAACCCGCTGTTCTGCCTGACAATCCCGTACACGGTCGACAGGCCAAGACCGGTCCCCATGCCTTCTTCCTTGGTAGTGAAGAAAGGATCGAAGATATTGGCCAGCGTCTCCTTGTCCATGCCGCAGCCGTCGTCGCTCACCGTCAGCAGGACATATTCCCCGGGGACAGACTCGGGGTGAGCCGCATGAAACAGCTCATCACAGATCACGTTCGTCGTCTCGATAATGATCTTCCCCATCTTGTTCATGGCGTCGCGGGCATTCACCGTCAGATTGGCGAGGAGCTGGTCAACCTGCGACGGGTCTATCCTGACACGCCACAGTCCCTGCTCCGGCCGCCACACGAGGTTGATGTTCTCGCCGATGAGCCGTCGGAGCATCTTGAGCATTCCCGCCACGGTATCATTGAGGTCCAGTATCCTGGGGCTGATGAGCTGCTTGCGCGCAAACGCCAGCAACTGACGGGTCAGGTCCGCGGACCGTTTCCCCGCGGTCAGGATATCCTGAAGCTCCTCGTAGGCCGGCTGACGGGGAGACACTTTGCCCAGCGCCAGTTCCGCGTTCCCGATGATCACGCTGAGCATGTTGTTGAAATCGTGAGCTACTCCCCCCGCCAGTTGTCCAATGGCATCCATCTTCTGGGCCTGAAGCAACTGGCGTTCCAGTCTCTGGCGGTCTTCCTCCGCCTTCTTGCGCTCGGTGATGTCAAAAAAAGCCACGATGATGCTTTCGCCGATCGATTCTGTCGCGACAACCATGGTGCGTAACGTTTTATCCTTGCACAGCACCGGACATTCGAAGGGCTCCATGCCCGGCTTGCCGGTCATCGAGCCGTCCACCGCCGCGCGCCATTGCGCCGCCAGACTGCTCCTGGTCCCGGGGTCGGGTATGCAAAGATCCCACGCCTGCTCCATGGTGGGAAGATCACCCACGGTATACCCCATTACACGTGTAAGGCCGTTGTTCACCTCGAGGACCCTTCCGTCCCGGGATATGTTCGCAAGCGGGATGGGAGCCATCGTAAAGAGGGTGCGGAAGCGTGCCTCGCTCTCTTTCAGCGCGTATTCCGCCCGTTTCTGCTGCTCACGGTGTTTGAGCGCCCCAAGGAACACGTAGCTGCAGACGGTGGACGCGATCGGGAATGTCGTCCCCACAAACAGACCGCCGTGAAGGAAGACCTGCTGTGTTGTCAGCCACAGGGCGGCAGCAAAGAGCACCATGGCGACAAGGCAGAAGACGGTGCCCTTGAAGCGGAAGAGCAGGGTCAAGGCCGCGCCGGGAATGACAACGAGCAGGAGAACAAGACCCTTCGACCAGGCCGGCTCGGAAATGAGATCGCCCGTCAGCAGATTGTCGACCACGGCGGCATGTGCCTCTATTCCCGGAAAGGTAGACCCGAAAGGCGTCGCCAGCCATTCCGCCATGCCCGCCGCCGAGGTACCGACAAGGACCACCCTTCCCTGCAGCTTGCCCGATGGAACACCGCCGTCCATGACATCGGCCGCCGACACGTAAGTGTGGGTTTTCTTCGGACCCCGGAACCTGACAAGCAACCGGCCATGTTCGTCGACAGGTATCGAGGTTGCCCCGTAACGCAGTGACCGCAGGCTGTTTCCATCCTTCTTCAGGAGAAGGTTGTCCGCTCCCCCCAACCTCAGAACGACGGCGAGGGCCAGGCTGGCATGGACATTCCCCTTGTACCGGATGAGCAACGGCAGGCGCCTCACCGTGCCGTTGGCGTCAGGACTGAAATTCAGAAACCCCGTCGCGGCGGCCTTCTCCGAAAGCATCGGCAGGCTGCACAGGACACCGGTGCCCTCGGGTATCCCCGGGTCCCCCTCTATTCCACCGCCCTGCAGAAAGGAAACTCTCAGGGGATGCAGAACACATTGCTCCGCGCTGTTCCCGGAGCCATCGAAATGGAACTGGTTGCCCAGGACAAAAGTTCCCCGCGACAGCGTTTCGGCCAGGACACGGTCGTTATCGCTCAGCTCCGCGGGGGGGCGGACGGTTGTCACCCTGCGTCCGTGGAAGGTGTCGAGATCATCAAGCACCCTTCGCGCGGATGTCCTGTCAGGTTCGGGAAAGATCATGTCGAGGCCTATGACCGCCGGCTTCGCAGCCGCGATCCTCTCGAGCAGACCGGCCAACCGGTATCGCGGCCAGGGCCACTGCCCGTATCGCCGGAGCGTCCTTTCGTCAAGATCGACGATCACCACCCTGCCGCTATCGTGATTGCCGGGGAGGTGCCTGATAAGCAGGTCGTAGTTCATGAGATCGATCTGCCGGAACAGGTTTGGCGTGAACATGTAGAGCACGGCGAAGAACAGGGTGGCCAGGAGCCCCCAGGCAAGGATCTTACGGCTTCCCGACCCACCGCCCGACAGGGGTGCATTGAAATCGTCTGCTGGAGGTTTGCCCGATCTTGTTCTCATCGATGACTTTGCCGCGCCGGTATCAGAGACTACTTTATCACTATCTCGACTCTTCGGTTCCTCGGTTCCGGAACGTTGTCGTCCGTCTTGACGAGAGGGTTTCCTTCGCCGTGCGAGGTGGCGGTGATGCTTGAGGCGGCTACGCCTTTTGCCACCAGGATGTCGTAGATCGCTTTCGTTCGGTCAAGGCCGAGCTTGTAGTTGTACTCCTGCGTGGCGACCGTGTCCGTGTGACCCGATATGACTATGTCGACAGAACCCCTCTTTCGGATGGTATGGAGGACCTCGGGAACGATCGCCTTTGATTCACGGGTCAGCTCGTCTGAATCCATCAGGAAATAGAGGATGAACCGCGCCGGTGGCAGCGGACGCGCGGCCAGGGCGTCCGAAAAAACAGAGCGGATCTCCTCGGGAGTCATGGTCCTCACGTCACCGGGCTGCGCATCCCTGCCCGCCACGGTCACCGACTGATTCGCTTTGTTCAGGACCTGCTGTCCCCGCGCGTTCGCCACGACCACCTGTCCCACATTGCCATCGGGATCAGGGAGCAACACGACCGTGCTCCTGGCAGCGCAACCCGCCAGGAACACAAGAGCACCTAAGCCGACAAGGGAAATAACGACCTTGTTCATGTTCGTCCCGCCAGATACAACAGCATATTGCCGAAACTTACCGGACCGCGGGTTACCCGCCTTCAGCCCTGACCAGGAATTGCGTTCCACGGATACCGATCGTGGCATCGGGGGTATGGAACTTCACCGACTCCGGCGACTGCCTGCCTATGATGCCTGACAGATACGAAGCAGTACCTTTCAGCATACGGGCAACCATGGACAGTATGCCTTTCTCGGGGGCAAAGATATATTCATCGATGACTATCTCGCTGTTCGGTCCCAGCGACAGGACCGTATTGTCCTCGAAAATGATCCCGACAACACTATCCTTCCCCGTCCGTATGATATCCTTCTGGTAAAGCCGGTCGCCGACCTTGAGGGGAATGTTCTGGCCGGCGCGCACAACGACAACATCACCCTTTCCCGTCTTGGCTTTCCCTATCGACAACCCTTCTCCCATGACGAGGCATGGGAAGAAAACCGTCATCATGAGACAGAGGACACACAGCCTTTGTATAACGTTAATGTCTCTCATTGTATTAATATACCGCCATAACAATAAAAAAAACAAGTATTTGCTTGTCCCGGCCCGGAGGTAGAGAATGAAAAAATGGTCTTAGATAGTGACATTACGCTGTCACTCGGCTATTATAAGCTGGGGATGGCGAAAAGGGGGCATGAATGTCGTACAAATTCGATTCACTGTTGATCATCCTGAACAGAATAGACGGCGGGACACGGGTCACGGCCGATTCGCTCACGGAAGAGCTGGAAGTGAGCAAGCGGACCGTGCACAGGTACATCACCACCCTGCAGACCGCGAACTTCCCCATCGAATATGACCGCGAGAAGAGGACCTACGCCTTTACCGGCGGGTATACCCTGAAGAAGCCAAACCTCTCCATCGAGGAAACCCTGGCCTTTTCCCTCGCCCGGAAGATGCTCGGCAACTTCGGTCCCGGGATGGAAAAAAGCCTGGGAAGCATCGAGGAGAAACTTGCAGTCGCGCACAAACTGGATCTTAATCACATCGTCCTCTCGCCCGATACGGTTTCACCCGGTACGGAGCATTATATCACGCCCATCCACCGGGCGATCATCAACCGCCAGAGGATCGAGATGACCTACAAGGGCTTCCACGCGAAGAACGCCACCCGGAGCGAGGTCGATCCCTATTACCTTTTCTTCTCGAATGGCATCTGGTACTTCCGGGGCTATTACCACGCCGACAAGGCGGCAAGGACCTTTGCCCTCGACCGCATCCAGTCCCTGACCGTACTGGACAGGTATTTTGTTCCCCCTCAGCTCACCCCGGAAGAGGAGGTCTCCGGAGGCTTCGGCGCCTTCATCGATGGCGACCCCGTCGATGTGGTCCTGAGATTCGACGAAACGTACAGGCCCCTCATCCTGAGAAAGACCTGGCACCCAAGCCAACAGCACCGCGAACTCCCCGACGGCCGTATCGAGATGACCTTCAGGGTGAACGGCTTTCTGGGGATCGGCAACTGGATCCACCAGTGGATCCCCCACGTGGAGGTCGTAAAGCCGAAAGAATTGCGCGACGCATTCCTGGATGACCTCGAGAACGCCATGGAGAAACACGGCAAAAAGGGATAGCACACGATCTCCCTACACCCTTGTCTGGTTTTTTTTCCTTCTGACACCCTGCTGTCACATCACATCATTAGAATATAAGCAAAAGGAGCGATGGCCATGATCGATGCGGGGAGGTGTGATGGTGAGGAGGGTGTTTTGTGTGACTGGTGCGGGCAGGAGGAGGCTGCGGGAGTGTTCTTTGTGCCGGGCAGGGGGGTGATCGGTCTTTGCGCTCACTGCAGGATCTTTCTCGTTGCCGTCCTCGTAGACGTCGCTCGACGACGGAAAAACTGTCTATGGATAGGAGGAGGACAAGGTGAAAACAGCGCACGGAAGGCTGTGGCAGGCGTGTCTTGCAGCTTCGGTGATCCTTGCCGGATCGGTCGCTGCGGGATCCGCCGGGGAAACGACGAAGATATACGACCGGAACTGGAACATCAAGGGATACATCCGGGATGACGGAGGAACGACGAAGAAGATCTACGACAAGAACTGGGACCTCCAGGGCTATATCAAGGAAGACCGTATCTACGACCGAAACTGGAACCGTACGGGAACCATCCGCGATCCTGGCCGGTGAGAGGTGCTGCATGGGCGTCTGTATCAGGGGACCGGGGGCTCCGCGGCGGGGCCGTTCATCCTCAATGGCGGGAACTTCACGACATCAATGGTCGTCGAGGCCACGGCGATGTCCGTCTCTTCGCCGAAAGACTTGAGCAGTTCCCCATGGATCTGTCCTTTTATCGATCTGCGCTCTCTCGCTTCCACGATGTAGCGCAATGTCAGCTCGATCCAGTTGTCCGTCATGGCAATGTAGACGGCCGGCTCTACGGGAACCGCGGGGAGCGAGGGATACTTCTTCGCCATCTCTTCGAACTCCGCCCTCGCCTCGGCATGAAACCTCAGGGTCAGTTCCTGCCCCTTTGCGAGAATGATCTCGATGGCGCGCCGCCAGTTCGTATCATACGTCACGGGGATCATTATCTCGTCCCAGAGGTATCGCGAATGCTGGGTGTAGTTGAAAACGGGGTCCGAGAAGACCACGCGGTTCGCCAGGCTCACTATCCTGCCCGTGTACTGGTCCGCCTTCACCCACTCCCCGATCTCCATAACCGTGGTCCGCAGAAGGCTGATGTCGAGAACGTCACCGACGACATTGCCTATCCGTATCCTGTCGCCGATCCTGAATATGCTTCCGGTGATTATGTTCAGGTACCCGGCAAAGGAGCCTATCACCTCCTGCGAGGCAAAGGCGACGCCGGCCCCCAGGATACCCAGAACGGTGCCGAAGTTGCTGCCCAGCTCAAAGACCACCACGAGAATGATCACGACGGCTGAAATGTAGGTGATCTTGCGGACGAGCACACTCAATGTCTGCATTTGAGGATCGTCCTTGACGCGCTTTCTCAGGAGCCTTGAGGCAATGCGGCTGACGACAACGGCGAGGCAGGCGATAATGACCGAAATGGCCAGCTTCTGCAGTATCTCCAGGTAGAGCGGTGGAATCTGCGGCATGATCAACCCCCCTGAGGTCTCAAATCCCTCGATCCATTTGACGGACCGGCCCCCGACTGTGCCGCCGCCTCTCCAATTCTCCTGTAATCTCAGATAATTTGCAAGATATTAGCTGCCTGTTCTCTTCTACCGGGGCTTCCCATTGCCGATTGTATTCGATGCATGCTTTTGACAAATCCATTATATCACCCTTGACGCCATCCCGTCATACCCTTAGACCCGATGCCGCCTCAAAAAGAAGGGTCTGATCTGAACGAAAGGCCATGCGTGCCCGGTCGCCGGGCGCAAGGTCCTCCTGCGCCTCAGCCATACCCCTCAGGACCGCCGGGCCCCATGCCACATCCACCCAGTGAAAGGGGCCGGCGGGTTCGACGAGCAGTACGCTGACCGTTATCCCCTCATCGTTCACCCTTTTCGATACAGAGATGTCCTCCGGTCTCACACCGACAAGGACACCGTCTTCCTCCGGCACCCGTTTCACCGCAGGAGACAGGACGAGACCGTTGCACTCGACCGTGAGCGGCTCCTTCCGTTTCACGACGGCAGGTACAAAGTTCATCGAAGGGCTGCCCATGAACCCTGCCACGAACGTGTTGGCCGGGTCCGAATACACCTCCCGGGGCGTCCCGACCTGGCGGATATCGCCGCGGTCCAGCACTGCTATCCTGTCGGAGAGACTGAGCGCCTCGGCCTGGTCATGGGTGACGTAGACGGTCGTCGTCCCCAGCTGCTTGTGCAGCCTCTTCAGCTCTCCCCTTGTCTCCAGCCTCAGGCGGGCGTCGAGATTGGACAGGGGCTCATCCATCAGGAAGACCTTCGGCGACCTGACGAGGGCCCTCCCAAGGGCAACGCGCTGCCTCTGCCCCCCTGAAAGCTCCCGGGGTTTTCGTTCAAGAAGCTCCGCAAGGCCGAGCATCGACGCGGCCCGCGTCACCTCCGATTCTATCCGGGACCGTTCGTTTTTCCTCATCCGGAGGGGGAACGCCATGTTGTCGTAGACGGTCATGTGAGGATAGAGCGCGTAGCTCTGAAAGACCATGGCCACGTCGCGCTCGCGCGGCGAAAGGTCCGTCACCGCAACGTCGTCGAAGTAGATCGCACCGCCGCTGACACTCTCGAGCCCCGCGAGCATGTTAAGTATCGTCGACTTCCCGCATCCGCTCGGCCCCACGAAGGTGAAGAACTCGCCATCGTGAATGGAGAGGTCCATACCCCCGATGACCGTCACGCTCCCGAACCTTTTCTGCACATTTTCAAGACGTATCCCTGCCATGGTCTATCCTTTTACGGCCCCTCCCGTGAGCCCCTCGATGATCCTCCTCTGAAAAACAAGAACAAGCACCACCAGCGGGGCGGTCACGGTGACCGACGCGGCGGCTATTTCCCCCCACGGGATCTCGTAGAGTCCGGGGAAAAGGGCGATCGCGACAGGAATGGTGCGGGAGGCCTCCGTTGACGTGAAGGTCAGGGCGTAGAGAAACTCGTTCCATGAAAAGATGAACACCAGGATGGCCGTTGCGAAGAACCCCGGTGCGGCCAGGGGCAGAACGACCCTGAGGAACGATTGAAAGACCGTGCACCCGTCGACCCTGGATGCACGATATATCTCATCGGGAAGCTCCCTGAAAAAGCTCGTCAGGATCCAGATCGACAGCGGAAGGGAAAACGTGGTGTACGTGATGATGAGGGCCAGCCATGTATCCCGAAGCCCCGCCGCCCTGATGATCAGGTACAGGGGGCTCACGGTGGCTATGGGCGGGAACATGGATATGGAAAGGACGAACCCGAGGATCAGTGCCTTGTACCGTATTTCAAGCCTGGCGAGCCCGAAGGAACACAGCGACCCGACGGCAAGGGCCAGAATGGTGGTACACGATGCCACGAGCGCGCTGTTCGCGATGATCCTGAGGAACATCCTGCCTCTGAATATGGCGATGTAATGCGCCAGGCTGGGCATCTCGGGAACCAGGGGTGGTATCCGCGTCAGTTCGTAATCCATCTTCAGGCTCGTCAGGAATTGCCACACCAGGGGTGCAACAGAGTAGGAGACAACAATAAGTGCGGCGAGATACAGCATGCCTTTTCTCATCGAAGCCCCGCCTTCCTGCCCATGAGCAGGATATAACCCGTCGCGATGAGGCCCACGCAGACGAAGACCGTGATGGCGAGGGCCGAGCCGTAACCGATCTGGAGGGTCTGGAAGAGCACCTTGTAGGCATAGACCGAAAGGGTTTCCGTCGTGTTGGCCGGACCCCCGCCCGTGAGCACGTACACGGCGTCAAAGACCCGGAAGGCATCGAGGGAACGGAAGATGAGAACTATCAGTATCACCGGCTTGAGAAGCGGGAGGGTGACGTGCCGGAACAGCCGGACCGGACCGGCCCCGTCAATGCTGGCCGCGCTGTAAAGGTCGACAGGAATGAGCTGCAGCCCGGCCAAAATGAGGATCGCCGCAAAGGGCGTAGTCTTCCAGACGTCCATCATGATCGCCGCGTGGAGGGCCCAGAAAGGGTCCCCCAGCCAGTTCACCTTTGTCCCGAGAAGGTAGTTCAGGATCCCGAAATCACCATTATATATCCATTCCCACATCTTTGCGGAAACAACGGTGGGAATGGCCCAGGGTACCAGTACCAGTGCCCTCATCAACCCTTTCCCCCTGAAGGCCCTGTTCATGAGAAGGGCCAGGGCAAGTCCCAGGACGATCTCCATCACAACGGAAAGCCCGGTGAAGTAGGCGGTGTTTCCCAGGGCTCTCCAGAAACGCTCGTCCTGCAGGAGGAAACGGTAGTTCTGTAACCCGGTGAATTCGGATATGCCGAAGATGAGAAGCTTCCGATGGAGGCTGAGATAGATGACGTGAATGATCGGGTAGATGGTGACCGCCGCCAGGAGGAGGACAGCGGGCATCACGAACCAGGTGCCGGTCTCGACGCGCCTCACCGTTCATCTCCAAGGACGTGTCGTATCTGCCTGTCCGCGGACGCCAGGGCCTCGGCTGGCGTCTTGATGCCGGAGATAACGGCGCTGAACTCCGGCTGCAGGACCTGGGTCATCATCATGTAATAAGGCGATACCGGCCGGGGCCGAGCGTTCATGAAGATGTCGTGAAGGCCGGTGATGAAGGGTTGGTGCCTCACCAGATCCGGGTCGCGGTAAAGCGACCTGCGGGTCGGCTTGTATCCTATCGTCAGCGCCAGGATTTTCTGTGATTTCGGAGAGGTGATGAAACGGACAAAACGCTCTGCCGCCCGGGGATGTCTCGAGTTCCTGTTCACCCCTATCTGCCAGCCGCCCAGGGTGGAAGCGGAGGATTTGCCAGGTGCCGCCGGCAGCGGGGCGACGGCGATCCTTCCCTTCACCGGGGACCCATCCCTTTGAAAGATGTTCCACGCATACGGCCAGTTCCTCATGAAAACCGCCCTGCCGTTTCCGAAAATGTGCCGGGAAGACTCTTCCACGAGAGTGGTGACAAGGGGGGGCGAAACCCGGTACTTCGCGATGAGGTCCCTCATCAGGGTCAGCGCCGCGATATTTTCGGGACTGTTGAGCACGACCTTTCCGTCCTCGAGCACGTCGCCCCCATGGCTCCACAGGTATTCCAGAACATTGCAGACAAGCCCCTCGTACTGTTTGCCCTGCCAGATAAATCCGTATATGCCTTCCGAGTTCTTCGTTATCTTGCCGGCGAGCCTGACAAGTTGTCCCCAGGTAGCCGGGGGTCTTGCCCCGATGCCGTCGAGCAGGTCCTTCCTGTAGTAAAGGAGCCCCGCGTCTATATACCATGGGATCGCAAATACCCTGCCGTTTGCAGTCACCGCCTTCAGGGGACCGGGAAAGATATCCCGCCGCTCGGCCTCGGGCAGAAGACTGCTCAAGTCGCGCAGCCATCCGGCCCGTGCAAACTCCGGCACCCATATGACATCCATGCTGAGCACGTCGAAATCGGCAGAGTTCGCGTCGAGGTTAATGACGTAGAACTGATGTTGCTCGTCCGTCGAGGAAGGCAGCGCCTCGCTCACCACCCGTATGTCCGGGTTCTCCTTTTCGAATTGGTGCAGAAGCTGTCTGAAATGTTCCGCGTCACCCGGTATCTTTCCATGCTTGAAGACAATGGTGACACCATCTTCCTTCTGGACGCCCGTCGATGTCTCTCTGCAGGCAAAGCCGCAGAATATCAAAAAACATGCAAGAACGCCAGGAAGGCATCTTTTGAGAAGTCTTTTGATCATAGGCCATGTCTCTGGGACCGTCGGAAAGCTGCCCGCTGCTTCTCCCAATTGTCCTACAGGCCTTTCACGATTTCAAGGATAATGAGCCGGAAGGTCTGTCCCCGGCAAGCTGCTATTGGCACGAACGCCGATCGTGTCAAGAAGGACTGAGAAGAAATGCGCACGCAGGTCGGAGTACCCGAGGGCCGGTTATTCGGACCTGTCCTGCCTCGACGCCGAACCCTGTCTTTCCAGCCGGTCTTCCAGTTCATCCAGGTATGCGGAAAGACCGTTCCCCGTCTGTTCCAGCGCGGAACGCAGATCGCGGTCGAGCTGGTCCAGCCTCGTCAGCACCGCGGCCCTCGACTCGACGTCAAGGTCTGCCTGTCTCTTTAGCTCCGCTTCCAGGTACCCGCGCAATTCGGTCAGGCGAGAGGCCTCGGCGTTATCCGCAAGCTCCCGTTTTGCCTGCAGTTCCTTCGCATTGCGGCGGGCTTCGATGAGAAAGGACGTCTGCAGGTAGACCACGAATATGAGGAACAACGCTGCGAGAAAGACCAGAAGCCCAAGCATGACCAACCCTAAAGGCGCCTGAACAGCGGTCACTCCCAGAGAAAGGGTTGTCGGCGCAAGAAACGAGTTCCAGTTGAGAGCGACGAAGACGGCAACCGCCGCAATGATGACCACCAGGAAGAATGTGCGGGTTTTCATGTCGAAAAACCTCCTTGACGAATCGGTCCCGTAATCCCTGACCTACCTTCCACCTTATATAATTGTAGCAGTCTTCACCGAACTTGCCCAGATTCCTTGTCTCGCCGGTGTCATCACTTCTCTTTATCCGGGTAAAATGCCTTCCGGAAACTCCTGAGGCGGGCCAGCAAGCGGGAAGCGAGATTTTCGACCTTCTCGTCGACCTCAACGTGGACATTCTCCATCTCCGTTCCCAGGTCGACCTTAAGCAGGTGCGATTTCTGCACGCCCAGCAATTGGTAAGGGTAGACACTGCGGTGCCCTGTCATCAAAAAGCTCATCGCGCACGCGATCGTTGCGTAGGGCGCTATGGCTGTTCCGAAGAGCTCCAGTGCCATGATGCTCGCGGCGATGGGGGTATTTGTCGCCCCCGCCATGACCGAAAGCGCCCCGAGGGCTGCGAATGTCGCCGGATCCAGCCCGAAGGCCTTCGCGAACACCGATCCCGCCGCCGCGCCGATGAAGAATATGGGGGTCACTATGCCCCCGCACCCGCCGCTGTTGAATGTCACGCTTGTAAAGATGATCTTCAGCAGGAAAGCGTACCAGATGATATCCCCCCCTTTGAGCACGTTTTCCGTCGTCTTCAGGCCAAGACCGAGATATTGGGGAGACACGGCAAAGGCGAGACCCGCAAGGACAGCACCTCCTATCACCGCCACGAACGGCTCGCTCAGTTTTATCCTGTCGGTAATGTCTTTCCCTATGCGCAAGGAATAGATCAACAAGAAAGAACAAAGTCCAAAGAAGAGTCCCGCGGCTACGACCTTCAACATGAATGCCTCGGCAAACACCGGCACCACGGTGATCTTGTACGAGAAGTACTGGATCCCGAGAGCGGACGACACATGGTAGGCGGTCACCCCGGCAACAAAGGCGGGCATGAGCACATCGTAAAGGATGCTGCCGACAGCCAGGACCTCTATGCCATAAACGGCCCCCGAGACCGGCGTACCGAAGACCGCCGCCAGACCGGCGCTTATCCCGCATATGACGAGTTTCTTCCTGTCGTACTTGCTGAGCCTCAGAACATCGGACAGGACCGACGAAATGCCGGCCCCTATTTCCGCGCAAGGCCCTTCCTTTCCCGCCGACCCCCCGGTCGCCACCGTCACTATCGTTGCGACAAGCTTCAGGAAAACGGCACGGGGCTTGATCTTGCCGGATTTCTTATGCACCGCCTCGATCTCCGCACCCAAGCCTTTCGTCTCGTCACCCGTCATCTTCCTGATGAAAACGCTGACAAGAAGACCCGCGGGGAGGAGGAAGAAGTAATAAGGGTATCTTTCTCCCGCCTGAATGCTGAAACTCAATGCCTTCAGGAAACCCGCCGACACGAGACCGATGACCGCTCCGGTCAACGTCGCAAGGAAGAACCATTTGGCTATGCTGGCGAATATGGCGGATTCTTCTTCAAACTCCCTCTTCATGCCGAGGCACTCCTCATGTATCGATCCAGTATTGTATTATCGCGGCACACCGGTCGCTACATAAACGGGTCTTCGCAAGCCGCTCATCCGGCGGGATCCCCGGTACCCCGCCCGCGCCCTGCCGCAACGGATCCGCGTTCACACGATTGGATAACCGGTAGAGGAGGCGTCCCGGTGGATCGGTTCCGCCCTCGCGCAAAGATATGCAGCTTCCGAAGCCTCAAGAGAGATTTCTGAAAGATGCGGCAATACCAAGCAGCGTTATCTGCAGTTATAGAACTCGGGTTCGCCGATGATGATCTTTTCGGCCTTGTCGTGGTTTATCCTGAGTTCCGACCGCACATTCAGTCTCCTGACTCCCCCGATCTCGACATCAACGTCCACCGTCTGGCCCGGGTAGACTGTCACGCTTTTCAGGACATCTCCCTTCCTGTCGTTGTTCCTTACAAGGAATGTCATGGGAGCCTTCACGCCCCTGTCTATGTATATGGATGTCCTGAAATACCTGTACCTGCCCTCGGGTCTGAGATAAAAGGTAAAGTAGGCCAAGGACAGGGTCTTTGAGTTCTTTATGCCCCATCGGTAATTCCTAGCCGGGGTGCTCAGCGCAGCGGCGTCGCTGGTCATCATCGTTCCGTAGTCATCGCTGTACTGCGTTCTGGCTCTCACAGGAACAACATCCTTCCTGTCGCAGGTGTAGGCCTGCGGCGGCGGAGCGCTCGGGGCGGGCGATCCAATGGGCCCGAGGGTCTGGCACGCACACAGACCGGACAAAACCGCACACATCAGGAACAGAACAAATCTTTTCATTGAGGTCCCTCCTCTTCTTTCTCCGCTTTAAATGAATTCTGTAGCTTCATTTTCTCCGAATCAACACCCAGATGCAAGAGAAAAGAGATGAGGGCGGTTTGATCGACTTGAACGTTCTTCTACTTCGGACAACATGGAACGGATGACAAGAGGAAAACCGCGAGCCTCTTGAAATCCACGGAGAGCAAAAGACTTGACATGCCCGGCATTCGCGTACGAAGATTTATAAAAAAAGAATGGAGGCATGGTCATGCGAAAAGCGAGGGAGATGTTTTGCGGTGTGTTCAAGATCTCGATCGTTGCTGTCTGCTTTGTTGCTGCTTCAATGCTTGGAGCGAATTACCTCTTCGCGGACGCGCCCAACGGCAGCTACAAGAAGACATGCAAGAGCATCAACTATAACGCCAGCGCGGACAGGATAACCAGCGCAAGCTGCAAGAAGATGAACGGTAAATGGAATACGACGCAGTACCACAACTGCAATGGGTGCATCAACCAGGGCGGTGATATTTCGAACTGTGACGGAACGCTCGAATGCACGGGCGTCAACCTTCCCAACGTGGGCTCCTATCAGAGATCGTGCTTCTGCTGCAAAATGGTGGGCTCCACGCTTGGCTGCTACTGTAAACCAAAGAAAGGCACGTCGAAATGGACCACCCTGAGCAATGCCGGCAACTATTCAGACATCTGGAACGATAACGGAAAACTGAAAGGCAAATAAGCACCGGCATCGGCATTCCCAACGTCGGCTCTTACAAGAGGTCCTGTTTTTGCTGCAGGATGGAGGGCAACACGCTCAGCTGCTACTGCATAACGAGGAGAAACACGTCCCACTGGACATCTTTGCCCAACGCCCGCAGTTACAGAAGCATCTCCAATGAAAACGGCACATTGAGAGGCGGGCACTGATCGAGTTACGCAGCCTTAAAGCCCGATCCCGGAGGTTCGGAGCGCCGGCATGGTCTCGCACCTCGGGGATCGCCCGTGATGAATGAGGACAGGCTCAGGTTCTCGACGTACTGGACCGTTCTCGGGCTGGTCTACGTCGCCGTGGTCGTTTACATGTCGCTGGCGCCCGCACCGCCGACCGATGTCCTGCCTTTTCCCCAGGTCGACAAGGCCGTGCATTTCTCCGCCTACGCGTTCCTGATGCTATGGTTTGGCCAGATATACCATGAACGGCCTGTCGCTCTTTTCATTGCTTCGGGGCTTGTCATGCTGGGCATACTTCTTGAGTTCCTTCAGGGCCAGAGCGGCTACCGGACGTTCGAATACACGGATATCACGGCAAACACCATCGGCGTCGCTTCGGGGTTCTGTATCGCCCGCACGAGGTTCGGAGGCCTTCTCCACGCCTTCGAGATGTTCCTGGTACGGTCCCGGGACTGACAGGGAATACCGCGCGTCATTTCCGGGAGGTATACCGGGAGAGCCCAGGGATCGGCAGTATCATCTATACGACTATTCTGCGTATCTCTGCCTTCTGGTTGACGAAGTTCACGATGAGCCCGATCTTGTAATTCGTCGCCTTGAGTATGCCGATAAGGTCCACTTCGTGCTGTTTCTGTACCTTCTCCACGGTCATGATATCGATAACGACCAGGTCTTCGACAATGACATCGGCAAAGTACTCACCCACATCGACTCCTTTGTACTTTACCTTCACCGGCACGTGGCTTCTACCCCTCAACCCCTGTTTCCTCAACTCCAGCATCAGCGCGTTCTGGTACACCTTGTCCGGGAAACCGCTGCCCAGTTCCTTGTTGACCTCTATGATGGCATCGCTTGCCGTCTTGACGATCTTGTTGACATCCAGTGCCGCCTCGTCGGGGTTGACAACACCCCTCCTGATGCGCGCGTTGATCTGGGTCAGGATCTCTTCGTCATGGTCAAGGGACTTCTGTTTCATGCGCACCTTCGAATTGGCTTATAGTTTCGATATCTTATCCGAGAGCGAAAGATCGGTCAAGCAAAAATACCCGTCAGATAGCAGTCGTTTCCCATCAGTCTGGTGCTTCAAATTTCACTGCCTTGAACGATCTCTGGCGACCAGATGGTGAGACCGGGAAAACGTACCGGGACTTGTGGCGTGATCCCTCTCCGGCCCGGACGGAAGACCGGCCATCCTGTCTTTCTCCATGATGCGGATTTCCCGCGTCCCCTGTCAGGATACAAGCCCGCCCGAACAGCTTATCGAGGAGATCCTCTGGAAATACTCCTTTTCGTCAGGGAATTCGAGGAAATGGACGACCTGATCGACGGCAACGGCCGTCTTCAGCCCCGAAGCCCAGTCATTGATGTCGGCAGGCACCTCGCCTACAATGAAACTTCGACCAAACAGTTCTCGTATCCGTGGCTTCTTGATCGCGATGCCCCCCGTGAAACCCTCGGAGGCGTTCATCAGGTACACGAGAAGTACCTCTCCCTCAAAATGATACGTGGTATTATCGGCCTTACCCATCTTCTGCCTCTCTTGCTCCTGTCGAGCTGTGTGGACACATGCGTTCCATGATCTGCGCTATTTCCCTATTCTTAATCAAATCCCCGTTCCAGCGCAATAGAAAACTGCCGATGGCAAAAGCCGGCACGGAGGCGATCGACTCAAACACCATCCGGTGGAACTATGGAGCATGCGGGTCCGCCCGGGGTGCTCCCGCTCCAGTGGGGGTCTCGTTTCCGGGTCCTGGTATACCCGGGCGGCTCGAAGTGTCGCATATTCTGTAAAGCCTGCTATAATTAGATTTAGTAAGGCATCCCGCCCGGTTCGCGGTCACTGCGATGACCTTCAGGGAGACATGGCGAGTTGATCCGTTTCAATTTCTCCCCCCGGCAAGACTCCATAGCCTGAACGGACAAGAACCTCTCGCCCATGAGTAAGAAACCTTCATACAAGGACCTGGAACAGAGAATCCGGGCGCTTGAAAGAGTGATCGACGAGACAAGCAAGGTTCGTGACGCCCTGCAAGAGAGCGAGGAGAGGTTCCGGGCCCTCGCCGATTCAACACCCGTCGCGATAATGCTGTTCCAGGACAACCGCTGGATCTTCGTCAACAAAGCTGCCGAGGCTATCACCGGCTATTCCGCCGATGAACTCCTCATGATGAATTTCTGGGACATCGTTCACCCTGATCACAGGGAGTTGGTGACGGAACGCGGGCGGAAACGTCAGCAAGGCCAGGAAACGACGAGCCGCTATGAATTCAAGATCATTACGAAAGATGGCACTGAAAAATGGATGGACCTGTCAGGAGCGTCCACAATGATAGGAGGGCGACCCGCCGCCGTGATCTCGGTCGGGGACATCACGGAAAGGAAAAGGGTCGAAGAGGGTCTCAGGGAGAGCGAGGAAAAGTTCCGCAGTCTCTTCGACAACGCCGTTGAAGGTGCATACCACACAAGCCTTGACGGCTCGTTGATCGATGCTAATCTTGCATTCGCCCAAATGCTCGGTTACGGATCGCCGCAAGAAGCCGTCAGCAACATGACCGATCTGGCAAACCAGTTGTACGCCGATCCGGAGGACAGGAACAAAGTCGTAGGCCTCTTGCTGGAAAAGGGGTGCCTCAACAACTATGAATGCCCTTTGAAACGGAGGGACGGAACCGTTTTCTGGGCCGTCATAAATGCCCGGCTATCCCATTCCGGGAAAGAGTCGCCCAATATTGAAGGGTTCATCGCCGACATCACTCCGCGGAAAGAGGCGGAACAGGCGCTGAGGGAAAGCGAGGAACGATTCTTTATAGCCTCACTCTCCACTACGGACGCCGTCTGGGATTGGAATATCGCCGAAGGCAGTCTCGAATGGTTCGGTGACGTAGATGCGATGATCGGCTACGATACCGGGGAATTTCCCAGGACCATCGAGGCCTGGGAAAAGGTGATCCATCCGGAAGACCACGACCGGGTAATGTCGGCGTTAGGGCACCATTTGAGCGCGCAGGCTCCCTACGAGGAAGAATATCGCGTGATACATAAGGACGGAAGCACCCGCTACTGGACAGACCGCGGTGTCGCCATGCTCGATGAGGAGGGGAACGCGTTCAGAATGGTTGGCGCCTGCACCGATATTACCTCGCGAAAGCAGGCGGAAACGGCCCTGTGGGAAACCCAGGAGCGTTTCCGCGCCTTCATGGACAACAGCCCTTTCATTGCGTGGGCCAAAGACGACCAGGGCCGCTGCATATACCTCAATCGGGCCTATGAGGACCACTTCGGCGTGAGGCTCGCCGACTGGTACGGGAAGACGGACTTCGAGCTCTGGTCCCAGGATGTAGCCGAACTATTCTGGAAGAACGATCAGAGCGTCCTCAACTCCAACCAGCTCACCCAGATCGAGGAGGAAACGGAAAATCCTGACGGTAGCCATACCCAGTGGTGGACCTTCAAATTCCCCTTTCGTGACGCAGCGGGCCGCAGATACGTCGGCGGTATCGCCCTCGACATTACCGATCGGAAGCGTTACGAGGAGGAGATCGAGGAACTCAACGGGGAGCTCGGGCGCAGAGTCGTCGAACTGGATTCCATGAACCGGCAACTGGAGATCCTCAATTTTTCGATCTCCCATGACCTGCGCACACCCCTTGTCACGCTCGAAGGGTTTGCCCGGATCCTTTCGGAAAAACACTCCCACCTCCTGGGCCCCAAGGGACGGCATTATATCGAGATCATCAAGGAAAGTGCGAAGAGGATGGACGAGCTCATCAGCGATCTTCTCGCCTTCTTCAGTCTGGGACAAGGAACGATAAATTACTCGACCACTGATATGGAAAGACTGGTGAACGACATCATGCTTGATTTCAAGACGATCCTCCCCGATCATGATTTTCGGATGGAAATGAAGGCCCCTCCTCCGGCGCGGGCCGACGTGAAGATGCTCAGGCAGGTCCTCTTCAATCTCATCGACAACGCGATCAAGTACAGCAAACCCAAAGGGTCTGTTGTCATCGAGATCGGCGGAAAGGCCGAAGAAGGAAGGAATGTATACTATGTGAAGGACAACGGCATCGGGTTTCCCGGGGATCAGGCCCGCAGGATCTTTGAGGTATTTGAAAGACTCCACAGTCCGGAATCGTTCCAGGGAACCGGGATCGGTCTCGCCCTCGTCAAGCAGATCATCGAAAAACATGGTGGAGAAGTATGGGCAGAGGCAAGTCCCGGCGAGGGCGCCACCTTCTACTTCAGTCTACCGCTCTGAGCGCGGAGAGACCGTACGACTGCCAAGTCTCCCGTAACAAAAACCACAGATTACGCCTTGCAAAACACAAGGAACAAGGGCAGAATTGAAGAGAACCGATCCTCGATTTCAAGAAACGGGGGAACCGTGAAGCTACCGATACTGGTGCTGACCGTCGTCGCCATGCTGGCCGGGTGTGCCACCCCCCAGCGACAGCCAAAAGATACCGCCTTCCTCACGAAGCACGTTACGACAAGCCTGCCTGTGGCCAGGACATTCGAAAATCTCCGGCAGGGTTTCAGGTATTGCGACTTCGCCAATATCGGAGCCCTGAACTGCAGGCCGCCCGAAAAGAACGGGGATATCCTCTGCGATGTGTACACCAACCCTGCCGCAGGAAACGCAAAGACCCTCATGGGCACGATACGACTTTCGCCCGAATCAACAGGAACAAGAGCGGTCTTGCGGATACAAACCCGGGTCGCGAAGAACGAAGATATCCTGACAGCGTGGGAAATACTCATGTCCGGCAAGGTAAGGGAAGCCTGCCCTTAAGGCGTGCGGATAGAAAAACAACTCAAGTAGAAACAACAGCGGATACAACAGCGGATAGTGGCTTTACACGGCTTCTCTCCTGAAGTACAATGGACGAGATCCTGCTCGATATCCCATCATGAACAGCGCAAAGAACAGAGATATTACCTGTCGTCGATGTGGCAATTGCTGTCACGTAGACGTGGCCGCCTATGTCGCTCGCGAGGATATTGAGCGATGGGAGAGAGAGGGGCGCCATGATATCCTTGCCCACGTGCGTGCCAATGGGGTGACGTGGTCGCGCGACGGGTTCACGAACAGGTTCGGATCGAACATCGCAACCTGCCGGATGAGCTGCGTTTACCTCAAATGGGACGGCCCATCCGCTTCCTGCGAGATCTACGAGACGCGCACAAAGGTATGCCGTGGTTTCGTTCCCGGGTCGTCAGAGTTGTGCCCTCAACATCATCGGGAGCCGCGATGAGCTCATTGGCGCAACATCAGGCGTTCCGCCGCGAAACTCGACGTACAGACACAGCGGCCTTCAAGAAGGTCTTCTCCGCCAACCTCCAACCGGCCATCGGCGTTTCGATCGGCCCCTTTTCTTCGCCTTGATCTCAATGCTCCTCTTTATACCAGCCTTCCCGTGGCATTGAATCGAAGCTCACCGGCTTGGGGTTTGTCCATTTGCCCTCCGGTGTGATCTCCCATTTCGTATAGAAATCCAGCGGCGAGGCGGTCTTGTCTATGCGATAACCTTCCGGGTGAAAGCCTTTTGCAACATCTGACGCTTTGAATGTACTTTCCGTCATAATCTCACTCCCTCTTTTATCCATGACACCTGAACGGCCCACGTCTCCTGATTGTCTAAGAATGTCCCCTACCCGTACTGTTTCTTCCTTTGATAGTAAGCATCGTGATATGTTGCCATCGCCCTGTACAGGTCCGTTTCTCCCTTATTGCATTGATCAACGTAATACTCCCAGAAATCAGTCTTGCCGACCATCGATTTAAGGGTGCTTGTCTCTACGTGCAGCAACTTATCCTGGTACAAGGTTCTTTGCGGCGGAACGTTCTTTTCTACGTATGATTCCGTGTGGTGCAAACAAAGCGCCGCCAATTTAACGCAATCCGTGGCGGCTGTGGGACGAACCATGTCACTAGGAACCGACAAGCATCTCCCGTCCTCATTCACGTCGACGTACAGGGATCTTTCCCGTCCATCCCTTATGTCAGTGACAAGGCCGACGGCGATCCTCAGGGTTTCCTTGGACACATCGGCAGACATCGACCAGGCCCTGAAGGCAGATACTATTTTGCCGGAATGGTCTTCGAACTTCTCCTTGACCTTCGTGCAAACAGCATCATCATTGAGATTTCTGCCCCTGGCATCAAATGCCAGATAGGCTTTCCCGGTTTCCTCGATACAGGCCAGGGCCAGGGCATAGGCCCTCGCATGATGCTTCCCTGACATGAGTAACTGGGCCTCTGCAAGCAGTTCTCGTGCGTTCGCCAGAGCGGCATTTTGATATGCATCCAGGAGTTCCACGGTAAGGACGTACCCTCTCCTCTTCCGCATAGTACCCGTCCTATTCTCTTCTTGCATGCTCCAACCCGGTGCATGGTCTTCATCGCGACAGCTCAAACAGCGCTCCCCGCGCCTCCATGCCACGTCTGCCATCATCCTTCGAGATCCATGATCTGCCTCCGTCCATTGTAGCACTTCTAAAGTTGGTTTCTCAATCATGGTCCTGCCCAAAGAACTGCACGCAAGCCTTGCGTAAAGTATTGGTAGTATGATAACGATAATTCAGGAAATGTGTTTACTAAACCATAAGAAGACACATTGCCGGCATTGTTTTTCTTCAGTCATAACTGCCTCCCCGTCCAACGGAGCGCGGGGTGATCTAGCGAGGGTGTATATGAAAATGATCGCAAAAGGCTTTTGGTTCCCGGCCATTCTCCTTGCTTTGTTCTTGTCTCCCTGTGTGCTTTCCTATGGGGAGAAACTCCCTGACCCTGTTCCGGCGCAAGGCACCAAGCTGACCTTGCCGGAACAGGAAGAGCGGGCCAGGAAACTTTTCGCTATCATGGTCAAAACGGATAAATACGATCTCAAGACCTTCATAGACCTTTACGGCCGTGTGATAGAGGAATGTCCCGATACGGTAAAGGCGCAAATATCCCTCTGGCGCCTTTCAAACCTTTATCTTTCTTCAGGAGATAAACCTGACTACCCCAAGATCATAGAGCTTATGGAATACCTCATCGAACGATATCCTGATTCACGCTATATACCCAACGCGAAACAGCGCCTGCTGAGGGCCTATGAAGAAACAGGCAATACGAAGAAGACCCTCCCGCTATACGAAGAGATCTTCGTTCA
Organism: Syntrophobacterales bacterium Delta_02; assembly: GCA_001603955.1. GTDB lineage: Bacteria > Desulfobacterota > Syntrophorhabdia > Syntrophorhabdales > Syntrophorhabdaceae > Delta-02. Next base: position 43,187 of record LVAA01000014.1, on the reverse strand, counting down.
ACACCCTGAGACCTTGAACGATCCCAAACTGGCTGCGTACATGCTGGGGTACGCGAAGGCTCTTGCCGCAACCGGAGACCGCCAAAAGGCAGCTTCAGTATATAACAAGGTCATTTCCTTCGGAGAAAAAGCGCAAGATTTCATCGTCAATATAGCAAGGGACGAACTTGGAAAACTGAATAGGGAATGATGGTCGTTTTACCCTGAAGCTTGACAGTCCGTTGTCAACATCGACCTTCATCTATCACTGAGTGCCGCCTTAAGCCATAACTGGGACACAATTCCCGTAAAATGATCATTTGACCGACTAAACGTTTGGTCAACAGGAAGGTGGGCAGGTCAGTCCCGCCCACCTTGTTCTTTGAACGCTGTTTGCCTTTCCGTAAGCATTCCGCTCGACTATTTCACGCACTTCTCCTGACCCCGGTACCTGGTGTAGTTAAACCCGGGGTTGCACTTTATGCACTTCTCCTCACCCCGGTAGCTGGTATAGTGGAATCCGGGGTTGCACTTTATGCACTTCTCCTGACCCCGGTACCTGGTGTAGTGAAACCCGGGGTTGCACTTTATGCACTTCTCCTGACCCCGGTACCTGGTGTAGTTAAACCCGGGGTTGCACTTTATGCACGAATTCCGGCCGTTGTACGGGGTGAGGCGGAACCCGGGATTACACCTGTGGCCCGAGTAGGGTGATTGAACGTAAGGTGATTGAACGTAAGGCGACTGGACGTAGGGTGACTGGACGTAGGGTGACTGGACGTAAGGCGCGCTTTCAGCAGTGGAACATAAAGCAACATAGAGCACTGCAAGAAACACAACAAAGGAACTCAAGACCAGCTTATGATTCATTGTATCCTCCCGTGGTGTAGTAACGTGCGGTATCTTGATGTATACCAAACAGCCGCCTCTTGAGTCAAATAGGGAAAGGCCAGAGTTGCCTCTGAGGTGTGATTCCGCTATCTCTTTCCTGCCATATTCGACTCCGATGTGGCTCTCAGTCGGTCAATGCTCAGGCAAAATTCGCTGAGAAACACCGCAAAATCCGGGATCAGGGCCTGGAAACTGGTTAGTCGCCCTTGGGCCACTGTTTTCCGGGATAGGCCCAGTCCTCATGATCGGCCGAACCAACCGCCCACCCCTCGGCTGTTTTGTAGGTCAGATGGTGCTCATCAAACATGGTATCGACCCATGGTGGAAAGGTTGAATACTTGGTTTTGTCGTAACCGAGAGCGGCCTCCAATTCGTCGGGAATATAGTCCTCATCCTTATCAACATAGATCACGTGACCACTCTCATCGGTATACCTTCCCGCTATCGGCCGTCCTCCCCTTGGATTCCACCACTCTGTCCAGTGCTTTCTATGGGAAAGCTCGTGCAGAACGACAATTGCAAAGGCATCAATTCCGGAAGCCGACTTCGAAGAATCAAGGACATAACTGTATATCAGGTCCTTGTTCAAATTGGTGACCAGGTTACATATGTTCACGTAAGAGTCGCCATGAAATCTGCCATCGTCATCCATTCTTTGATCATAGTAGCCTTGAATTCTTCTCTCCGGCTCACAGCCTTTCGCATTCCCTCGATAAACAACATCTTTCCCGACCTTTTGTCCGTGCCCCGCCGAGGTTTGCATCCAGTAATAGAACCAATTGGGCTGGTGAGGATCGAAGCTGCTTTGTTTATCTCTTTCAAAGAAAAGCCGGACGTTCTGCCGGGCTGTGAGCCTTCCGCAGATCGTACCGGCATCGCCTTCCACTGTTATCAACGTGTTGCCGAGATCCTTATTGAACTCGGGGAGCCCCTCGTAGATAATCGTGATCTGGCTGCCCTTCCTGTCTTCCGGTATGAACCGGACCGAAGAGCCGGTCTTTTCCGGAGCCGACCAGACCAGATCCTTTGCATACTTTTCAGGGAAATCATCGTTTACACGAGCCTCAATTCGTACACTCCTGGTCTCCGAATCAAAAAGATACTTATGGTCGAATGCAGGGCTCACCACATCCAGCTTCATATCGCAGGCCGGAAAGAAATCAAGTTCGATCTCTATATCTCCGTGTTTGTGGCTCTGTTCCTCGTCTCTATCGTTATCTCCATTGTAGACAACCGTTGTTCTGTACTTTTCCTTCTTTTGAATGGCTTCGACGATACGGTCATAATCCATCGACGCCAGCATTTCGTTATTCAAGATAAGGGGGCCGATATTCCATTCGTTCGTTCCCTGCCCGAAAACAAGCCTGGCGCCCGTGACGAAAAAGGGATCTTCGCTGACATGGGGAGTATGGAACTGAATGGCCCCGGAATTGGCTCCCATAAGTTTCTTCGCGGAAAGGTCGTGAAATGAATAATCGATCCATTTTCTACACGTCCTGCCCCGGGGATTCTGGCAACTTCTTCCAAAACCTCTCATTAATCTCAGTAAATCTTCGCCTTTGAACACCTGGGCCGACCCGTGAAGGGCGAGTATCCTCTTGTCTCTCTTGTACCACAGCTCGCCCAGGTAGGACTGTTGATACTTGAACTCATAGAAATTGTCGCTCATGTTCTGAAAGTGTTCCTGCCATGTCACTTTGACGCGCAAAGGAACACAGGAGTCTTTCGTCTGGAAGGTATGGCCAAAGAGATCGATGATCTCGGTTTCCGGTGGCATAGCATACCGCTTCATCATATTCTTTGCGTAACATGGCTCTATCTTTATTCCAGCCGCAACACAGGGCTGCATCATTCCGGTTACTACAAGAGAAGTGAAAAAAAAGGTAACAAGAAACATCAATGATCGCATCAAGCCCTCCCGTGATCGACTCCTAAAATGGTTGCCGGCAATATATACGCGGCCTCTTTTGAGCTCGCTACCCATGTTGACACTTGTACAGCGTCTGGAGTTGGAATTCTGCCCATTGCCGTCCCGATACCATTTTGCACAATACTATGAGATGACAAAATTGTAAATAAGCAATCAAACGCGGAACGATATGAACTGTTTTTCAGTCACTTGCGGCTGTAATGAGATCTCCTTGACCTCTCAGTAGTTTTGTCAAGAGGGGCGATTGAGTTTTGATTTTCAACGTCGCGGTGTAAAATAGAGGAACGGATTCGAAAAATGGCCTGGCCGAAAAAGGGAACACGGAAACTTGCTATAGACGGTGAGGAATACCTGTGGCATTACGATGCCCATTGCCCCCTTTGCAGTACTGATGTCTTCACAATCGGTCAGGCAGGAAAGCGTTATGTATTATACATCGACCCGTACCCCTGGGAATTTGAGATGCGCCCGGCAACGGTCGCGAAAGCCGTAAGATGGGCCCTGAATAACGGCTGGAATCCGTCGTCCGGCCCGACACGTGCGCTTTTCTGGAACGAAGCAATCCACGATTTCGAGTGGCTGCCCGATGGCGAACGACATAAGGAAATATCTCATGAGGGATGAAAACCATTCGATCGGTAAAGAACCACGGCATTTCCAGTCCAGGTTCATCCATTGACTGTTCTACGAAAAGCAGTATCTAGGTAGAATTGCCGACCAAATCGATAATGGTCTGTGACCCGTTGATAACAAAGAAATGGCAGAAGTGCGTCCTTCGGGTTGAGATACCTCAAGACTTTGACACCTTCAGTCTCCAGGAGCGTACCCTGCAGAAGAGAATTTCCGTTGCTCCCTGACCCATCCTCACTGTAGACCGCAACTTCCGGAACTGCTTGCGCCTCAACACTGCCTTCTGGCTGAAACAGGTGGAAAAGGCAATAAAGACACCCCGGGAGATGGCCAGCTTGAGGACATACTCCCGTTGATGTATCATTGCAGCACGCACACAATGCAAGCCGCGATCCATCCCGGAAACCTTTTTAAGGAGCCAGACAAACCTCTGCCAGCGCTGGCCATCTCGTTACCGGATCGCCGGAACAAACTCTCCCGCCAACGAGAGAGTCCGGTATTCCCCGGGTCGCTCCGGCTCGACTTTTCGTCGTGCTAGGCTTTCTCAGGTTCTCTGCAGCCTTTCTTCGCAATCTTTGCCTAGCTTGCAGGTGAAGTCAGCAGCCAACATTGATTCAGTTAATCCCTCAGGTTCTTCCTATCTCTTCCATCAGGACAACTTCCGGCTTTCCACTCGCAAATGAAACGCTCTTCGCAGAGAATTCTCTGAAATAAGATGTGGATGAATGATATTTCAAAGAATCTTCGTCCTTGTACTGTTCGACCACAACCAGCATATTGGGGTTCCCCTTCTCTGCATTCAAAGAGTACAATACAGTTCCCTCTTCTTTGGCTACCTTGGCTATCAACTCCCTGAACGCCCTCAGTGCTTCATCTATTTGTCCTTCTATAATCGGCAACTTCGCGATAAGCGTGATCACTCTGATACCTCCTTCTTGCATATCGATCAGCCGAACTCTACAACATGACGTTGGGACCATTCTCAAGCGCCTCATGGATGAGAACGAAACACCGATTTCATCCTGAAGGACACCGCACAGGTGGAAGAGACCCTGAGAGAAGAAACGTTCATAACGGAAATGTGACCGTAGAAGAAGAGCGACTCCGGGACAATGAACGCTATCCGCCCGACCTGGCTTTTCCACCATTGCTCGACCCTCAACGTCAACGGACATAGCTACTGGCTCAGGCAGAAAAGAAGTGCTGGACTCGCGGCACCTCCGCCTTGCTGGCCGGAGGCGCCGCGAGAGGGACGTAAAGCACATGACGCTGTGTCATGAAACCGCTGAAAACCAGGTAAAGAAAAGCCACGTCAACATGACATTAACATACTCCGGCAACACATCTTCCGAGCTGGCATCTGAGTGACTCGTCGCCACCTTTTCAGAACTGGTCGCCACGAACATTTCCGTGATTCATAAGGCCTCCCCATGAATAATCCTTCCGTTGTAATCAACCGGCTCTGTTCCGGGAGTTGAGAAAAACTCCCAGTATCAGGCCCACGCATGCGGCTAACGAGATCGGAGTCAAGGCCCAGTAGAATGTTCCCGACTGCCTTGTCGCTATCCCCGCCAGACATGTCCCGGCGGCGCCACCGAAAGTGCCGAACCCGAACCACCAGCCCACCATACTCCCCACAAAGGCCGGGGGATAATTTGAAGCAATGAACGCACTCAGCGAAGGTGCCATGAATGACATGCCCCATCCCGCAAGGACAAGGCATGCGGCAAGAATTGGCATGCTCTGATATATGGAGGGAACCAGGAGAAGGTACGTAAATATTCCCGTCATCGCAAAACCGCCCAGAATGGCCGGCTTGTGCCTGCCCTTTGCGACCTTATCGAAAAATATCCCGCCGCAGATAAAGGCAGGGATACCGCCAAGACCGAGGACCAGAGAAAGCTTTCCCGCCGTAGCGGCCCCCAGTCCCACTCCGATGGGACTGGCAGCCGCGAAGTATGGAGGGATTAGATTGTACAGGCCATAGATGCCCCAGGTGTTGAAGAAGGTGATGAATGTCCCCACCCACGTCATGGGCATGGCAAATATCTTTCTATAGGTCATCTCGGTCGCGGGCGACCCTGCCTCACCCGGCGGCAGGTCGGCCGGATCAGGATCAGGAGGCCGTCTCCTTATCATAATCGCCAACAGCATTGCTATCCAGCCGGGCACGGAGAGTATCGCAACCGTCCTCTGCCATGTGCCGGCCATCGCGAAGACATCAGGCGAGATCATCACACCGAGCGCCGGGCCTATGGACAGCGAACACATCATGAGCCCCCCGGCGAGACCGTGTTCCTTGCGAGGAAACCACAGCGCCAGGATGGGACCGATGGTCGCGAATGCTATCGCCACAACTCCCTGAACAAGTCTCCCCACAAACACGACCATGTAGTTGTGGCCTATCCAGGGCATGAGCACCGTGGGGACCGACGCGCATAGCAGGCTCGCGACGAACACCGTCCTGAGCCCCAACCTGTCAACAATCATCCCTCCGAACATCATGGCAAAGGCGGCGGACACAGCAAAGGCCATTGAAAGGTTGATCGCTGCCCCCATATCCACATTCAGATCGCCGGCAACTTCTTCCAATATAGGCGCGTAGACGATCATGTCTACTGAATATGCCACGATCGAACAACAGCAGACTACAAGAATGAACCATCTGTAAGATGGATAAACTGTCCTCTCAGCCACGCCCCACCTCCGATCTCTCTGTCTTTACCATAGCTTCCCAGACTACCTGCGTGATATCCTTGACCCCAACCGGCGCCTTCCCCGCGTTCTTTGCCATCATAAGAGACCTGACACATGAAGGACAAGCCGTCACGACTGTCTCCGCACCGGTCTCAATGGCCTCGTCGAGGCGCCGTCTCGCAATCCCGAGAGAAAGCTCCTGGTTCGACACAAGAAGGTCGCCTCCGGAACCGCAGCAATTGCTGTGCTCCCGGTTATCCCGGAACTCTCTAAAGCGAAACCCCGGTATCTTTTCGAGGATGGAACGAGGTTCATCGAATACACCGCTCAGCCGACCGAGATCGCACGGATCGTGGTACGTCACTGACATGTCCATGTTCTTAAAGGATACGCGCCCGTCCTTGATAAGCCGGCTTATGAACTCCGTGGAATGAAGGACTTCAATGGGGGGCTTCTCTCCCGTGATGTGAAAATACTCCTCATTCCACATCCGGTAGCACCCGGGGCAAGTCACGACAAGGGTCTTGAGGCCCGTCGCGGCAACCGCCTCAATGTTATGCCTCATCGACCCCGCCGCCGCATCAATGTGGCCGGCGGATATCAGGGGGTAACCGCAGCACCACTCTTCGCCTCCCAGAAGAGTGACATCGAAACCAGCATAGTCCGCTATACGTACGAAGGAGCGGGCGATGTCCTGCACCATCGGAAAAAACGACGTCACGCAACCGGTGAAATAAATGATCCTGCCGTTCTTTTCCACTCCACCCGAACGAAGGTTCACCCTCTTAGCCCAGTTTGCTCTGTCGCTGTTTGGCTTTCCCGCAGTGTTGTGCGTTTCGCCAACCACCGTCGCCACGCCCTTCAGACAGGAAAGTTCGATACCGTTCTCCACAAGTTGTTTGCGCAGTTCCACCCACATCGCGGGAGAACCAATAGACACGCTGCAGTCAACGGAACACCTGCCGCAAAGGCTGCAGTCAAAAACACTCCTCACGTACTCAGGGGTGATCTTTGCCGGATCGAGCGATCCATCCCGAAAAACCTCCTTCGTCATCAGGATCCTTCCGCGTGGTGTTGAAGATATCCACTGCCCTCTCGTGGGGCAGTAGTTCATGCAATACCCGCACTGCACGCACTCCTTGAATTCATTCTGCGCACCAGGTCCCGAGGTTCTCCCCGCACAGATCCTGTCGAGAATGGAGAAGACCTTCATTCCCAGATCATTGATGCCCGGCTTAAACATGAAGGGGACCCCCGACCACATGCCCGGGTTAAGAATACCTCTTGGATCAACCTCTTTCTTCTGCCTTTCGATATCCTCAATCCTGTCGAGAGACAACACCTCCTTCCTGTACGGTGCATTCCAAACGCCTATGCCCCCCGCCGGCCTGCCTCCGACAGAGCGCGCGATCGAGAAAATCCTGCTTGGCACGTGGAGCGCAAGCGCAAACTCCACCGGCTCATCCTGGTCCGTCACGAGCATGGACATCGTCATGCAGTCCTCTGGGCTTACCACGTGGCCCATGAACCCTATTGTTCTCTTCCGAAGGCCCTGAATTCCCCTGTAGAAACGCTCCAGTTTGTCCACAGGGACATGCGCCCCCACAGGTATGACGGTGGGCACAGCCCGTCCGATCCTCAACATGTTGAAACGATTGTTCCATTCGTGCAAGGCACCGTCGCGCATCTCGCCGTGATAACGCTTTGCCAGGGCCTCAATCGCCTTTCTCCCCGTTTCCGATTTTCCTCCGCCGTCCTCCCACGTGGCCAGCACGCTTCCACCGCGGCCCGCCCTGTCGGTCCCCTTGCACCCTGATTGCCCCGCAAGGGAAAGATACCTGTCGTCGAATATCTCAACAGCGTACGGACGCACCTCCGCGTTCACCAACATCCGAACAAAATCAAAGAGTTCCTTCACGTCGCCGAAATGCACCAGTTCCGGGAAAGTGCCTTCCGGCTCCGTTCGGATCGTGAGTGACACTCCCGTGACAACACCCAGTATCCCCTCGGTCTCGCACAATCGTTCAAGCCCCCCGTCCCGCGTCAACGTCCTCATCGTCCCGTCGGCGAAGACCACCTCCACGCTGAGCAATTGCTCACGCAACGGCCCGTAAATGAGGCTGCCGATACCCAGACCACTGCCCATCACCCAGCCGCCTATCGTGGCTGAACGCGCGCTCGAAGGGTAGCTCTTCAAGGCCAAGCCTTCCTCTCTTAGTCGGCGGTCCAATTCCCACCACGTCAGTCCAGCCTCAACCATAACCTGCTTCGATCCCACATCGATGCCTCTGACCGCTGACAGGTCCCGGAGGTCCAGAACCACGCCTCCTTTCTTCGGCACCGCCCCGAACAATCCCGAGGTGCCTCCACCCCGCGCGATTACAGGTATGCTTCTGTCGTTGCAGTATCGCAGGAGACCACTGACCTCCTCCACACTGCACGGTTTTACCACGGCAAGAGGCATGGTTTTGAAAAAGGACTTCACCCACCGGGGGATGGACACAAAGTCGCTCGTATAAAACCACCTCTCAAACTCGCTCGTCGTAACCTTTTCACCGACAATCGCAACGAGGTCTTCCTTCAGGGAACTCATACTCATCTCCGTAATAATTCCGACTTGCCTCCGAGCCTTCTCCTGCCCTCCCCGTTGAAGGGGAGGGCAGGAGGGGTTTTAGGGGGGGGTTATGATAGAAAGCTTTGAGACCGTCCCGCATCTCTGTAGAGATCGGCGGCCCTGTACGAGCTTCTTACGAGAGGGCCCGATGCCACTGCAACGAAACCTATATCCATCCCGATCTGTTTGTATTCATCGAACTCCTCAGGCGAAACGAAATTGAGCACGGGATGGTGTTCATCAGAGGGTTGAAGGTATTGGCCAATAGTCAGGAGATCGCACCGGGCCCCTCGAAGATCTTCCATAACTTTTACGACCTCGTCTTTTGTTTCTCCCAGACCCACCATTAATCCCGATTTGGTAACGATATTCGGGTCCAATTCCTTCACTGCGGAGAGAAGCCTTACGGAACGGGCATAATCTGCCTGCGGTCTCACCTTATTGTAGAGGCGCGGAGCAGTTTCCACATTGTGGTTGACCACGTTGGGACCTGATCGGACAACCGCTCCTAACGCCTCTACCGAACCCTGAAAATCAGGGATCAGAATCTCGGTGCCGATACCCCTGTCTTCCTGATGAAGCGCCTCAACTGTTCGCACAAACTGTGAAGCACCGCCATCAGCAAGGTCATCCCTCGTCACGGAGGTGATGACGACATACCTAAGCCCCAGTGTTATTACCGCCTCACGGATATGAGAGGGTTCTTCCACATCCGGCGCACCGGGTATCCCTTTCTTCACCGCACAGAATCTGCATCGTCTCGTGCAGGTATCTCCCAGGATCATAAATGTCGCCGTTTTACGGCTGAAGCACTGTCCCAGATTGGGGCAGAGAGCACTCTCGCAAACCGTATGGAGTTGCTTTTCCCTCAGGAGCCTCTCCAGACTGCGCAGTTCCGCAGGATCCGGGAGCTTCTGTTTGAACCACGGGGGGAGTCTATGACGCACTGAGGACACCGAAAACCTCCGAAAAATGACTGATCAGACTGCCTGTCACCTCTTTCATCGACACCTTGTGCCCGAGCAGCTTGATCATCGATGTGGCCTTTCTGTTAGAGAAACCGCAAGGGTTGATGAGAAAAAAATGCTCTAGATCGGCGTTCACATTGATGGCAAACCCATGCATGCTGACCCACCGCCTGACAGCGAGCCCAATAGCGGCAAGCTCGTCTCCGTCCACCCATACCCCCGGGTGTGTTTCATCCCTGCTTGCCTTGATCGAGAAATCTGCCATGGTGCGGATGATCACCTCTTCAATGTCATGGACAAATCTGCGTATATCCTTTCCCCTCTGCTTCAGGTCAACAATAGGATAGCCTACGATCTGCCCGGGCCCATGGTATGTGGCATCCCCTCCCCTGTCTATAAAGAAAAGGGATATACCCTGTTTGGAAAGCGCCTCCCTGGATACAAGGACATTTTCAATGCATCCGGATTTACCGATGGTGATGGTAGGCGGATGTTCCAGCAGGAGGAGTACGTCGGGAATCTCTTCCATCAGCCGTTGACGGTGCAACTTCCGCTGCAACTGATACGCTTTATCGTACTCAACCAACCCAAGTTCCCACACAAGGCTCATCTTAGCACCCTTCCATTCTGCTATCTATTTGCGTTGCGTAAGGTAGTGGATCGCCTCACCGGTTACATCCCTTGCCGCCTCCCATACAGCCTCTGAAAGTGAGGGATGGGCATGGAGTGTTGCACCGATATCTTCAGGGGTCACGTCAAGCCGCATGGCAAGTGCGGCACCCGCAATAAGGTCAGTAGCGCCGGGACCTACGATATGAACACCAAGAATCTGCTGATATCGTTGATCCACTACGATCTTCACCACTCCTGTCCTCTGCCCCAGTATTGTTGCCATTCCATTTGCGGCAAAAGGAAACCTTCCGACATTTACCGTGTATCCCTTTCCGACCGCCTCTTCCTCTGTCATACCTACACAGGATATTTCAGGGACTGTGCTAACCCAGTGGGGCACCGCGCTGTAGTCAACTTCTTTGTTCAACCCCATAGCGTTGTCGGCGGCAGTAATTCCTTCCACATAGGCAACAGGCGTCCACATATGCTCCATCGTAACATCTCCCGCTGCGAGTATGCCCGAGACGTTTGTCTCCATTTTTGCATTTACAGCAATACCGCCTTTCCCGCTGGTCTGCACCCCTGCCTTGTCGAGATCGAGTCCGTCGATGTTTGCCTCACGCGCCTCTGCCATAAGGACGTATCGCGCGGAAACCGTCACCGGCTGCCCTTTCGCTTCTATATCGACACGCAGGTCGCCGTCGTCACCGTCCTTTATTGCCATAAGGCGCGCGTCCGTGTATGTCTTGATCCTGTTGCCCTTGAGCTCTTTTTCAAGAATAGCCGTTACCTCGCCGTCGATCTGGGGCAGTATGCGGGATGATTCTTCCGCAATACTTACCGCCGCGCCCAACTTTGAAAAGATTGTCGCAAGGGTGACACCGATAAACCCACCCCCCACAACCAGCAAGGACTTTGGCAACTCGGTGAGCCCGAGCGCCTGGGTCGTATTGATAACCCTCTCTCCGCCACCATGAGCCGATATGTCTTTGCAGCGCGACCCGGAGGCTATAATGACTCTCCGCGCCTTGAGCGTTTTCTTCGTCTTGTCCTTTGCTTCCACTTCTATCTGCGAGTCTGTGAGAAATCTTCCCGTCCCTTCTATAAGCTCCACCTTGTTCGCACCGAGAAGAAGTTTCACACCGGCTACAAGCGTTTTTACAACCGTGTCCTTCCGTGCCATCATTTTCGCAAAATTAACCGATATGCCATCATAAGCAATGCCATAGTCATTTGCGTCTTTTCCCATATCGAACAACTCCGCCGCCCGTGCAAGCGACCTTGTCGGAATACATCCATGATTGAGGCAGGTACCGCCCACGTTTCCGTTTTCGATCAGTGTAGCCTTGCCGCCAAGTTGAGACACCCGAATCGCCGCAGCATATCCTGCCGGGCCGCCTCCAATGATTACCACATCTCTTTCTTCCATAATATCGTCCTTTCTGTCATTCCCGAACTAAAGCAGGAGCAGGCTCGGCGTCTTCATGAGTTTCTGGAGTGTTCCCATGAACTGCTCTGCTCCAAAACCGTTTATCGCCCTGTGATCAAAGGTAAGGCTGTAGGGTATAATAGAGGCAACAACGATTTGCCCGTTTTCTACAACCGGTTTATCTTTCATCGGCCCGGTTCCCAGGATTGCTGATTCCGGCTGATTGATGATGGGGGTTTGAAAGGAACTCGTGCCTCCCTTCCCCAGGCTGGTAAGCGTGAAAGTCCCGCCTGCAAGATCATCGGGCGCGAGCTTTCCCGTTTGCCCCTTCTCCGTTTGCAGCTTCACTGCCCGTGATACCTCAACAAGGGATTTCTGGTCGGCGTTCTTCACTACCGGCACGATCAGGCCATCAATTCCAACGGCAACAGCGACTCCGATATTGATGTCTTCCCAGATCTTCAGTTCATTTTCGATCAAGCTGCAATTCATATCACGGTGATCTCTGAGGGCCCTCGCTACCGCGAAAACCAGTATATCCATGTAGCCGACTCTCACTCCAACGATACTCTCCTGCCGCACCAGGGACTCCCTGAACTTCACCATCTCCGTCATGTCAAGTTCACCCATGACCGTCATCTGCGCCGCGACAGAGAGGCTTCTGTGCATATGCTCGGCAATCGACTTTTTCATTCCTTTGAGGGGTATCGATTCCCTTACCTTCTTGCCCTGGAAGGTTTCCAATGCCATGTCCGCGGGAGGAGGTGTTGTTTTCTGCTGTTCCTCCATTGCTTTCTGGATATCTTCCTTGGTAATCCTGCCTCCAGGACCCGTCCCCTGTATCTTCGTTATGTCAATCATATGTTCCTCTGCCATCTTACGAGCTACAGGTGTGATCCTGATTCGATCCGCCGGTCTATCTGAGCCAACCGCGGCAGGCTGCGCTTCACCCTCGGCCTTCACATCCTCTGAAGAGGTGCCATGCGCACTCCCGGGGGCCTCTTTCAGGATGGCCTCGTACTCCTCTTTTGTTTCCGCGATAAGGCCCACCACACCGTTTGCCTTTGCCTTGTTTCCTTCCGCTACAAGGATATGGACGAAGCCTGCTGCTTCGGCCTCAACATTCCATTCCGTCTTCTGGGTCTCAATGACAAGGACAACGCTGCCTTTCTCAACATTGCCCCCTTCTTTTATCTTCCATTCCACGATATTTACTTCATCAACAACCATGCTGAGTTTGGGTATTGCTATCTGTGCCACCATGTAATTAACCTCCCAGGATATTCATATGCTGCCTTCAACAAGTGCCCCGTATTTTTCCGCTGACATGAGGGAGTCAAGTTCCGAAGAGTCTGTCATATTAACGATGATCATCCAGCCGTTCCCGTAAGGGTCCTGATTCACGATAGCAGGATTATCTTTCAAGGTATCGTTTACCTCTGTCACCACACCGCTCACCGGACTAAAGAGGTCATTTGTCGCCTTAACAGACTCAATTACCCCGAAAGGTTCCATGCGCACTACTTCGGTACCCACCTCGGGAAGCTCTATGAAGACAACATCCTTCAACTGTTCCTGTGCATAGTGGGTTATGCCAACCCTTCCCAGTTTTGCATCCTCAACGAGAAGCCAGGTATGCTCTTCATTGTACTTGAACTCATCCGGATTCATTTTTTCTCCTCTCCCAAAACACGGTTTCTTCTCTTCCATCGGTCTTTCGCATGACTTTTGTTGATCGTTATCTGGTGGAGATTATCGAAAATATGGGGACAAATAACAATAGCGGAAACTCGTCAATTTTGATCTGGATATGAAGGAGGGTCTGGCTATCTCCGGCCGGTCAGGCTCATTACTTTATGCGCCATGGCCGTACGGTTTTTTACTTCCAATTTTTCGTAAATTGATCTCAAATGATTTTCAACCGTGTATTCACTGATAAATAATTTCTTGCTTATTTCGCTGTTCTTAAGCCCTTCGCAGACAAGATCGGCCACTTCTAACTCCCTGCGGCTAAGCCCGAGTTTCTCCAATTGCGCGCGTAAGAGATCTGTTGATTCATTCTCGCCGAAATGAATCAGGCACAGACGTTGATTTTGCGGACAATCTACGACACGAAGGCTTGAAGAAACAGGCCGTCCGGTGCCTCTGGCTCTCAGATCAACTTCAACAGAAGGCGCTCCGACTGATTTCCCCGCGCTGCTCTCCAGGAGATTCTGGCTCACGGCACACAACTCTTCCGGCAGAGGCGGCGTCGGATCGCTGGCTGTCTGCTCGTCTCCGGTTAAACATGAAATCGTTTCCAGCGCCCCTTCGCTCGCATACACCAGGTCAAGCCGCTCATCAAGAACCATCAATCCCCTATAGGGAAGATCCGGACATATAGAATGTATGATCTCGCTTGATTTGGTAACCTTACCCATGAAGATCGCCCTTTCGAGAGCTCCCGCAAGGTAAGATCCAAGCAGTTCACCTTTCTCAAAATCTGTAGAAGAAAAATTCCTTTCGCCCCTGGAACGACACAGGCCCAAAAGGCCAAGTGTTTGTACGCCTGACCGCAGATATATGACCATCTGGTGATGAATAGACTGCGGCCTGAGGAAATCATTGTAGTATTCACTTCTGTCTAGAGCACGAGCGGATATGACGTCCTTCGTCGTCACCACCCGGTCCGAAGCCAGAAGAGTTTTTAGAAGGGGATCCATCTGACTGTACCGTTGCCGGTACAGATCTAAATACTTCCGGTCTATCCCCTCGGCGATAATATGGTCCAGGTCTAACCTTGGAGATGGGTGAGAACGAACGAGAAAGAAGTTGGCGCGCTCGACATCAAATGTCTCAAGCACGAGTTTCACCACCGTTGCGCGAAGCTTATCCACTTCGTCGCATCCCATAGCAGTCTGGCCAATCTCAAAGATGTGCAGTAACTCTCGCGCTTTTAACATTATGGGAGCACATTATAAATTTAAAATCCAGCAAAATCAACCCTGGCTGGAAATCAGCGAGGCAACCGCCACAGGACAGCCCCTCACGCGGCTCCAGCCGCTTCTCAGCCTCCAGCAGACCTCACATCCGCATCGAGGCCAAGCAACCTGCGGGCCTCGTTCGGAGTCGCCACTTCTCTTCCAAGCTCTCCGGCCAGCCGCACCGCCTTCTCCACCAGCTCCGCATTGCTTTTTGCGACAACCCCCCTGGACAGGTAGATGTTGTCTTCAAAACCCACCCTGACATGCCCGCCGAGTAACATGGCCGTAGTGATCATCGGCCATTCGCTGAGTCCGATTCCGCAAGCAGACCATATCGAATCTTCGGGCATGGTACGGCGCATTGCTATAACGTTCTCCACCGTCGCGGGTATCTGGCCAAGCACACCCATGACAAAATCAAAATAAAGCGGGCCTCCAATATCGCCGATTTCACGGAGCGTGGCACCATTATTGACCATACCCACGTCATAGCATTCTATTTCGGGTTTCACACCCCATTCCTTCAGGATCCTGGCACCGTACCTCATGTCGTCAAAACTGTGCACCATGACGAATTTCAGGAGAAACTCATCCTTGTTTTTGCTGTAGATATCAATAACGGGTGAGCCCGCGTTAAAAGAAGCAAGATCGGGTCGCGTAACGGGATCCTTCGAAAGGTCGGCGATCACCTGAAACCTCCCTTTCACGCTCTCCTTCGGGATCTCCCTGTACAGCCAGTCGAGGTCGACCCGGTGTGCCGTCCCGCCGGTAGTGACGTTTATAAGAACATCACATCTTTCCCTTATTCCCGCGATCGCTTCAGCGATATACTCTGCCTCGTGGTCCGGCATTCCCGTTTCAGGATTTCGGCCATGGATATGAATAATAGACGCTCCCGCGTTCCATGCATCAACGGCTGCCTCAATCTGTTCCTTCGGGTTCTTTGGAAGGTACGGGTTAGCTTGCGGCGATGATCCCCCTGTTATGGCTGCCGTGATCATTAGCTTTTCCATGCATGCACCTCTTGAACTTGTGAACGGAGCGGCCTCTGCTTCATCCTTTGCCGTCTCTCGCGCGTTACGACTCCACTTCATTGCCTGTCGCATGATCGACAAGCTTTCCAAACATCAAAAGACCGCCGGCCCCAACTGCAGTGTTTGTGTCTCATACACAGGCTCTTATCCACAGGGCCCTTGATCACCCTCTGGCGCGGAGCAGGTAAGACCGGTCCTCACCTTGGCGGCTCACACGGCCCTCGGGATCATTTCTCCATGCCTCCGTTTCTCTTATCTACCCATATCGGCAGTGGCGTTCATTCTCGGCTCCATCCCCACCAGTGGCAGTATCTCCTCAAAATAATCCAGCGACTCCGGGTTGGCCAGCGCGACTCTGTTCGTAACCTCTCTGCCATTGATGATGTTCGTAATGGCACTCTCCACCTTCTTCATGCTGTGGGTATAAGGGATATCCGGCACTTCCAGGATCATGGCCGGCACGTGCCTGGGGGATGCCTTGTCCCTCAAGGCTCTCCTGATCCGCCCCTTCAGGTCGTCAACGAGACTAGCGCCTGGAGCCAGTTTGACGAAGAGCAGGATTCGCTGGTCGCTCTCCCAGTTCTGGCCGATGGCGACGCTGTCCGCCACCTCAGGGAACTCGTCCAGCACGTTGTAGATCTCGGCGGTCCCGATCCGGACCCCTGAGGGCTTCAGAACGGCATCCGAGCGGCCGAAGAAGGTGACGCCTCTTGTGTCGCTGTAGAACTGTACATAGTCACCATGACACCACACGTCCGGGTAAACCGCGAAATAAGTGTCCCTGTACCGGATCATATCCGGATCGTCCCAGTAGTGAAGCGGCATCGAAGGAGCGGGCGCTTCACAGACCAATTCTCCCTGGGTGTCCAAGATATGTTTTCCTTTCTCGTCGTAGGCCTTGACCTTCATGCCCAGGGCGGGTGCCTGTAACTCACCCGCGTAGACGGGCAGGATCGGGCAACCCATGACAAAGCAACCGTTGATGTCGGTACCCCCGGCCAGCGAGTTGAAGTGAATATCGCTCTTGATCGAACGGTACACATACTCGAAGCCGTCCGCCGAGAGTGCGGAGCCTGTCTGTCCCATCGATTTCAACGAAGACAGGTCGAAATGATCCTTCGGAACGTGGTTCCGGCTCTTGAGCATGTTCAGGTAGGTAGCACTCGTTCCGAAGAAGGTGATCTTCTCCTCCTCCACGAGCCTCCACATGGTTCCCAGGTCGGGGTATCCGGGATTTCCGTCGAAAAGGACGACGGTGGCACCCACCGAGAGGGATGCCATGAGCCAGTTCCACATCATCCAAGATGGAGCGGTCATGTACATGATGGTATCCTCACGGGTGAGATCTGCGTGAAGGATAAGCTCCTTCATCTGGTTGATCAAGACTCCCCCTACACTCTGGACCATGCACTTCGGCTTGCCCGTCGTCCCCGAAGAGAACATGATGTAAGCAGGGTGGTCGAAGGGGACCTGTTCAAAGACAAGCTCAGCCTCATCTCCCAAAAACTCACTGTAGAGAGCAGCCTTGGGTATACCGGCGATGTCGGGTGCCTCACTCGCATAGGGGACAATGACCACTTTCTCGATGGACGGGACCGCCTCCACTATGGCCTTCACATCCGAGAGCATGCTGAAAGGCTTGTCCTTGTACACGTAACCATCCACGGTGAAAAGGACCTTCGGCTGGATCTGGCCCAGCCGGTCGATAACCGCTCGGGCACCCAGTTCCGAACCGCAGGACGCAAACGTGGCCCCCGCGGACGTGGTGGCAAGCATGGCGATCGCCGTCTCCGTAATATTGGGCATATACGCCCCCACCCGGTCATTCCTTGTGATCCCCATGCGTTTCAGGGAACCGGCGAGTCGCCCTACGATCCGGTATAGCTCCCCGTACGTCATGCGCACCGCGGGTTTTCTCTCGCACTTGAAGACGAACGCATCACGGTCATCGCGGTACCGGAGGAGGTTCTCGGCAAAGTTGAGCTGTGCTCCCGGGAACCACTTCGTGCCGGGGAATCGATTCAAATCTTCCACCGCGCGGTCAGCTGTCTTCGATGCCCTTATATCCACAAAGTCCCATACACTCGTCCAGAAATCCGGGATGGCTTCAACAGACCATTCATAGAGCTCGAAATAGCTGGAAAAGGACTTTCCGAACCTCCGATTCACTTCCTTCATGAACCGCGTAATGTTCGCGCTCTCTATTCTCTCTGCAGATGGTATCCACAGTGGTTTCTTCATAATATGTTAATCCTCCTTATTCATGTTGACTCAGCCAATTCGCATCCATCGGCTTGCCGCGAAATCACGTGCTCTCACGAGGTATATGCAACAGGGTATCCGGTACCTCCATAACCCCCCTGGGCGCGGGCCGCCTCCGGGCATAAGAAGAGCAACCCGCGCCGTTAAGGCCGGTAAATCCCGACCTCAGATAAGACCTATGCACATTAGGTGACTTCCGACCATCTTCTCAAACCCCCCGCACTAGACTCCGGGTGCGTCAATAGGTCCCGCTCACGGTCTACGATGTAAGGCATATCCGCCGTTCCATTCCCGATCTTACCGGTAAGGAACCACCGCCCGTCCCCAGGACCAATTGCCGACACACCCCCCATCAACTAGCAAAGGGCTGCAAGATCGAACATTCAAAAGCTGTCGCATACCGTCTCAACGATCTCCACACACATCCAAAGATGCGCGCCCTGTTCCTCGCTGACATCACACCTTCTTCGAAATCCCCAGATCGCCCGTTAGTTTCCTGAAGTCCACCGCAGCCTCAACCTCCATCGGCCCCCCGAGGTCCTTGCCTGTCACCTCACGGATAGCGTCAACTATATCGTTAGGCTGAGGCATCACCACTTTTTCCAGGAACCTATTCGCAGGGATCGGGTAATTTGCCGCGGCAACTCTCTTGATCGGCGCATCAAGGCTGTCGAAGGCGTGTTCCATGATCTGCATCGCGACCTCTCCGGCGACACTGCACCGCTCCGTGTCTTCGTCCACGATTATTGCGCGCCCCGTCTTTTTTACCGACGCAACTATGGTGCCGATATCGAGAGGCTCGAGCGTCCTTGTGTCGATTACCTCAACGCTGACTCCATTCGCCTCCGCGTGCTTCGCCGCGCCCAATACCATCGAGACCATATATCCCGTCGCGATTACCGTGACATCCGTTCCTTCTCTCTTGATATCCGCCAAACCGAAGGGAATTGTGTACTCCTCCTCGGGTATCTCTCCTTTATTCGCCAGCAACTGCTTGTGATACAGAAAAACAACAGGGTTGTCGTCTCTGATCGCCGTTTTCAAAAGCCCCTTCGCGTCATAAGGCGTCGAGGGGAAGGCAAGCTTCAGGCCCGGAGTGTGCATAATAAGAGCCTCGTTGCACTGTGAGTGTTCGGCATCACTCCCCATATACCCACCCGTTGATGCCATATACACAATCGGCAGTCTTGGTTTTCCGCCGTGGCAGAAACGCCATTTGGCCGCCTTGTTGCATATTTCATCTCCCGCGATAAGGAAGAAATCACTGAACATAAGGTCCGCGACCGGCCGGTAGCCTGCTATCGCCGCTCCAACAGGGGTTCCTCCGATCGCGTTCTCGCTTATCGCGGTATCCAGCACCCTGCCCGCGCCAAACTTGTCCACCAGTCCTTTCGTCGTTCCGAAGAGCGCGCCTCTCACGCATTCGCCCATAACGAAAACCGTTTCATCCCTGGCCATTTCTTCCATTAATGCCTCATTTATAGCCTGCCAAAAAGCGACTTCTCTCATTATTGCACTCCTTTCTCTTTACTCTGCGTAGAGGGATCGATCCAGGATTTCAGGCTCCGGTGGTAGGCTTTCGCCTGCAATTCTTTCAGCCTTCTCCATCTCATCTTTTGCCTCGCGCTCAATACGTTCAATGTCTGCCGCACTCAGCACCTTTTCCTTGAGAAGTCTCTCCTGGAGCAACTTGATCGGATCTCTTTTTCTCCAGGCATCGATTTCCTCCTGCGGCCGCGGCGTCCACCCTTTCAAATCCGACATACCAAAAACGTGGGGTTCAATACGATACGTCTTGGACTCAATCACAGTCGGGCCTTCCCCGGCCCTTGCCCGTTCAACGGCCGTGGCGTACGCCTCAGCGACCGCCACCACATCCTGTCCGTCCACGACAATGCCAGGTATACCGTAACCAAATGCCAGATCCGCAAGATTATCTTTGGGGTAAAGCTCGCTTACGTGTGAGTAGATCATGTACTGATTGTTCTCGATTCCCCAGATAATAGGAAGCTTCCAGTTCGCGGACATTAGTGCACACTCGTGAAACGTACCCCGGCCATAAGTCCCATCCCCCTCGGTGCAGATCACAACCTGGCCCTTCCCCCTCATCTTCGCACCGATTCCCAGGCCGGCGGCCACAACAAAGTTTCCTCCAAGTGTACCACTCAGTCCGACTAT
This sequence comes from Syntrophobacterales bacterium Delta_02, assembly GCA_001603955.1. GTDB lineage: Bacteria > Desulfobacterota > Syntrophorhabdia > Syntrophorhabdales > Syntrophorhabdaceae > Delta-02. The sequence goes on along the minus strand of LVAA01000014.1, from coordinate 23,000 downwards.
CCCCAGATCAGGGTCAAATTCCCGGAAGAAACCCACACCACAACAACCGCCTATCATTCTTCCATAGTGCTCGCCGATCAATGCCTCCGGCGGTAGACCTTTTGGTATCGCGGTAGTAATCCCGTGGCCCCTGTGACCATACAGGATATAATCGTCCTTGCGCAGAAAAGTGCAGGATCCCACACCGACCGCCTCCTGCCCAAACTGGCTCGTCCAGTGACCGCCAACTCTTCCTCCAACCAATCCTTCGGTCATGACTTTATCGAGTGCCCTGGTACGCACAAGATTAACGTACAACCTGACGACTTCTTCCTTGCTGAACCTGTTCTTCATTATTGACCTGCCTCCCTGCCGTTTACCCTTTGGTAAATTGCATTGTCTTCTTCTGTTCTTAATTTCCAACGTCCCTGATCATCCCCGTACACACGCGCACGAACGGGAAGGGCCTGTCGGCCCCCCGCCCATTGCGCCCATAGCTGGGAGTCTCCATTTGTCAATCTCCCGCCTGAACAGTGTCCCTATCTCTTTACAGCCTCAGAAAACCCGCTGTCTTGCCGCCATCCACGGGTATCATCACTCCGTTGACGAAGGACGCCCCATCCGAACAGAGAAATAGCGCCACCGCCGCGACTTCTTCCGGAGTACCCGCCCTGTGCATTGGCACAGTCTTCGTAATCTGCTCCTTAATCGCCGGATCATTAAGAAGCGGCTCCAGCATCGGGGTACGGATCGGCCCTGGGGACAGCGCGTTCACCCGTATATTTTTCATTCCGCACTCAAGCGCCGCCACCTTAGTCAACTGGATCAGTCCCGCTTTCGCGCCGCTATAGGGCGAATGTCCTTCCTGCGCTACGACCCCCGCTGCGGACGCCGTATTCACAATCGCTCCTCCTCCTTGTTTTTCCATCTGCAAAATCTCATATTTCATACATAGCCAGGCACCCTTGAGATTGACCCGAACCGTCAGATCAAACACTTCGTCTGTACAATCGACCGTCGATGTGAGGGTTCCAGCACCCGCGTTATTGAACGCGCAGTCCAGGCGTCCGTATTTGTCAACCGCCGCTTTTACCATTGCCTCTACTTCCTGCGCATTGGAAATATCACAGCGAACAAAGGTCGCCTGCCCGCCTGCCTCCTCGATGAGCTTCACCGTCTCGGCACCCCCGGCCTCCACTATATCCACCACAACGACCTTTGCCCCCTCCCGGCCAAAGGCGAGAGCAGCCGCTCTTCCGATACCAGAACCGGCGCCGGTCACTAAAGCAACTTTGTTTTCAAACTGTCTTGTCATGGAATACTCTCCTTTTCGCTGATACACTAGGCCTGTATAATTCCGTCACAAACCCGTTTTCTGCCCGCCTGCCAGAACGGCCGCTTACTGGCCCTTCCGATGGCATATGCCTGTCTCAGGCGTTCGTCGTGCGGGACTGTCTTCGTGCGCATTCTCATCCGCCCTCAAACAGTCTCCGCGGATTTCCAACCGTCATCTCCGCGATCTGTTCGTCACTTACTCCCTTGGCTTTCAGGGTGGGAAGAATGTTTTTAAACACGTGCGTCGGATACCAATCCGGAAGATTGGCCAGAAGCTCCGCTACCTGTCTTCCGAGCATATTAATGGTGAAATCATGGGAAAGCAGTATCCGTCCCGCGTAACCCCGTCGAATCAGCTCCAGTATGCAGGCGATATTGTCCGAATCCGGTTTCTCCGGCGGCATGTCCGCCCCAAACCTGTCGAAACCGATATAGACACCCCTGGACAGAACAGCGGCATGGTAATCAACGTCAGTGGTGCCGCCCACGTGCCCGATCAGCACTTGAGACGGGTTTGCCCCTTCCGAAATGAGGAAATCGGCCAGCTCAACAGCCAGCCTTCCACCATGGGTATGAGTAATAATGGGCACTCCTGTCTCTTTCGATACGTCAGCAGCGGCTCTCGCTACCGTCTCCTCGTAGGGCGAAATGGACTCATTCCCGATAACCACTTTAATAACACCGGCCTTGATAGCCGTATTCTCGATGCCTTCCGTAACCTCTTTGAAAAACAGTTCCCGGATCTCCTCCGTGACATTCGTAAACGGCAACGCGCTACGGAACCTGAAATAGGCTGATCCTCCCTGCGCTTCATTATAAAGACCCGTTGAACAAACAATGTTCATTTCCGATGCCTGAGCGGCATCTCTCAGAAAGCGCGCGTCTCTTCCCGAATCATTGGGAGTGCAATCAATGTATGTCCTCACTCCCGACTCCTTCACTTCCTTAAGCACCTCAACCACTCTGTTCAGACATGCCTTTCGCTCGAACGGAGCCACTGTGCTATCGGCGTACCAGCCGGCAAAGCCAAAATTAACATGCTCGTGGATGAGCGTTGGTCCCATCGCGTCTGTGCTGATCTTGCCGAGGACTGTATTAACGTAACCGGCCATCTCTAACTCCTTCCCTAATCATCCGGGGGCTCTTACTTCGCCCCTCCAGTATCTTATTTCGCTCCCATATACCCTTCGAGCGAGACATCTCTCCTCTTCCAGAAGGCCGGAATGTCATACGAGGTTAAGATACACGAATGAACATCTACGTGGTCTTTCAACAGGGTGCTTGCTCCACCGGTATGGAACACTCCCAGTTCCGGCTCAAACTTAAAACCCGCTTCAAAGGTTCTGTATAATCTCCCCTTCTGATCGTAGTTCATGACCGCGTAGAACATGAACGTTTCACGGTCTATGTAGAACACCCGTTTGCTGTATACATAGTTCTTATCCAACTGCTTTCCCTCGACCACGTATACGGGCCGCCTCATGAACTTCACATTCCGGTATTCCAGCCCCTTTTCCGTCACGTATTCCGTTCCGTCAAAAAACGGGGCAAGGTATTCCGTTTCTTCAACAACTTTCCACTCGTAGGGAAAACGTGTCGGTGAAAGCTTCTGAAGGAAACCGTCGTTGTCGTCATAGATCAGGTCCTGACCCTGAATCGGATCCTGGCTATCAGACGAGGTGAGCATGCGTATACGCCTCAGGCTCGGCACATAAACCATCAGCAGATCTGACTTCTTGGGATCGTTGTAGTACAGGGCCGACATTGCGGTTCCAACCGAATCTCTCGGTTTGAGATAATCCATCACGAAGTTTCTTATTTCGCCTCTTTTTCTCGCGCGCTCGTCCAGCACACCATACGGCTCCAGCGCCAGGCGTCCTGCAGCCTTGAGACTTCTTACCTGAATAGCGCCATCAAAATCTGTGGACAAATCCTTGCGATAACCACGAACGTTCTGAAAGAGAAGAAAGCTGGCGTCAAAGGAGAAATATCTCTTCTCGACGTTGTACATGATCTGCAACGCCTTGAACTTCCCTGACGGTTTCGGGAAAGGAAGCCCTCCTTCCCAGGATTCCGGTACCAGATATCCGTTGCTCTCGGTCTTGATCTTCGAAGCATTCTGTTTTGTATACCTAGCAACAGGCAGGGAATGATAAAGCTGCTGTGTGGCTATTATCTCGAACGCCGGGATGTTGCCGGCGAAGGGTGCAGCGCCCGGTCTTATCCTGCTTTGCAGCGTAGGCCAGAACAACGACTTAAAACCGGGGCTCTTTTCCAGATCCTTATATGTATACTTTCCGGGCTTAACCTCCGGGACCTTTTTTCCTACCAAATCGGGCGACTTAAACCCCACTACATCAGCCCATTCCTTCTTCATCTCGCTCACGGGATGCACAAGCTTCTCATAGAGCTCTTTCGGCACCCGTTTCTTTATTGAAAGTGGACCTGCGTAGACTGACCGCGGATCATCATAAAACTTCTTTGCCTTCTGGAAATCCGTGAACGTCGGGACGTACGTCTTGGGGTCCGGTGGGTCATACGCCCACAATGTCCCCTGTAGACATAGCCCTATCATGAATACCGCAGCAAAACACACAACCGACCTCTTCAAACATTTCATATGCAGTCCTCCTCTTGTAAGTACCTAGAATCTATAGGCAACATTGAAGTATACGTGGTCTTTATGCTTGATGGGCTCATAGCCTATACCCTCCTTCTCACCATCTACGAACAGCGCCCCCAGGGTATATTTCCACGCACTGCTGTGTTCCCATATCAACTGATAGCGATAAAACTCGGACTTGTTCGTCCAGTCTTTGTACCAGAAGAACGAGGGTTGAAGCTTTGTGTGAAAATACGAAGTACTTATCATGAGTGTGGTTGTCCAGTTGTTCTCGTACAGACTCGAACCCGACAGCCCGTACCTTTCCGATGGGTAGCTCAGAATCTTTTGCAGGTAGATTTGCGGTGATATGCTGAAGTATGCTTTTTCATTAAGAAGCGGTATTTTCACCTTCCAGTCCATGCCCGTGGCTCCGCGAAATTCATCGTGTTTCACATACTCGCCACGACTGTTCACAAACGTGCTGTTGAAGGCATAAAAACTTTCAAAGCGTAACACCGGGGAAACACCCCCAAGGCAATCCGCCCTCAAGGAAGAGAGGTCTCTTGTGAATGTAGCGCCCACGAATTTGAAATAGGGATAATAACCCTCATACATCGGTGAAAGGATCATCCTCCCGTCATAATCAGAGGTCGTCATGATGGCTGCGCCGGTGGCCCTTGAAACGTAGTCAAGACTGCGCCCGTAATAACCATTCAGCGTAAACCTTGCATCCCAGACGTTCGCAGTTATTCTCCCGGCATAGCCAAACCCTTCCGGGCTAAAGTCGTTTGGTTTGTCAATGTCGGTAATGTACTCACCCAGATGTGCATAATCGAACGGGTACGCACCTCCCAGTCCAATATCAACCATTGGAGCCCAGATGCCCATTCTCTCGTTTCCGGTTACGATATTCTCATTCCCGCGGAACTTCGGATTGGGGTTGAAAATAAATTGCAGGCTAAGGTCCTGCATCCAGTACGGCACGGTCGGCACACGATACTCTGCTCTTATAAGCCAGGTGGGGATGATCGTATTTTCATACTCAACATCCGTAATGCCCCGTCTGTTGTCCACAGGATTGATCTGATCCATCAGACGAAATCCGTCAGTCTCACCCCACCTGACGAGCTGTTTACCAACCCGCAGATAGAAATCACCCTTTTTGTACGTAAGGTGGGCTTCGCCAAGGATATCCTGCCAATCGTCCAGAACGCCCAGGTGATTCCGTGACTTGTTGAACCCCTTCTCCCTCCATTTAGTATCATTGGAAAAGACCGGGTAAGCCTGATCCGCATTATACTTGCCACTTAAGAAAATGCTCGTATACGGGCTCGGTTCGTATTTTCCCTCGAGCACTATCTGTGTGAGAAACGACTGGAACCCCTCTTTAGTATCGTACTGGTCTCCCGAGACGCCATAGCCCACCCCCTGCTTGATAACACCCGTAAAAGTGAAGGGCTTGCCCCCCAACTCCGTATTTATTGCAGCAGCAGGATTCGCAAAATACAGAATCATCACACTTAAGGCAACAATGACACACAGAAGCACACCGAAATCCTTCTCCCGGACACCTGACCGCATCCTCATAGATATTACCTCCCTTCTTTATTGCTACCCGTGCTTTCGCACGGGTAACTGCCCTTAGTCCGCAACCAACACTCCTTCCCTTACCCGAGTCTCCTCCCGTTCGACAAGATTCCTGCTTATGAACTTCGGTTTGATTACGTAGATCATCAAGGGATGCAACGACAGCGTCAGCAATACATTCGTCCCCATTATCATTGCAAGGAAGAAACCGACCTCTGCCTGAAACTTCATGTCCGAAAAAACATACCAGCTAAGTATCGGTAATATGACGGTTATCCCCGTAAACACAACTGCCTTACCGCAACTGCAGATTGCCTGTGTGATCGTCGCCATCCAGTTCCCTTTTTGGAGGGGGAACTCCTCGATGCACCGGCTGTAAAGGTAAATCGCAAAGTCTACACCAACACCGACCCCTATGGCGGCAACAGGAAGCGTATTGATAGAAAGGCCAATACCCTTCAGCCCCATGTACGCCGCCGCAACACTATTCGCCAGAAGAAGCGGCAGCGTGAGCATCAGGGCTGCCACAATAGATCTGAAACTGAACACGCACAGAACGAATATTGCCCCAAGGACTATGCAGTCGATAACCACATGGGCCCTCTTCATCTCCTCATTCAGGGCTATTTCCATGCCGATCCTCCCACCGGCAAGTTTGAATTCCCCTTTGTCGATCTTCATCGGCCGCGTCTTGAAAAAGTCGTATGCCGCGTCACGGATTCTGATGAGGTTTTCAGATATGTGATCGGAGAAGAAGAGTGTTATCTGGCCGCGCTCACACGTCGTGTCCAGAAAACGTTCGTAGGTACCACGCGATGTATTCTGTTTCACCATATTCATGAGGCCTGTTGACATGGCCTGATTGCGCGGGAGTTGGTACCACAGCTTGTCTCCATCGTGATACGTCACGTTCGTCATCTTCATCGTATCGATGATCGAGCTGGACGATTTATATATGTCGGGGAGCGCCCGTTGCATATGCCTGGCAAATCCCTCAAAGGTATTAAGCACATCCGGGTCATAGACTGAATCCTTTTGCCCTTCGTAAAAGAGCATAAGGTTCTCCGACGACGCGTCGAATGTTTTATTGATCAACGCCTGGTCCTTGTTGTACGGATGGTTACTGTAAAAGACTGGCGAACCGGCGCTGGGGTCCCCTATCTTCAACTTGGTCGTCTGCCAGGTGCACAGCACCGCTATGCAGACGATGACGGCCCCCACGACATACTTGCCGCGGGGGGAGATGGAGAAATGCGTTATCTTCATCATAATCCTGGACAGCATGTCCAGCTGAGCCTTCTCTTTCGGCCCGGTTGCCACCCGAAACGGCAGCAATGTGCACACAACGGGGACCATAAAACCCGTCAGCACAATACTCATCATCCAGAAGGTCATGATCACGGCAAGGTGCTGCATGAGGACAATCTTTGCTACAAGCAGGACAAGAAACCCCGCCGCATCTGTTGCGACTGCAGCAAAGTTAGGTATGAACATCGTCCGCATGGTCTCGTAGCAGGCCCGGGATCTGTCATTATTGCCGGCGCTCAACTCTTCAAAATATCGATGTATTATCTGCACCGAGTTGCCTATCATCCTCGATCCCACAAGAAAGGCAAGGACATAGAGCATGGGGTTGAAGTTTATTCCGGTAAAACCGATGAATCCAAGCCCCCATATAGTGAGGACACCAGCATTGGTGAGAGGCGCGATTATGCCCAGAACATTACGGAAGACAATAAAGAGGATAATGGCAATGCCGATCACGCTGATGCCAAACACCTTGTACATCTGAGGTTTCAGACTATATATCCAGCCCATAAGCATGGGATAACCGGTGATATGGATCGAAACCCGATCATCTTCGTAGTCTTTCTTCAGTTTCTGCAACAGCTGAAAGGCCCTCGCGTAGGAGATATTTTCCTTGAACTCGGTCAGGATGAGGGTTCCCGTACCGTCCTTCGAAACCAGGGTGCCGTTATAGGCCGGATTGGAGAATATATTCTTCTTCAGCCGTTCCATTTCTTCGGAATTCTTGGGTACGTCCGGGAACATCAGCGGCACCGTGCTGATCTCTCCTTTGGACCTTGCCGTCACCACTTTTACAGAATGACTCGCGATCGATACGGTCAGAACCCTGTGTACTTCGTCCCAGAGTTCTATCTCCTGGGTCATCTTCTTGACTTTCGTCAGGTTTGTCTCATTAAAGATGTCCCCGCTCCTGGCCTTCACCGCGATTACCGCCCCGGAGCCTCCACTTCCAAAGATCTTTGAAAAGGTCGCGTGAAGTTTCAGGAAAGGATGGTCGTAGGGAAGCATGTCGGTAAGAATCACCTCACCTTTGATCCTGAATGCGCCAAAGAGAAAGACGGCGGTTAGTACAAGGATAAGTACAAAAACCACCCGTCTGTGGCCTGTCAAAAACCAGCTGAGACGATCTAACAATGTTTTTTTCTCTTCCTGTTTCATAGTGCCTGCCTCGTCAACTCCTCAGAGTAAATCAATACGCGATCCGTGAAAAAGACGGCGGTGTCTTGTTGCTATCGCTGAGATAGACCGCCCCACCAAGGCCAACAGCGGCAAAATCGGTCTCTCCCCGCGGTGCAAGCCCGTAGATCCACCCATATCTGATGGACGGTTTGAATTCAGGGTTTTTCCATGTTGCGCCACCATCGCCGGACCATAGGAATACGCCATCGCCCCCGATGGCAATTACGCCCGTCTTGCTTGACCCTACAGAGTAGAGATGAGTCCTGGACACAGGCACGCTTACCCGATTCCATGTCTTCCCGCCATCAGTTGTCCTGGCCACATAACCATCAATACCCACAACCCACGCTCTCTGGGGGCTTTCGGCAAAGACACCGAAGAGTATGTTCCCACCTACCACCTCGCCTGTCTCCTCTGAGACCTTGAACTCGCCCGCCTGCTTCTTCCACGTCACCCCGGCGTCTTCCGTGTGGTAGATGAAGCCATATTCGCCAACGGCCCAACCGTTCCTTTGGTCACTGAAGGAAACACTTTTCAGGATGAAGTCTCGGTCGCTGAACTGCTTCGCCCAGGTCTTTCCCCCGTCTTGAGTGTGCAGGATGGTGGTTCTTTCCGTGGCTATCCAGCCGTTAGTTGTGTCGGCAAAATAGACTCCCATCAAGAAATAGCTGACAGGGCTTTTCTGTTTCACCCAGGTCTTTCCCCCATCCTGTGTGTGGATGATTATTCCCTCGTCTCCAACTGCCCATCCATTCTTGGAGTCCCTGAAATATATTGAGCTAAGCGTGAAATCCGTGTCGGTCGCCTGGTATTCCCATGTTTTGCCGCCATCCGCGGTACGGATCACGGTACCCCAGCGCCCACACGCCCAACCGTCTTTTTGCGTGGGAAAAACAACTGAAAACAAATCTTCGCTAACATGACCGTGAGTGTCTTTGCGTTTTTCCGCCGACGTAGCCGGCGTGCAAAAGATAAGAAGGAACATGAGGCCGAGACATATTGTTTTCAGGGTTGCGCGCAAACGATTTTGCTTCTGCATAGCAATCCCTCCTGTCGTAGCGAACAGTCTGAGATGACCAGATCGTTCCGCCGAAACTTGGTCACACCCACTTCTGTTTCTGTTCAGAGTTTCTGTTCAACGGTTTCGATTATAGAGAAAAACCTTAAGGCTGCAAATAGCGGAAAACCGTCATTTTCTCGCTTCCGGGGAAGAAAAAAGATTAACGAATATACAGGAATCTTACGCGCGTTGACTGAATAATGTTGGTTTTCAGCATCTGTAAAGCGTTGGTATTTGTTGCGTTAAGTACCTGTTCCGAACGGACGCGCCGCGAACCGGAACGGCAATTAGTTGGCATTTATGTTGGCGGAAGAATCGCGGGATTTCCCCGAGGTTCACCCTTGTCCCCTGGCAGAGGGTCTTTCCGCTTTTCCCGAAAAGACCCTCGCAAGTTCGCCGCTCGCGAACAAATCATCCTCAGTTTCTGCTGTCGAATACTCTCTTTGTCTTCCTCTCCGATCTCGGCAGTGTTCCATACTCAACAACATCAACAGTACAACTCACCAGGGTTTGTTTCTTTATCTCATCCGCAATTGCCTTTTTTATTCGCCCGGCATCGTCGATCGGGCAGTCTATTGCCCGCTCCACTCTGATGAGCATCTCGTCCTTGCCATCTGCCTCCCTGGTAAGGTGAATCTGGTATTCGGACCCAACTCCGGTAATGTTTGAGAGCAACTGGTCAATGTGGCTTGGATAGATGTTGACGGCTCTGAAAATGAACATATCATCGGATCGGCCGAGGATTCTGTCGTGCATCGGCATGATACTTCCGCATGGACACTGTTCGGTTATGATTCTCGTCAGGTCCCGGGTCCTGTAACGAACGAGGGGCGCTCCCTCCTTCATGAGTGTTGTCACAACCATCTCACCTACCTCTCCCGGCTGTACAGGATGCAAGGTATCCGGGTTCAATATCTCCAGTATGTAATAATCAGCCCAGTAGTGAATCCCTTTATGATACCGGCAATCGATGCCTGTCCCTGGTCCGTACAATTCGGTGAGACCCGCGATATCGAATAGTTGGTCAGGCTCCACTCCTGAAAGGTCAGAGATACGAACTCGCATGGCATCGCTCGACCTCTCCGACCCAAATATCATCTTATTCAGTGCAAGTCTTCCACGCAATCCTCGCCTGTCGATCTCTTCAGCCAGTAGCAGACCCATCGATGCGGTGGAGCCGGTTACGGTCGTCTGAAAATCCTCAAGGAACTGGCACTGCATATCGAGATTCCCCGGACCTACAGGTATAGACATGGCTCCGAAACGCTCGCAGCCGTTCTGAAACCCCACTCCAGCTGTCCACACACCATAGCCGACGGCTATCTGGATCCGGTCTGCAGGCGCGCAACCTGCAAAGGCATAACAACGTGCAAACATATTGGCCCAGTCGTCGATATCCTTTGCAGTGTAGCAAAGAACCTTTCTCTTGCCGGTTGTTCCACTGGAGGCATGTATTCTTACCACACTCTCAAGAGGTACGCTCAGAAGCGGAAAGGGATATCCCTCCTGAAGATCTTTGCTCGTCACAAATGGCAGTTTCCTGATGTCCTCCAACGTTTTTATGTCCTCGGGTCTCACCCCGACTTCATTGAACCTGTTCCTGTAGAAACTGGACCCGTTATACGCATGGCTAACCGTCCACTGCAAACCACTTAACTGAAGCGACTCAAGTTCCTCGCGGGTACGCACCCGCGGCATGTAGGTTGACGTCATAGTTCATTCCTCCTCTTGATGATTATTCACAAGACCATACACCTGATACGGCACACTCAGCAGTCGCGCTCTGGTCTCTTATATTTATTGACTCTTGAATCCTTCGGACCTTGCCGAGCAGCGACCGGGCGGCAGAACGCGCTCCCTACGAGTACAGGCCGTTGCTTCGCTCGTCTCGCCATGCGGCTTCTCTTTAACAAAAAACGTGCAGGCAACGTGTACAAGGCTGGTGCCCAGAAGTAGCAGAAAGGCCAACTTGTACCCCCGAGTAACGTATTGTCCGTTTGCCATGCCTGCGAGATCAAGAAAGTGCCCAATCAAGGGCTGATAGATGACTCCACCCAAAAAACCGAAGAGGTTCACACAACTCACGGAAGTGCCAGCCATTTCGACAGGAAAGATTTCCTTGGTTGCCGTGAAACAGATTACAATGGAAGCACCGACGCAGACGCCTATTATCAGAAAAAACCCATACAGTACCGGCACCGGGAGTGACTCGAGACAGCCATAGAGGATCACCCATTCAATAACCGTGACCAAGGCACACCCAAAGAGAATCTTTTTCCTGCTTTTGAGGACTTTATCTGAGAGGTACCCCAGGAAAGGGCTGCCGACAATTACCCCCACCGCCACCATAGAAAGTATGTTCCCAATGGCGGGCTTTGAAAAACCATAAACATCTCTCAGATAGGGGCCGGCCCACAATCCGGTAAAGCTGAAGAGGATAGCCCCATCACAAAAACACCATACTGCCAGCGGCCAGAAATCGGGGGTGGAACCCACTCTGCGGACCCCTGCCAATAATCCCACACATTGTCGCGAAGCCGGTCGCCCTGGAGAGATATTATTGCCCGCTTCACACTTCTTTTCCTTTGGTTTATCAGAGACAAAAAACCAGGTGAGAAGCGATAACACCACAGTAATGCACCCGATAGCGATGAAGCCCGTGCGCCAGCCAAAGCTCTTGCTTACCAGAGCAAGAGGTGTCGCAGCAGAAAGCCATCCGATCCCGCCTACGGCCATAAGGATCCCCGAAACTCTCGCATACTCTTTTGGCTGAAACCACTCAGCAAGTGCCTTCATGGCGGGAACGAAGATCCCTGCAAGACCAAAACCCACCACGATGCGCGATATCGTCGCAACTTCGAGATTTGGTGCCAACCCGAACATGAACGCACCCGCCGCCGCGGGTAATGTGAAGAAGGTAATGGTTTTTCTAGGACCCCAGGAGTCCGCAAGAAATCCCACAGGTACCTGCATTATCGCGTAGGGGTAAAAGTAGCCTGAAGCCAGTATGCCGAGAGATGTGGCGCTGATCGAGAATGCCTCGACCAAATCCTGCGCCACTACGGCCGGGCACACCCGGTGAAAATAGACAAAGAGGTACTGCACTGAAAGAATGGCTAAGATAACCCAACGATGCTCGAACACGCACGACACTTTTTGTTTCATCCCATTCACCCTCGATTCTTACTCTTCGCTTCCGACGACGCTCGCCATCGCCTGAAGAATCACTAAAGAAATCTTTCTTCTTCCGCTCGTGGTTCCTTGTCCGTATGGAGAGCACGGGCTCACACATGGACTGAGGGAACCCACAATCTACCTATAGCGCAGCCCGTAAAATTGAACTGGCACCGTGGTGACACCGCCGAACGTATGGCGACCGCCTCGCTACAGACCGTTTTGTTGCGCTCCAACCTCATCATCGCACATCCCCCCAGCAGTGTTTCCCTCTCTCTGCCGGGATAGATTGGCAACACCCCGTGCCAGCATTCTTTTGGCGATGTCCTGCGTCGAGATCATGTGGCTCTTGTGGGAAAGCATAATCTTGCTTCGCTCAACGTACACGATCCCCAGGAACGTTGACCACACGACCTCGGACAGCACCCTCGGGTCGCATTCGATGAACATCCTCTCTCGAACGGCATACTCGACTATCTTCAACTGGAGGCCGACAACCTTCGAGGCCGACCTATGGAGGATATCTCGCAGTTCGGGAGATAGACTGTCTACAACATCACTCTGATGGAAATACTCCCAGGCCGTAAAGGTCACAGGATCTTTTTCATAGGACTCCTGAAAACATGTCCACAGTTTCTCCAAGAGATCCCCTTTCGTATTCTCCCGGTTATTATAAAGCTCCTTTAGAGACCCGGCGAGGTAGTCGGCATGCGCCACGATGGCGCTAATGAGTATCTCCTCCTTGTTTCTGAAATAGAGGTAAAGCGCGGCCCTGCTCAACTTTGACCGCTCAGCAATCTTTTCCATTGTAATCGAGTGGTATCCTTCCTCCTCGTAAATACCCATGGCGGCATCGATTGCCAGTTCCCTCCTGATCTCTCTTTCCTGTCTTTTTCGCTCTATCACTTCCATATGGACTCGTCCTCCATTCAATAGACATGGCGTCCATACGTTATAATTGGTGTCACTTGCTTGTCAAGAAAAAATAGATCTGTACTCTCCAGAGTTCCTGAAGCAAATAGCCGTCAAGCCCCAGCAAAGGGTGAAAAGCGACGTTGTGATCATCGAAGAATGCCTCAACGCCTCTGTTGAGAATCAAGAAAGCTCATCGGAAGCCGCCCGGACCGTGGCAGTGGGAGGGCAAGAGATGCTCTGCTGCCAGCCATCCCTTATCGCGTCAAAGTGGGAAAATCCTTATTACCGGCAAGAGAGCGCTAGATGGAACTGCCTTGATGGGAATGCGATGACATGGTCCAGATCGACAAGAATTTCGCAGACCGGGAGTCGTGGAGGCTTGTGATGCACGACACGGCCGGTTCCGCAGCATAGAGAATGAGAACGAGGGCGTCATTACCTGGCTCGGCCTTCGCGGGAACCCTGTCATCGCCGATTTCGGTAGCGGCACGGAGACCTTTGTTCTGCTGGCGGCAGGCCATTGTGCCAGGGTGGGCACCATCGGCATCCCGGGGGCCCTTCCGGATTGTCTCATTGAGGGGACATTCTATTCCTGTCACCACCGGTGGCGACAGATGGCGCGCTCCTTGACGCCGTTTCTACGAGTCTTGCCCTCAACCACTTACCAGACTTCTGGAAACAGCGGACCCTCCGGAGAATAGACGGCATCCCTGAGGAGGGGGAGGCTGATTGCACATTGTGGGCGCGGTGTTCTCCGATGAGAGTTACAAAAACAACATTTCCGCTTGGATCGAAAGACTCGGCACCGAAAAGGCTCATGACATGAGCAGGCACGTGCGGCGCCAACATTCCACGTTCATGTGGGCAATGGATGGGTACTCATATGGGCAGGGTTGATAATACACGAAACGATCACGCCTCACGGCACTCTGGCCAGGTATTTCTGCATGAAGGTCAGTCACTTCGGTTGATTCACGGGGAGCCTCACTTCTTTCAGGGCCCGGTCGCGGTCAGCCCGCTGTCACGCTATCGCTAGCCTCGGAACTACCACCAAAAGGATGCCTGGCCCGATGATCTCGAACTGCCAGGCTCTTCGTCCATTGAAGAAAGGGGGTTCAGACAGCCTGCCAGACAACCACCAGACCTTCGTCGTCGCGTATTTTGACCTTATACGCAACCGTCTCTTTCGTCCTTTGTTCAATTCATTGGACTCCGCGCGGAGCATGGCGTTCTTCGTTGTCGGTTTCACACAGGTGACGGTCATATTCAGGGTTACGGCCGTGGTCTTGAGATTGTTCGAAGATATCTCCAACACCACAACTGATCTCCGGACAAAACCCACTTCATTGTTTAGCCTCTTGCTTCTCGTTAGTATGATTGGTATATAACGCTGCACAAAAAAATACATGCCCTACTCACCATTATCACTTTCTCCAGAGTCATCCTTCGGCCGCCTGAGAATGCCCCGCGACAGGACACGTTTTGCCAGATTCTGGGTGATAGTCAGGTGACTCTTGCGGGAGAGTGCGTTCTTACTTCGCTCGACATAGACAATGCCCAGAAAGGATGACCAGATGACCTCGGAAAGCGTCCTGTAATCGCATTCGACAAATATCTTTTCCTGTAGGCCGTACTTGACTATCTTATGTTGAAGAGCAACCACTTTGGCGCCGGACTCGAAGAGGATGTCGCGCAATTCCCGATGGAGGTTGCCGATCATCTCGCTCTGGTGAAAATACTGCCACGCCGTGAAGGCTACCGGGTCTCTTTCGTAAGCATTCTCACAGCATTCCCACAACCTGTCAAATATCTCGTCTTTCATCTTCTCGCGGTTATCATAGAGCTCCTGCAGGGTGGCCGCGAAATAGTCGGCAAAGGATACTATCGCGTTCATGAGTATTTCGTCCTTGCTCTTGAAATAAAGATACAGGGCGGCACGGCTCAGTTCCGACTGCTCTGCTATCCTTTCCATAGTAATGGCATGGTAGCCATCCCTGTCGTATATGCTCATGGCCGCATCGATGGCCAGTTCCCGTCTGGCTTCTCTTTCTCTTTTCCTGCGCTCAGCTACCCCATCAGACTCAGCACCCTTTGTTAGACATTATGTCTACATTCTAGAAGTACCGTAGTATTCCTGTCAAGATGTTCTTTTGTGTTCTGGTAGTTGGGCAAGGGTAGGGGGTAGTAGGAACTTAAATATGTCGTTCCGGTTTCAAGCCCTTCTGCCCGGCGGTCTTCCCGCCCCTGCGCACCGCAAAGATCACCGCGGAGGGGGTCATACCGAGGAGTCTCGCGAGATCCGTCACGGAGACACCGAAATCCCGTGACGCGATATGACAAAAGACGATGCCGGCACGAACCGGGTTGAGGTGGATGTAGCGGACGAGTTCCCTGAAGTACACCTCCTCTTCACAGAGCATGGACTAGTAGCGGTTCTGGAAAACCTTGCCGTTCCGTTTGTGCCTCTTGTTGAAAGTGACGACATAGCCCGTAAGGAGTCTCCTCATGAGGTTGGGGACACCCGAGGGGCCGCTCCTCAGAAGAAAATGGGCGTGGTTGGACATGAAGGGCCAGGTGTAGCGGGCTGTACGTGTCTGAGGCAGGAGGGTGGACAACCTGACGATGAGGTCGTTCCTTTCCCGGGCATCCCCGAATATGTTCCGTCTCTCTATGCCGCGGATCATGACATGATGGAGGGTGCCTGCTGCATCGAGACGGGACTGTCGCGGCATGCACAGATGATACCATCGGCATTGCGGTGACTCAATTGACAAGCCTGAGGACGTCCCTGGTTCCTGCAATGCTGGTTTTCAGCATCTGTAAACCTTTGGTATTTGCCGCGTTAAGTAACTGTTCCGAACGGACGCGCCGCGAACCGGAACGGCAATTAGTTGGCATTTATGTTGACGGAAGAATCGCGGGATTTCCCTGAGGTTCACCCTTGTGCCCTGGCAGAGGGTTTTTCCGCTTTTCCCGAAAAGACCCTAGCAAGTTCGCCGCTCGCGAACAGATCATCCTCAGTCTCTGCTGGCGGATACTCTCTTTGTCTTCCTCTCCGATCTCGGCAGTGTTCCATACTCAACAACATCAACGCCCGGGTCGCCGGGTCCTTCCCCCACGGCAAACCGGCGCTCATGATCGTGACGGCAAGGCTCCGGCACATAGAGGGGACGACGTGGGGGATGAGAACCAGTACATGAAGATGGACCGGCTTGAAGAGGCGATCACCGAAAGCGCTCAGGCATAACCGGATCCATGAGGCTGCCATGGAAAGAGCGAAAGATTCTTGACACTACCCCAAAGAAATGGCGGAAGTGCATGGGAATCGAAACCATCTACCGCTTTGTAAACAAGTGATATTCTTGCCTTAAGTTTCACGCTAGATTATTTTAGCGTGGTTTTAGCAGGAAAGCTCTTTTCCCCCTCGCAGGTGTCAGCATATAAAGAACCTCATATTCCCGCTGTAATGGTACTTTAAACATCAACAGGCACTGTTGCCGCGCTATGCTTTGAAAGTGCAACAGAGGGCAACACAGCAGACAGGCGCCATATACTTTTCCTGCTCAATAGATAGATTGGAGAGTGAGGTGGCCAAAGACGGAAAGACAACCAAAAAGATCAAGGAGTTATCTGGTGAAAAAAATAGGGTTGACACGGCCAGCTATGAGTATATAATTATAATTAGCTCATCTACCATGTGTGGAAGGAGTTACGAAGCCGTCCTTACCGGGCGGCTTCAGCCTTTTATAGCGTGCTTTTCCAGTACGTATCGTGTTCTTTCCTCAGTTTTTTCTTCGTATGTTCCCTAGATACCAAAAACGCCGTCCATGGCAGCAGGAACCCCTTCCGGTCGGCAAGCACCACAACGTAATCCTCCTCTACCAGCCAGATGTGGATTCTATTTTCGTTGCGCTTTACCGATATCCAGTATTTCACTCTTGGGTCGTTCTCATTCTCGATCACCGGCTTTGGCCATCGTATTCGCTCGCATCGTCTTAAATCAGGGGTTCGATTTTCTTCATTGGGTCCTTCCGTAGTCATGTGCCAGAAAGTTGCCTCCTTGCCGTACGTCAGCGGAAATCGCTTTAATCCCAAGCGTCGACCCTGGAATACCGGCTTGTTTGCTATGAAATCGTGTTTGAAGTACATGTAGATGGCGTCCAAATAGGCGTCCCAGTTTCCCTTGAAATCCTCGAAAAGAACCAACGGTGGCAACCAGTTGAATGCATCACTCATTCCTGAATCTCCGCCGCATGCCACTGAAAAAGATTGATTTTCTCTTCTCGCAAAAGCGTTGTTTTCGTCAAGCAGTATCCGGATCGTTGCTGTATTCTTTCTATAAGGGCTACTTTGCCGGCATTTCCCTCCAGAGCACGGTTCAGATAAGCAACTGCCCCGATCAATAAATCCGCCAGCTGCAATTGTTCGATTTCATGAGATGCAACCAGCTGCAAACGTTCGATCACCTCACGCGAAAAGTCGTACATATTATTGCAGAGCACGTCGTGCAGTTTTGCGGCTTTTTTAGCCCCTTGCGTGTCTTTGATGTCAAGATAGATCCTATATCGGGCATCCGGTCGGAGGATAACCTTGAGCATGTCGAAGTACATCTTGTAATACCAAGTGTCGTGGTCCTGGCCCGGGATGGCATCATGCCTCAGTTTGTCCTTATCCGGTACGATCAGCGCCCGGAAATGGAGATCGTCATTATCAAAAAAGTAGTCAATGAGGTCGAGATATAGGTCTTTTTTGGCAGGGGATACTTTGATCCACTTTACCTCGAACGGGGAGGGCATGCCGTGTTTCTTCTTGATTTCTCGTACGTGCACCGAGATCTCTCGTGTCTTATCCAAGGGACACCACACGGCACCCAACACCATAACCTTTTTTTGATCGTGTTGCAGATGACAGCTTTCGTCGCAATAAATGTTAAAGATTTTGCTCATGTTGGTCAGATTATTGATCGTATAATATTTTTTGTTAAACAACAAGCGCTAAGAGATCGGTACGATATACAAAAGACTCTGCCGCTTATATAGTCTGCGGGAAATGGCTTGACCTACTGATGGTTAATAAGGCGACGGGTTTGTTGGGCTGCGCGATTATTCTTTCTTCCCGCTCAAGCTTTCAACGAAACGGTTAAGCTCGGATTCTTTGAAGAGTGTGCGCTTGCCTATTTTCACCGGATTGATATTCTTATCCTTGATGAGAAGGTAGAGTTTTGCCCGCGATATCTTCAACACATTCAATGCATCCTTAATTGAATATAGTTTATCCATAGTCTAATGATACTCATTATTGTCCATGACTGTCAACTGATATCCATTTTGTTATTGACATATATACTATCATGGGCAATAATAGACACATATAGATGCTTATAAACGGAAAGGGGAAAAGGAAATGAAAGCGATAGGTTATGTAAGGGTATCAACGGATGAGCAAGCAAGAGAAGGAATCAGCTTGGACAATCAGAGGGCGAAAATTGAGTCATACTGTTCCCTGCATGATCTGGAGCTTATCGGTATCATCGAGGACGCCGGCAAGTCTGGCAAAGACCTGAACAGGGAGGGTATTCGATCCCTCTTGGACAGGATAAAGAGCCACCAGATTGACGCTGTTGTCGTCTACAAGCTTGATAGGCTCTCAAGAAGGGTGAAGGACACGTTGACCCTTATGGACCTCGTAGAGAAGAAATCTATAGCCTTTCATTCCATCACCGAGAGGATCGACACAAAGAGCGCCATGGGTAAATTCTTTCTGAATATCATGGCAAGCATGAACCAATGGGAGCGAGACACGATCAGTGAAAGGACGAGGGATGCCCTGCATCACAAGATTGATAAAGGCGAACGTGCCGGGCAGATACCCTACGGATGGGAGCTAGCCGATGATGGAAAGAGCCTCCTGCCTAATGAACGGGAACAGAAGGCAGTATCTTTAATCAAAGACCTCAACGACAAGGGATATTCGTACCGGGCTATTTGCCGGGAACTGGACAAGGAAGGTTACAAGCCCGTGGGTAAAACGTGGCACCCTCAGACCATTTCAAACATTCTCAGGAAGGCGGCATAATGGGCAAAATTGAACATCTTGTCAAACACCGACCGGTGATTGACAGAAAGAAGGGCAAGGATATTTCACAAGAGCCGGCGATGAAGGAACTCATTCAGGTTGACGGAGACATGGCCGAAGAAGAGAGAACCCGTACAAGGCGATACCTTAGAAACCAGGGCAACAAAGAGAAAACCTTAAAAGGGGGTAACTGAGTAATGGCAGACCAGTTTATTACAACGAAAGAAGCTGCCAAGATTCTTGCCTTAAAGGAAAAGAAGGTCAGGGATCTATGCTTGCGCGGTATCAGGTACGATGGTCTGGACGCAATCAAGATCGATTCACAGTGGCGTATCTCGATGGATGAACTTAGCAGATTCATCGAATCCAGAAAGCGAAGATTGTAAAACTCAGTCGAATAAGGGGCCGGGGTTACACCTGACCCCATCTTAAAAAGGAGGTCATCATAAACATGTACAAGGAAGAAAAAAGACCGGAAATCGTATACTGTAGAGCTACAAAGTGTAACCATAACAAAGGCCGGGGTAAGTGCGATATCGTTCATCGCATCGGCGGGGACGACAAGATCAGTGTTGATTCAAAGGGTGTCTGCGTCAACTTCTTGACCGAATAAGCTCAAGTATAAGGAAACAATAGGGGCCGGGGTAATCCTGGCCCTTTTCATAACATGCCAAGTCTGTCTGCTCTCCGCGAAAAAATAAAAATTCCAGGGAAAAGCATTCTTTTTCTGATGGACCCCCCGGTGCCACCCGGATTTCAGGGAGGAACCCCCCTACCCCTGCTTACCTCAACCTCGCATACAAAATCAATCTCCAAAATTTTTCTTCGGTTTTTTCAGACAATTTCCGATACAATCTTCCTGAAGGGAGAAAACGCGATGCCTACAATGAGTCCCAAATCGAAAGAGAGATTGCAGAATATCAAAGAGAGGCACGAGAAACTAAAGGCGCTGAAAGAGTTCAAGAGAATGTTGGAGAACGACGAAGTGACCGAAGTGAAGACAACCTCGCCCAAGACGAACCAATGACAACCGTTATGATTAATCTTCTTGCAATAATTTCATCAGTTTCAGATAATCTTTTTCAACTAGGGTCGGTTAATCCAGAAGAATTACATCATCGGAACCTCTAAACCAAGAGGGTCGTTATGCTCCATAGAGCTAGGCTTGCCGTCCTCGTAATTTGTGTCTTCCTTTCGATCATCTATTCCTGTGGCTTCAATTTAATCGCCGGCGATCTTTTATCCAGAGTAGAGTTACTGCCGAGCGGAAACATACACCACGTCTTCACCAACGGCAATGTGAACGTCGATGACTACCCTATCGCATACAGCTATGTGAATTACGCCATCGAAGATAATGCCCCTCGAAACACAAGGACGGGCTCTTATCGATCTTACGATACGGGTACGAAAAACCCGGCATATGTGAAGATGAGGCGGGCCAATCCGAACGATGAGAAATACGCCAACCTAATCGACGAATTACTTAGCGTTTCTTCAGGCTCTCCGTCTGTTGGAAGAGCGACAAAGATTAATGCGCTCAAAATCGCTATCCGCGCTCTTGCTCCCATGACCTCACATGGAAAGGGTTCTGCCAACGTTGATACCTGGAGACAACAAGACGAAATGGAAGAACAAAAGGCGGAAACCCAACGGATGAAGCTCAACGCCGAGTCTGAAAGAGACCGGGCCAAGTGGGATGCCGATGAAGCAAGGCGTGACGCAGAACAAGCACGACGAGAAGCGGACCAAGCGAAACGTGAAGCGCAATGGGAAGCGGACCGCATAAGGACTGATAATATAATTAACAACAGGTGGTAAATACGAAAAATGGCAGCAACAAGTACAATTAACCCAAGCAGGAAGGGCAACCGTTTTGTCTGCGACGGCAGACATTTCAAAGACCCCCTACAGAATCGATAAAACGGACTCCGATCTTTATAAATAACTGGTGAGGATATGGAAAAGAAGTGGACCTGTACCAAATGCGGAAAGTTAAACGAGGCGGATGTGAGACGGTGTTACTCCTGCGGACATTTTATTGAATACTCAATAAACCAAATGGCCGAGGCGCAGCGTATCGTTAAGATGACAAACCGTAGTCGCCCTGCTGAAGAACCATTCAGACAATCTACTGGTAAAACCTTTGAATCCTCCAAGGAAGAATTCAGGCGACAGTATGAAGAAGCATTGGGTTACGAAAAATTGCCATTCTTAACGGGCACGACGCGGGTTGCTATGCAATGGATTATCGGATGTGCCTTATTCGTGTTCTTTTGGTTTGTCGCCGATCAACTTATATTTCGAGAAAGTTTTTCAAGGAGTACCCTAGGAGCTGAGATTATTCTGTTTCTTTCCACAATGGCTTCATACTCCATAGTCAAAGCGTTGTTTGGCGGGTTGGGATGATGAATAGTGGCACCGCACAATCAAACAAAGGAGGGAAAAGCAAATGACAAAAGAAGAGAGGAAGGAACGACGAAACAATCTGTTTTACCAACGGATGCTGGATCTCGGCTACGATGAAGTAACCGAGTTTGTAAGAGAAACCAAAGTCAGACTTTCTTTTGAAACTTGCAGACGGGCAATCTACGACAATCGGCAAAACATCAACTTTGAACAGATCATTATATTGATGCAGGCACTTGATTTTACACCGCAGGACATAAGAAGAGAACTGAAAGCCAGGGGTGATAAAATTCTATACAAACTTATTTCCGACAGCAAGAAAGGCATGGTTCTTAACCGCCAGGAGAAGCGAGTCATAGACAGTATGCGCAACATTCCGGGGGTGGCTAATATGTTCTTGGGTCACATCGACCTGTATCGGAAAGTAGTGAAGGAAGCAAAGGAAAAGTAGGAGTTATGGCCTACCATCAAGTCTTTTAATTAGCACCGAAGAACAACGCATTTCAGAACCGCCTTCCACTACAACCCAAGCCTGTGCACGGCTACCCAAGAGTGAGTGTTGACGCCATTCCACTAGATACGAGCATTCTTATTTATTCACCCGATCAACAACAAAAAAAGAGTTGACAAGGGCCTTCGCTAGAGCGAAAATGGAGGTGACTAAACTTAGGGGTCGTCCCCACCCTCAGGGGATTTTTTCTTGGGTAATTTACCCCAGGTGTTCCAGAACCCGCAAGGACTGGACGGCTCCTAAGGCCGAGTCGCACCTGGGGCTTTTAATGGCTTCAAAGACTAAACTTAGGAGGTGCCCTTATGGCACAGCAGCAGATTCAAAACGCATTAGATAGGTTAGACACTTTGTTTACAGTTGCAACGTTAACCGCTGAGTCAGATCAGCATGAACCCGGCAGGAAAGAACTGAAGTTCTTTGTCGATTCCGGTGTGCAGATCCTCGATGAGATCATCAGGGTAGTTGGTCGTGACAAGATGGTGGACGAAGTCACCGACGACAACGACGCGTAGCTTTTCTACAATGTGCCCGAATTTGGACACTGGTTGCATTGGAAGCACCGATTAGGGCAACTATCCGCATCACCTTTAGAAAATGCAGTAGAGGTGGCAAGGAGCGTAACATAGGCGATTTTAAGGGGACCGGCAGGCGGGTTAATTCACACTACGATAAACATCACTGCCTGCCAGCCCTTGCCTATCAACGGTCTACAGGAACAAGCATATTAGAATATTTTCATAATGTGGATGGTTGATAGCGAGGGATACAGAGCAGGAATATGATATATGGAAAAAGCGGTAAGAGCAGGTTGTGTGTTGGTGATGTGGGCGTAATTAACATATATATCGTTTCGGGCGCCCGCG
>LVAA01000013.1 GCA_001603955.1 Syntrophobacterales bacterium Delta_02 | reverse complement strand
GTATTATACAATAAGCAATATAAAAATCCCCTTCTTTTACTCTGAATTAGTCATCACAACCGCGGAAAATTTTGCATAAATTATTTTACCGATGTCCTTTTGTCAAGGAAAAACTGGCAATGAAAAGATCATGACCAGCGAAAAGATAATGACCAATAGCCAAGCTCCGATAACCAAACGGTAGCAGGCACCGCAGCCTTGTCCTGTTTCTCGTTTGGTCAGTTGGTTATTGTTAAATTGGTCATTATATTTTCATTGGTCATTGTCCTCCACCTCACAGATCCACGAAAGAGCGCAGGAGTTTTGCCCTCATCGGATGCCTGAGCTTCTTCAAGGCCTTGGCCTCGATCTGTCTTATCCGTTCACGGGTGACCTCGAAGACCTGCCCGACTTCCTCCAGGGTGTGGTCCTGCCGCTCCCCAAGCCCGAACCGCATCCTCACCACTCTTTCCTCCCTGGGAGAGAGCGTCGAAAGGATGGAATTGAGGTTGGTCACCAGGTCTTCGTATATGGCGGAGTCCTGTGGAGTTAGCACATTCTTGTCCTCGATGAAATCCGCGAGGTGCGTATCCTCATCGTCATTAATGGGCGTTTCCAGGGAAATGGGTTCCTTGGTTATCCTGAGGACCCTTCTTACCTTCTCCGAGGAAAACCCTATCCTGTCGGCTATCTCGTCGGGATAGGGCTCTCTGCCCAATTCCTGCACAAGCCCGCGGGATACCCTTATGATCTTGTTGATGGTCTCTATCATGTGGACGGGAATCCGTATCGTCCGTGCCTGGTCAGCGATCGCCCGCGTGATCGATTGGCGTATCCACCATGTCGCGTAGGTGCTGAACTTATAGCCCCGTTTGTACTCAAAGCGGTCCACTGCCTTCATGAGACCGATGTTCCCCTCCTGGATAAGGTCGAGGAGCGACAGGCCCCTGTTTATGTACCTCTTCGCGATGCTTACGACAAGCCTGAGATTGGCCTTGACGAGTTCGTTCTTGGCTCCCGCGAAATCGGATTCCGCCTTTTCAATCCTCTTCAGGTAGTGTCTGAGGAGTTTCGAGGATATCCCGATCTCATCCTCGATCCTCGTCTTCCTGTTCGTCAGGGCCTGAAGGTGCCTCTTGCTTCCTTTTTCTTTTGACCTCCTGTACCGGGCGATCTCGACGTCGATCTTGTCGATGCGCTCCACGTAACGCTTCATGCGCAGAATGATCTTTTCCGTGATCTTCTTGCTGAGGTTGATCTCCGTTATGATCTTCTGCATCTCCTTGCTGTGGCCGTCCTTCCTGCCTTTTTCGTTCTCCTTCGATCTGGCGTGCTCTTCCTTCAGGCGCTCAAGCAGGGAGATCACCCTCTCCCGCTGATATTCGAGTTCCGTCTCGCCTTCTTCCTCATCATCCGCCTCAACGGTGATGTCCCTTACGGCAGCCTTCGACGTCTTGAGCGCCAGCAAGGCGTTGAGAAGTTCCTTCACGGTGCCGGGAAAAGACAGGATGACCTGCTTTATCTCTTCCCTGGCCTCTTCCATGAGACGGGCGATCTCCTTTTCGCCTTCCCGCGTCAGGAGGGCCATGCTTCCCATCTCTTTGATGTAATGACGGATAGGGTTGATGAGATCGTCGTCGTAAACCTCCTCAAAGTCCCCATCCAGGGCTTCGTCGGAGTCCACGTTCTCCGCGGAACCCATATTGTCCTGGTGTTCGATCTCGAAAAGATCGATGTCATCAAGGATGTTGCTGGGCTTCTCACCATGTGATATGAATGCGTACAGCTCCCTGTTCTCGAGATTCTCTTCATAAGGATAATATCTCCTTACTTTCTCAGGCATGGCCACCTCTCTATAAAAAATTATTTTTTATATGCGTCAACACCTGTCTCTTCTGTTCCAGGAGTTCCGTGACCGCCGCTGCGTCCCCCGATCTTTCGGCCTCGGCCAGTTTTTCGGTGATCTTCTTCGACTTCTCCCTGAAAAACTGGCGTTCGATGTGCCTGAAATAATCGAGGAGCACCTTTTCGGGCTCATCGGGACCTGCCCCGGCCTCGTCGAAGGCCGCATCGAGGACAAGCCCTTTCAGGTCCTCCTTGTCAAGCGTCTCGATGAAGTTCTTCACGTCAAGGTTCTTTCCCTGTTCAAAACAGGTAACCATTCTCGTGATGAGCTCTCTTACATCATCATCCCTGATGTAGCACAATACCTCCTTCCCTTTGAAAAATCCAAGAAGCTCGGGGCGCGCCATACAGGCATTGATGACCTTCCTCTCGATCATCCCCTTCGCAGCGTTCGCCCGTGGAACCCCGTCTCTCACCTCGTACGTCCTCGTACCGGCAAAATGCTCTTCCTCGACACCCGTCAGCTCCGAAAGCCTCTTCACGTACAGCCTTCTCTTGACCCTGTCGCGGATGGCCTCGATGTGAGGCATCACCTGCATGATAAAGGCCTGTTTCCCCCTGAGCGTTGCCATCTTCTCTCTTCCGGCATAATGGTCGAAATAAAAATCAAGGATAGGCTTCTTGCCCTTTGTGACCTCTGCCACGGCACGGGCACCTTTTTCCCGGACAAAGCTGTCGGGATCATGCCCTTCCGGGAGGACGACCATGTTGCCGTTGACATCCATCTCCGCGAAGAGCCCGATAAGCCTCAACGCGCTCTTGATCCCCGCTTCGTCACCATCGAGCATGAGGGTGATGTTCTCCGTGTAATTCCTCAGTTTCATGATCTGTCCCTCGGTCACCGAGGTTCCCAGCGTTGAGACAACATTAGTGAGTCCTGCCCCGTACAGGGCTATGAGATCGAAGTAGCCCTCCACGATGTACACCTCGTCCCGATTGGTGATGTGCTTCTTTGTCCTGTCTATGCCGAACAGGGACGTACGCTTCGAGAACACGGAAGATTCGGGAGAGTTCACGTACTTCGGTATGCCATCCTTCTCGAGCGTCCTTCCTCCGAAACCGATGACCCTCTTGTTGACATCGATTATGGGGATGACGATCCTTCCCCCGAACATGTCGTAGAGGTCCGTTTCTTTCATCCTTACGACACCGGTGCTCAGGAATACGTCGGCGGGTATCTCCGTGGCCTTGAGAAATGCCTTCAGGGTACCGCGGGACCGCACGCTGTACCCGAGCCTGAACTCGTCGGCGATCTCCCGGGAGATACCGCGCCTGGCGAGATACTCGAGGGCAAGACTGGTGCGCTTGAGGCCCTTCTGGTAGTATTCGCAAAGCCTTCCCAGGGCATCGTAGTGGCCCGCCTTCCTCCTGTCTCCCTTCCTTTCCACCTCTATGCCGTATTGACGGCCGAGATGCTCGAGGGCCTCGACAAAGGTCAGGTTCTCGTACTTCATGATGAAGTTGATGGCATTGCCGCCTTCCCTGCAGCCGAAACAGTAAAAGATCTGTTTTTCGACGCTTACGGTGAAGGAAGGCGTCTTCTCCTTGTGGAAGGGGCACAGGCCCATGTAATCCTTGCCGGCCTTCCTCAACTTCACGTGCTGCGATATGACATCGATGATGTTCACCCTCTGCAGAAGCTCATCGACTGACACCTTCATGCAAACTCCACTATGGTGACGCCGGCGTTGCGCTCATCCGGGTGAAATGCGCGGACATAAGGCGTCTCGGCAAGATGGTTCCTCACGGCCTGCATGAGCCGTCCCGTCCCCACGCCATGCACGATCCTGACCTGTGACGCACCCTCCACAACAGCCCGGTCAAGGAAGGTGTCGACCGTCTTCAACGCTTCATCCACGCGCATGCCGATGATCTTCAGGTCCCGCTGTTCTGTCTTTTCTACGTTTATTTCAGATCTGTCACGCGACACCCGCCTCGGAGCTTCAATAGTTTTGGCGATGAACATCCGTTTCAGCTTCGTCCTGACGTTGCCGATGGCAACTTCGAAAACACTTCCCTCTTTGTCGATATCGACGACGTACCCTTTGCTCCCCAGCGTCTTCACGAGAACGTAATCGCCTATGCGGATGTCCTCCCCGGCCTCCTTAGCGGGTCCCCCCAACCTTTCCTTCAGGGAACGTATTTTATCCTTACTCTTTGTTATAGACGTTCTTTCCTTTTTTGCAACCTCTTTTTTGATCTCATCGATCTCGATCTCGAGTTCAAAAAGCCTTTCGCGGGCCTTGTCCTCCCATTTCCTGAGGTATTCATCCTTCTTTTCCCTGATGACCTTGAGCCGCTCGCGGGCCTCTTCCCTGATCTTCAGCAGTTCCCGGCGCTCCTCAGCCGTCCTCGCCCTTTCCTCCTCAAGGCTCGCCACCAGATCGTTGAGCATGAATTCCTGCTCGTTGAGATAGGTATGACTCTTCTCTATTATGACCCGGGGAACGTCGATCTTCCTGGCGACATTGATCGCGTTGGAGTAGCCGGCGGTCCCGTAAATAAGCTGGTAAAGAGGCTTCATGTTCATGGTATCGAAGGACGTCGCCACATTCATGGCGTAATCCTTCATATACCCGTAGGCCTTTATGAGATTGAGATGGGTTGTGACGACAACGCGGCATCCCTTCTCCACGAAGGCGTCGATAACCCCCATCGCCAGCGCCGAAGCCTCCTGAGGTTCTGTGTTCCCGCCTATCTCATCAATGAGAACGAGCTCGTTCTCCCTGGCGTTGAGATAGAGGTCCTTGATGGCATACATGTGGGCGGTGAAACTGCTGAGTTCCAGCGATATGTCCTGTTCGTCGCCGATCAGCGCGAACACGTTCGAGAAGAGAGGGATCACCGGTCTTTCGGCGGCGGGAATGAAAAGGCCCGTCTTCGCCATGAGTGACAGAAGGCCTATCGTCTTCAGGGCGGCGGTCTTGCCCCCGGCATTGGGACCACTGATGATCATCACCTTCTCGTTCTCTTTCATGATGATATCAATGGGCACGGCGTCCCTCTTGCGGGACATCGCTATGAAGGGATTGACGGCCTTTTTGATCTCCAGGCCGCCCGACAGCCTGACCTCGGGCCTGACGCATTTGAATTCGTGGCAGAAAAGCGCCATGGCATGAAAGAAGTCGAGCTCGGAAAGGTATCGCATGTTCCCTTCGAGGGCTTCCCTGAAGCCCCGCGTGAAATCGGTAAGCTCGTGGAGGACCTTCTTTTCCTCCTCCTTTTCCTCGTTGACGAGAATGTTGATACTGTTGTTGAGCTCCACGCACTCCACGGGCTCGACAAAAGAGGTCTTGAGGGAATGGGAATAGTCGTGGACGATACCCTGGATGGCCTCGTTGAAATTCGGTTTCAGGGGAATGACATACCTGTTGTTCCTCAGGGATATGTAGTCATCCTGGATGATGGGGCGCATGGCCTCCCGGCCCATTATCCTTTCAAGCTGCTTCTTGATCCTCTCCCTGTTCATGAAAAGATCTGCCCGGATGCGTGACAGGTCGTAGGAGGCGCTGTCCTCGAGGTAACCTTCCGCATTGATGGAACGTGCGATCCGCTTGTAGAGTGCGGGCAACCTGTCGATCCCGGCGACGAGCTCGTCGGTGAAGGCGCTCTTCTTGAACACCTTTGCGAGAAAACCCGCGACGTCTTCGCAGGCCTTCAGGAAGTTTGTGAGGGAAAGGAACTCCGAGGGTTCGAGGACGGAATCTTTGATGCCGATCCTTGCCAGGACCCCGGTTACGTCGGGGACGTCGGAAAACGGTACCCTCCCGTCCCACTTTATGACATCCATGACGGCTTCTATCCGGTCATGGCGCCTCGTGATCTCTTCGATATCATCAAGAGCCCGGAGCTTTCCAAGGGCGTCCCCTGAAAAGGGTGTTGAAGAAAATTGGAGTATAACATCCCTGAGCTTGAGGTAATCGAGATATGATAGTGTCTTATCGATCATAGGGGCTTTCGACTGCCACCATCACGATGACAGTCTTTTAAGCACCATCGTACTCAACACTTTGCCGTCTATCCTTCCCGGATACTTGTCCATGAGGAATTTTATCACCTTCCCCATCTCCTTCCGGCCCGTCGCGCCGACGGCTGCGACCGCTTCCTCTATCTCCCTGAGGATCTCTTCCTCCGACAGTTGTGAGGGTTGAAATTCCTTGAGAATCTCCAGTTCCTTCTCTTCCTTTTCGGCGAGCTCGAGACGCCCGCCTTTCCTGAAGCTCTCGATGGAATCATTGTGTTGTTTGATCGACGTCTTGACGAGAGTGTAGAACTCCTCGTCCGACAGAGGTCTTATTTTCTCGACTTCCTTGTTCTTTATGGAGGCAAGGAGCATCCGGAACACGGACACCCTTGTGCTGTCCCTCTTCTTTAAAGCCTCTTTCAAACCCTCTTCAATTTTGGATCTATAGTCCATTTACTCCTAGTAAAGACCTTTATCCATGCTTCTCTTGAGTTTTTTCAGAGCTCTCTTTTTGGCAGCGAGTATTTTTTTCTTTCTCTTGACGCTGGGTTTTTCGTAGTGTTCTCTTTTTTTTATCTCGGAGAGGATCCCGGTTTTCTCACACTGCTTCTTAAATCTCTTGAGGGCGCTCTCGAAGGATTCACCTTCTCTGATAATAACTGCTGGCATCCATTCTTCCCTCCCTCCATTGGTCCGTTAGTTAAAGCTACTTATTAAAACCCAAAAAAACAGCCAAAGTCAACAGATTTCAGCGGTCAGGCATTGATAGTCGACGATTTACCGGGGTGCTATGGGGTCCGGTCTCTATCCCTTCCGGATGGTGGAGAGGTCGTTCCGGGCATACATGGTGCCTTTCTCGTATTCGGCCACCACGGTTCGCAGGCTGTTTATCCTGTTCTTCCAGCCCTTCAGGTACTTGGCGTACACCTGCGGTTTGGCGGAGGCCAACCTCACGTAGCGCTGTTCTCTCATTGCCAGGTAGTCGTTGATATTTCCCTGCGATCTCCGGAGAAGCTTCCTGGCAGCTGCCGGACTGTTGACATAGGTGTCAAAGTGAACGACGCTCAGGGGATAAGGCAGTGAGGATGCGCCTGACGCCTCCCACAGCTTCCTGTATATCCCTTCCACCTGCTCCCCGGTGATGTTCCTGATACTCCCCTTGTACCCGAAAGCCCGCGCGGTGGACTGCAGGATTCCGTAGCGGGACGCACCCCGTTCCCCATCTTCTTTGACAAGCCGCTTGCCTTCCTTTTCCAGCACGAAGTCAAGACACTTGCGGAATTTAGCCTCCTCATCGTCAACGACCGGCGCTGAAATGCCCGGGGCCGCCCGCGCGGAGCTGAACTCCGTCGTCCGGCCGGTGGTCAGGGAGCGAAGCAGGATATCTTGAAAACCCGGGGCATCGGGATTGACGATGAAGTTGTCCGCCCTCTTTCGACCGTTCTGGAGATACTGGAGCGTCGATACTGTCTGGGTGATATCGAGATTGGTAGCCATAGTGGTGAGTTTTCTGCAACAACCATGCCACCGCTTAGATTTTGACCGGTTACAGGAGAGACTCCACACAGATGCTTCCGCGGGCCTGCCATGGCGTCGGATTTCTGACAGCGGGACGCCGCATCACGCAAAGGGATTCTTGAGGATGATGGTGCTTTCCCTGTCGGGCCCCGTGGATATGATGGCGGCGGGAACTCCGACAAGCTCTTCTATACGCCTTATGTATCTCAAGGTCTGTTCCGGCAGGTCTTCCAGCTTCCGGGCATCCTTTATCGATGTCCTCCAACCCGGCATCTCTTCATACTGGGGTTCGCACCGGTAAAAATCCTGAAGGGCCATTGGCGGCTCTTCGTAGAAGCGTTTGCCGATCTTGTAGTGGGTACATATCTTGATCGTGTCGAATGAGTCGAGGACATCGAGCTTCATCAGGGAAAGGCCGTTTATGCCACTCAATTTGACGGCCCTTCTCACCAGGACCGCATCGAACCATCCGCACCGCCTCGGTCTACCCGTGGTGGCTCCATATTCGTCCCCGATCTTCCTCATGAGCTCCCCCTCGGGACCTGCCAGCTCTGTCGGAAACGGACCCTCACCGACGCGCGTCGTGTAGGTCTTGCATATTCCAAGGATGTAGTCGACGGCACTCGGAGGCACGCCGGCACCCGCCGAGATGTTCCCGGCAATGGTGTTGGAGGAGGTGACATACGGATACGTCCCGTGGTCGATATCGAGAAAGGTACCCTGGGCCCCCTCGAAGAGTATCCTCTTCTTCTTTGCCATCGCTTTGTGGAGGAAAGAAGTGGAGTCGGTAACGTGTCTCTTGAGCATCTTCCGGTAGGGCTCGAATTTCTTCAGAACATCCCTGATCATCAGCGGCTCATCCTTGTAGTAACGGCGGATGAGGAAATTCTTCATCTCCAGATTGGCCTTCAACTTCTCGCGAAAGACCTTCCTGTCGATCAGGTCGACGACGCGAATACCCATCCTGCTCACCCTGTCCTCGTAGGCAGGGCCGATGCCTCTTCCCGTCGTTCCTATCTTCTTCGAACTCCTCGATTCCTTGAGGGCGTCGAGCTTCTTGTGGTAGGGCATGATGACATGGGTGTACCCGCTTATCATGAGGCGCTTCTCATCCTTGAGATAGCCGAGGCCCTTCAGTTCCTCGATCTCCTTCTCCAGGACCTCGGGGTCCATGACAACACCGTTGCCGATGACGCAGTACGTCTTCTCGCGGAGTATCCCCGAAGGGATGAGATGGAGGATAACCTTCCTGTCGCCGATGACAATGGTGTGACCGGCGTTGGCGCCGCCCTGGAACCGGACGATGATGTCAGCAAAACCGCTGAGGTAATCGATGATCTTCCCCTTGCCTTCATCACCCCACTGAACCCCGACAACTCCCACGTTGGCCATGACCTTCTCCTCTGCTTTTTCGTTGAAGAACATATCTTTTTAATATACTATGCCGCCAAAATCAAGACTAATCGGGGGAAAACAGGCGCTTCGGCATAAATTGGGAAAGGTTGGTCTACTTGCCTTTTCTGACGGGCGCGTTGTCGAACAACCCACCCGTGGCCGGCGTCCCCGCGAGGGGGATGCCGAGATGGGAAAAGGCCTTGTCCGAGGCCTTCCTGCCCTGAGAGGTACGGATGATGAATCCCGATTTCAGCAGAAAGGGTTCGACGACCTCGATGAGCACGTCTGATTCCAGCTGCAGTGTCGCGGCAAGGGCCTCGATGCCCACGGGACCACCCTTGTAGTTGAGCATGATGGTCTTGAGGAGCTTCCTGTCCGTCTCGCCGAGGCCATGGTCGTCGATACCTTCAAGGCTCAACGCGTCAATGGCCACGCTCTCGGTTATCACTCCACCGGCCCTGACCTCGGCATAATCACGGACGCGCTTGAGAAGCCTGTTCGCCACCCTGGGGGTCCCCCGGGCACGCTTTGCCGTTTCGTGCGCTCCCTCGTCATCGATGGTGACACCCAGTATGGAGGCCGAGCGCTTTATGATCTTCACCAGGTCTCCGTCCTTGTAGAAGTCCAGGTCCCGCACGATGCCGAAGCGCTCTCTCAGCGGAGACGACAGAAGACCCGAGCGGGTCGTCGCGCCGATGAGAGTGAACTGTTCGAGACGATACCGGTGCGTCCTCGCGTGAATACCCTTGTCGAAGATGAAATCGACGGCAAAGTCTTCCATGGCGGGATAGAGGAACTCCTCGACGATCTTGGGTATGCGATGTATCTCGTCGATAAAGAAGACATCCCCCCTTTCGAGGTGCGTCAGAAGACCCATGAGGTCGCCGCCCTTCTCCAGCGCCGGGCCCGAGGACGTCACGATCCGTGTGCCCATTTCGTTCGCGATGATGTGCGCCAGAGTGGTCTTTCCGAGCCCCGGGGGTCCATTGAAGAGGATGTGTTCCAGAGGCTCCCCCCTCTTCAATGCCGCCTCGATGGCTATCTGGAGGGTCTCCACGATAGTGTCCTGACCGACGTACTCGGACAGGCGGCTTGGCCGCAAGGTGACGATACCTTCGTCACCCCCATTCTCTTCCTTCCTGTAAAGCTCGGAGATCTCCGTGGAGTTCTCTTCCTGTATCATTGCCTCTGACCCCTGTAGACTTCTTCAAAAAGCTCTTCCGACGAGGCGATGCGCGGGTTCCTCTTCATCGCCTCCTCTATCATCTGCCGCGCCTCCAGTATCTTGTGGCCAAGCTGGGTGACAAGCACCTGTTCCACCTCTTTCACAAAATCTTCCACGATCGGCGCGGCAGCCGCCGTTTCCGGTATGAGAGCGTACTTCGCCACCCTGCCCTTCAGGGTTGCCACGATCTTGTCGGCCTTCCTCTCTCCTATTCCCTTCAGCTTGCGAAGGGACTTCACGTCCTTTTCCTCGATATGGCGCGCTATTTCCCGTATGGACTTCGTGAGCGCCTTGACGGCGGCCATGGGACCGATATCCTCCACGGTAATGAAAAGTTCGAAAAACTCCCTGTCGAGTTCATGTCTGAAGCCGACGAGGACAGGCTTGGGCTGTCTTTCGGTCTGGTGAAAGGATATGTATAGGCTCAGGTCGTCCTCGGCCTTTTTTGACCTTCTTATCTCGCTCATGACGAATGCCGGAATGAGGACATCATACCCGATACCTCCGACGAGAAGCGTCAGGCGCTCATCATAAACTCCCTTAAGCTTCCCCTCGAGATAGGCTATCATACAACCCTCCTGTAATCCCTGCGGTAATATACCGCCAGCGCAACGGCGAGCGCATCCGACGCGTGGAAGGTGGAAATATCCCCTATTCTCAGTATGCTCGCCACGGCGTTCTTTATCTGCTTCTTACCCGCGTTGCCGAAGCCGACGAGGGAGTTCTTGATCTCCTTCGGGGCGATCTCCTGCACCGGCAGGCCCCTCTGCCGGGCGGTGAGGTAGAGCACTCCGAGTACGCTGCCAAGGAGTATACCCGCCCTCGGGTACCGGACAAGGGAAAAAACGTCCTCGAGCGCGAAAAGGTCCGGCCGCACCTCGCCTATGATGCGGTCCACATCGTCATGGATCTGCATAAGCCTGTTGGGTGTCGTATCGTGGGAGAAGGTCTTGATGGAACCACACCTGACAAACACGGGCGCCGGTCCGTCGCATCGCACCACCCCGAAACCGGTGTTCGCAAGACCGGGATCAATGCCCAGGATGATCATTCTCCACCATTTTCGTCACTTTCTTCACGGGTCAGCTAATTGCTAATCATCATAACAGGATGAACGGGTCTTTGTAAACTAAGAAGACAGGTGATGAGAAGATGGGTAATGGGTAATGGGAAAGAAAGGCCGTTGGAACCCTTAGAACCGGAAGGGAAGCTAGATTTTCCTGCCTGCTGGATGTCTTTCCCTTGAAACGCCTCACAAACCTTGACACTATTCTTCCCTATCACCTATTACCCATTACCCGCCTTTGCCTTTTCCCTGCCTCTGTATTGATTTCGGCAACCGTTATCAGTATACTTGAGTGATGCTCGATGAGGAATACATGGAGATATGCCTCGCTGAAGCCCGCGCGGCATGGGATGAGGAAGAGGTGCCAGTGGGCGCGCTGGTGGCTGATGAATCGGGCGCTGTCGTAGCCAGGGCCCACAACGCGACGCGGAAGCGGACAGACCCGACGGCTCATGCCGAAATGATAGCCCTCGAGGAGGCATCCCGGCGGCGCGGCAACTACCGCCTCACGGGGTGCACGCTCTTTGTCACCATGGAGCCATGTATCATGTGCGCCGGCGCCATCATCGAGGCACGCCTTGAAAGACTTGTCTTCGGCTGCCACGATGAGAAACGCGGCGCCTTCGGCTCCGTCATCGACGTCAACGCCCTCCCCCTCAACCACAAGGTCCGGGTGTCGGGCGGCATCCTCCAGAACAAGAGCGCAGATCTGCTCAGGCAGTTCTTCACCCTGCGGAGAGGTACCGAAGTGGCCATAACGGGGCCGACTCGAAATCGGCTGTACGTCTAATAAGCGTACCGTGGGTTCGAATCCCACCCTCTCCGCCAATAAAAGCGGTCTCAGGCTCCAGGTTTCAAGTTTCAGGCAAAGGATAAAAACAGCGTTTTGCAATGCAAAGGTTCCGATCTTCGCGGACAGTCAAGAGTGTCTGGCGGTTAGATTATTTCGTTCTTTTCCACGTGGCGGTATTCGCCGGGTTTTAAGTCTTCCAGCCGGAGTTTGCCGATGCGGATGCGTCTGAGCCTCAGGACAGGATGGCCCAGCGCCGCTCCCATTTTCCTTATCATCCTGTTCTTTCCCTCATTGACCACCATGCTGTACCAAACGTTCGCGGGTGCCTTTTTTACAAGGCGCACGGCCTCCGCCTGGTAGATTTCGCCTTCTATGAAAATGCCCTTTTTCATCCTCGTAACCGCTTCCCTGGGGAGCAGGCCCTTGAACTTGACGAGGTATTCCTTCGTGACATTGTATCGGGGGTGCATGATGTGATTGGCAAGGTCGCCGTCGTTCGTGAAGATCATGAGGCCCTCCGAATGGTAGTCGAGCCTCCCCACGGGGAACAATCTCAGGTCATGCTTGATGAGATCTCTCGCCAGCTTCCTCCCCCTGGCATCCTTGAGATCCGAAATATAGCCGTCGGGCTTGTTCAGGGCAATGTAGACCTTGATCGCCTCAGCCGACAGGGGCCGCCCGTCGATGACAACACGGTCCTGTGGACCTACCTGCAGTGACGGCGACCGGGCCAGGGCATCATTGACCCGTATCCTGCCCTCATGGATCAATGCTTCTGCTTGTCTGCGCGGGAAGGGGCCTGCGCGTGCGAGGAACTTGATGAGACTTTCCATTGGACCCTGCGTATCGAGGGAAATGTGCTCCCAGTCCTTTAGTCCTTGAAGGTCTCCACCGGCGTCAGGGTCTCTCTCCTCAACACAGGCTTCACGACCGTCGTGCTCCGCCCGACCCTCCGATACATCTTGAAAACGATGTTCTCCCGCCTGGGAAGAGGGTTCGCCTCTATCTCTATGACGAGATCCTCGGGCTTGTCAATGGAAAGCATGGCCGTCTTCTTCACCATATTCGGTTCGGACAGCGCGACGAGGAAGGTGTCGTTATAATAGAAACCCTTCTTGAAAGATGCCGTGATCTCGTGATTCCCGGTGGTAAGCGGCAACCGGTACTCCTGGGACTTGTCAAAGCGTATCTCGTTGCCGTCGATGTGAAGCGTGAAATCGATGGGGGCTATGATATTGAACTCTGCCCGTCTGAGCGTGTACTCCAGAATGGGGTTGTTCTGCGTTTCGTAATTGATGATGCTGTTGCGTTCGTCGCGGCTGTCGGTCTTGTGATACACAGGCTTGTACAAGACGTCACAGGTGACGGTCTTCTCCTTCTTCCTTTCCTTGTAGGGAACGGTCACTTCCGTTGCCATCGCGGCATAGGGCTTTGCCGTGATCGTGGTGTCGAGTGCTATGTCCTCCCAGTTCTTGTCTATCTTGTAGAAGGACAACTGGAGCTTGTCGCCCACGGTCCTGTACGTTCCTGCTATGATGACGTCTATCCGGTCACGCTTCAGGTAATCCTCGATCGTCTTGTTGTATTCATTGTATTCACCTGGCAGGTAGGCAAAAACCGCGGGGCTTATCGCCTTGCCGGCAGACTCCATTCTCTTCTTCTGAAAAAAGACCTTGTTCACTTCCCTCTTTATCTTCTCCGAGAAACGCGTCACGTTGTGGTTCTCATCAAAGAACTCATGGACATACACGACCACCTTCTTTTCCGGAGAATAAGGCTCCACCACCTTCGTCAGCAACGCAAAGATGGGTGGGAAAAGCAGGGCGTCATCATAGACCATCTTCTTGATGGTGACCGTGTCCATCCCGATCTCCCTGTTCATCGTGATGATCTCGCAAACGCTCTTCGAGTCGTAGATCTCGACTACGGCACATTGACCAATTGGGTCTGCCCTGTTCGTATCCGACCGGTGATATATGGTGAGGATATCGCCCTTTATCACCCCGGACCTGCTCCCCAGGTTAGTGAACGCCTTGTCGCCTACAAGCATCTTGAACTTCTTTTCGAGACTGGCGGTGATCTGCCCCACGACCAGGTCGTTGTCGGCGGCGATACAATTGGCCGATATAAAAACCGATAAGCATACGATTACTGCCAGTATAGCTCTCATTTAACCCTCGTTCTTGTAAACGTTCTTGACTACCCTCGGCGTGATGAAGATCAGCAGTTCCGTCCTGTCATCGATCTTCGTCTGCTTCTTGAAAAGCCATCCCAGGAGGGGAATGTTCTTCAACCCGGGAATGCCGTTCTCGCTCGAGCCTTCCTCGCGCTCGTAAATGCCGCCGATAACCGCCGTTTCCCCATCCTTCACGTACAGGAGTGTGGATGCCTGCTTCTTGTCTATCGTCGGAACGCCTTCAGAGGTATTCACAAAGTCCGCCTGATCTTTCTTGGCAAGTATCTCAAGCTTGATGTAGCCGTCCTTCGTCACGGACGGGGTTACTTCCAGACCGAGGACGGCCTCCGCGAACTGCGTCTGCGTCCCCGACTGCGAGTATGTCTTGTAAGGGATCGATTTACCCTGCTGAATTATCGCCTTCTTGTTGTCCGAGGTGATGACCTTGGGATTGGAGAGGATCCTTCCTCTTCCCTCATCCTCGAGGGCCGACAACTGCACGTCTAGCTGGAAGGCATCGGTAGCGCTCCCTATATAGAAACCCAGGGTTCCGCCGCTTCCGGCACCCACCGCGGCCGGGAGGTTGACGTTATAAGGTATGATGGAACCGCTCGTCCTGAAACCAAGAAGGTTCACCGTCGATGTCATCGTTCCCGTTCCACCCTCCGTCGCAGAGGTAAAGCTCCTTCCACCCGATATGAGCACCTCCTTGTTCCCGAGGATGTTCGAGGTCTGATCCGAGCGCATTCCCCACTGTATTCCCAGTTCCCGCGAGAAATTCGTGGTTGCCTGCACGATCTTGCAGTCGATCTGTATCTGATTCGGCTTCGTGTCGTGCTCCTTGACGATGCGGATCATGTTGGCGACGTTCTCTTTGGTGTCCCTGATGATGAGGGCGTTGTTCCAATTCACCCGCGTAATGGTCCCGAACTCGGAGACGAAACCCTTTTTCTGCGTCCCGGCCGTCGCGGTGTCGCTTCCTCCCTTGAGCATCTTTTCCATATCGGCGGGGCTGACATAGCTGAGGTAAACGGTCTCCGTCACGAATTCCTCGCCCATCTTCTGCCTCTCGAGACGGTCCTTCCTGAAGGATTCCCGCTCGCTGATCTTTCTCTTTATCTCTTCGTCGTACTCCTTGACAGTGACGACGCGGATGATGTTGTCCGCCTCGATCTTTCTCAAGCCCCCCGTCTCGACGACGAGGTCCAGTGCCTCATCCCAGTAAACGTTGTCGAGCTTCATCGTTATCTTTCCCTTGACAGCGTCGGATATCACGATGTTCTTTCCCGAAACCTCCGCCAGGATCCTGACGACATTCCTCACATCAGCATCCATGAAATCGAAGGATACCTTTGAGGCCGAGGACGACGTGCGTTTCGCCGATTGGCTGAAGCACAATAAGGGTATGATTAAAAGTAACAGAAAAAATACCACCACCATTCTTCTACTCATAAGTCACCCTTCAGTTTTTCGAGGGGATGTCAACAACGATCTTCTTCGTCTCCCCTTTTGTCTTGTAGCCAACCACCATACTGCTGGCTGAAACGTCCATCACCCACATGTTCTTGTTCAAGTGGTCCCCTTTTCTGAAGAAGATTCCCTTCCCCTGCATATCTTCCATCATGGCGATCATGCCCGTACCGCTCTTTATCACGCCCACGAACCGGAGTTCCTCCAGTTCGTAGCCAATTCTCTCGGCTTCCTTCTTGTCCCTTGACGACCCGACGCTCACACCCCGCGAGGTCTTGGCCTTCAGAAGCAGGACAGGCTCAAAGGGATCCCGCCCCTCCGCCGAATAGGTGAAGTCCTCAACGTCGAACTTCTTAGCGGTATCCTCCTTCGCCGCCTCTTTCTTCCCGGCAGGCCGAACCTTGGGATTCTGCGCGTAAGCACAGGATATGCCCAGGAAAAAGCAGGCACCGATCACAAGACTACTTTTTAGCAGGCGGGACATTTGCCTTTTTCGCTCCCTTTGCCGGCGCCTTCTTCACCGGCTGTTTCAGATATACGTACGCGTTGGCGCTGCACGATCCCTCCACCACAACATTCCTCGCGGTGCCCTTGGCCTCCACCGTGAAGTCGGTGACACTGATGATGCGCTCCAGTTTTCTCACGCCATCCAGAAAGGCTGCAAGGTTCCTGAACCTTCCCTGGAACTTCATCTCGAAAGGCAGTTCCGAGTAGAAATCCGTGTGCTTGATCTGTTTCGGCTCAAACTGTTTGACCTTCAGGCGCGTCTCCTCGGTCACGGAGGTCACGCTCCTCAAAAGGTTGGGGATGTCCTTCGATTCCGGAAGCTGCCTCATGACCTCCTGGAGGAGTTCCTGCATTTGAGCATATTCCTGACGATGTTTCGCGATGTTTTTCTGAATGCCCTTGAGCCGGCTCAGCTCCGTCTGCACCTGGGCGTATTCCCTCGCCACCCTGGCCTTTCTCTCGAGCTGCGGCATCATGAGAAAGTAATAAAGACCCACCAGGACGACAACGACCAGGACGATCATAACGATGAGAATATACTTCTGGGGTATCTTCTCTATCTTCCTTCCCAGGCTTTTCGGCTCGAACCCAACTCTCATAAGGACATATTCCCCTGAACGATGAACTTCTTGACCACGAGACCCTCTTCCGTCACGTCCTGTATGCTCTTCAATTCAACATTCTTCATGTAGGGCAGGTTCGACAGCGTCTCCATGAAATCCGATATGGATTCGTTGACGAGAGACCGTCCCTCTATCTCGAACTTATTTTCCTTCCTCTTGAACGACTTGAGCCACACCCCGTCCTTTATCGTTGTCGAAAGGTCAAAGAACGACCGTGCCGCAAGCGCCCTGCCCGCTTTCAGCTGGTTGACCACCCTTATCCGCCGCTCTATCTCCTTCTTGGCGGCCTGTATCCTCTGGTATTCCTGGTAATAGGGCTGCAATTTCGCCAGTTCCTGGCGTGTTGCCCTGATGTTGCCCTCGTAATCCGCTATCTCACGCTCGTTGTAGATATAGAAGGCCCAGAAGAATATGTTCCCGATGATCAGCATCAGCACGAAAGTGACGATATTGATCTTGAGGGTGCTCGTTCTCGTCTTCTTGTAAGGTAAGAGATTGACCTTTATCATATCATCCCATAAGATCCGTTATGCGCGCTGACAGGTATACAGGCACCGCCATCACCTCTTTCAGCTCACCATACAAACCTGCCTGAGCCCCCGCTTGGACGAGGAGAAATGGATCGACGACCTCCACGGGGATGCCTGTTTCATCGACGATCTTTTCCTTGATCCCCGGCAGGAGAGAGGAGCCGCCCGTTACGAAGATCTTTCCTATGTTCTCTTTTGGTTTCGTGGCAAGGTAGAACCTGACGGTCTTGTTGATCTCCGACGATATATTGAAGATGAAGTCTTCGAAGAGATAGGTAACGTCTGCGTCACCGGCGATCTTCTTCTCTTCCGCTTCCTTGTACTTCACCTTGATCGACTTCTGTATCTGGGTGGTGAGGTACTTCCCGCCCATCAGGATCTCACGCGTGAACTCAATGTTCTCACCGTTGAGAATGGCGATGTTGGTGACCGATGCTCCTATGTCAACGATGAGGACGGAGTATTCCTTTGGTGCGTATACCTGCTCCACCACGTTCGATATGCCGAACATGTCGACGTCCAGTATCTGCAAATTCAAGCCGGCCATATTAAAGGTGGCAATGTAGGCATCCACTATCTCCCTCTTGACCGCCACTATCTTCACGTTCATCATGTTCTGCTTTTCTGGATCGACGCCGATAACGTAATAACTGTAGTAGATGTCCTTCATGGGAAAAGGGATCGCGTTCTCCACCTCAACGCCGATCATGTTCTCCAGCGCTTCATCGTCCATGAAGGGGACGGTTATCTTCTTCGATATCACCGAATAACTCGACAGGGCGCAGGCCACGTTCTTCGACTTGATGCTGTTCTCCTTGAATATGTCTTGCAGTTCCTGAGCGAGAAAATCTATGTCGACGATGTGTCCGTCGCTGATAAGCTCCTGTTCATACGTCTTTTTCA
Source organism: Syntrophobacterales bacterium Delta_02 (assembly GCA_001603955.1). Lineage (GTDB taxonomy): Bacteria > Desulfobacterota > Syntrophorhabdia > Syntrophorhabdales > Syntrophorhabdaceae > Delta-02. Next base: position 858 of record LVAA01000013.1, on the reverse strand, counting down.
CAATATTCTGGATCGAGAAGATACCCCTTGAGTTTTTCAGGTTACATATCTTGATGGACGTCGTCCCAATGTCGATGCCGACCAGTTCGTCTACCTGCTTGATGACGAAACTGCTGAACATTCCCGATTCCTTCAGGGATTCGAAGAAGCTCCTCCTCGTCTTGTACTTCTTTTGCTGCAGGTCGGCAGGCAAGGGAACAGGTTCCTCTTCGAGGAGTCCAGCCTTTTCCTCCTCGATCGCCGGCGAGGGAGGGGAGGCGGCGCGTATTGCTTCGGCAACCTCCTGCTCGCTGTACTGCATCGAGGTTTCCGGCGACGGCGGTTCTGTCGGGAGAGGCTCGCGGACGAAGATCTCTCCTCCCGCCGGCCTCGAAGAGTCAAACGCAAGGATCAATACGGGTATCCCGATGAGGAGGGTGGTGATCCCATACAGCCAGTAGCTCTTACCCAGCCTTTCGGCGATGCTGCCCCATATATTTATCGTCGAGTATATGTTTATGGGAAATACCATGAGCCCGAGGACGTTCCAGGCCGACACATCCCCGCACCTGCACATGAGGACTATATTGTAAAAAGGAATGAGATAGTGCCAGAAGGAACCGATCCCAAACTTGCTGCCTATCCTGTAAAGGACGTAACAGCTGAACAGGTAGACCACGATGGGCAAGACAAGGAATAAGGTGCCGAACGTTTCAAATGGATTTACCATAATCACCCTGTATGCACTTCATGCTCCCGGGTTCCCGGGCTGCAGTTTCCTCTGTATGTCGGATGAAGCTTGGGACGCGGCACACCTCTTTCAAGCCGCTATCATGTTGACAACGTAGCAGAAGCCCATTTTTTTGTCAACACTTTTTT
>LVAA01000282.1 GCA_001603955.1 Syntrophobacterales bacterium Delta_02 | reverse complement strand
TGGTTGACATTCACGAACGCGAAACGGTGTTGTGGGAGCAGAAGGAAGCGGCGGACCAACGGCGGGCGGATACTTTTAACAAGATGCTTTTCGGCTCTGGCACTGGAAACGCCGGTTGGGGCGCTGGGGCCGATCCGGCCGGGACGTATCTCGGGCAAGCTGCCGGCATCGGTGAAGGTACGGGCGGCAGCGGGTATTCCGTGCCTCAGTATGACGGATTATCTTCCGGTTTCGGTAAGGTGCCGGAGGCTGTCCCGTCTGCTCCTGCTGGTCTACTCGGAACGGTTACTGTTGGCGGCCGGGATATTGCTTTTAACCTCGATAATTGGGGTGCTGCTGACCCTGCGCGGCTTATTCTCTTGGCCGGGCGTCCTGTGCTTGTCTGGGCTCTTGCGGTCGTGTTTTTGATTTGGTGCGGGCATGAGCTGCAAACGTATCTTGTGGGTCTCACGCTCGCGCCCCAAGCCGACTCAAACGTCGGTCTTGAAAATGTCGGTCCGGGCGTGGCACAGGCCAAAACGTGGGGCTCGGCGGCTCTTATCGTTGCCGCTATTTGTGCGGCGTTCGCTGCGGCGGTGGCGCTCGTCAATACGTGGGTCACGGATTCGGGCGGCGTCGGCCTTACCGGCATTTTCTCGGGTTCGCTTGGCGCTCTTGGGGGCGGTATTGGTTTGCTCGACAAATATTTCCCTGTGCTGGCGGTGCTTCAATATACGGCATTGCGTGCGGCGTTTCACTTCGCCGTTGGCCCTATGTATTTGGCCACGGCATCAGTTATCAAATTCATGAAGGCTTAACCATGGAAACAGACATCTCTTCAATCCGCCTCGTCCTCGAGGACGTGCTTTCTCAAGAATCGTTTTATTCGGGCCTTATGCTCGGCCTCGGGCTGGGCTTTTCGCTCTGGAAATACCGCTTTGTGAAGCGAACCTTCGATCGCTGCGACTAATGATCTTTTTCATTACAGGCAAGCCGGGTGACGGTAAATCGCTCTACGCTGTTCGAAAGCTCCTTGATGATCTCGTCAATCGTGAGTGCTACGTCGTTACTAATATACCCTTGGTCTTGTCGAAGGTTCACGAATACGTTTCGGCTCGGTTGCCCGACGATGTGCCTTTCGACCTCGAATCTCGGTTGAAAGTTATTCCCGACTCTGAGGTGTACGAATTTTATCGGCACCGCTCCGGGGGGCTGACTCTCCCATGGTCGCCGGACCATGAGGCCAAGGATGACGGGGCCAAGCGTGGGACGCGTGCGGAGTTTACCGCGTGGATGAAAGAGAAATCTTTCGGCCTGATGTCGCAGTCGGTTGAATACCAGCGGCCGGTTCATTTTTACATCGACGAGGCGCACAACTTTTTCAATTCCCGCGAGTGGGCAAACTGCGCGCGTTCAGTGCTTTATTACGCTTCCCAGCATCGCCACCTTCATGACAATATTTTCCTCATTACGCAGGTTATGGAGAACGTGGAAAAGCAACTCCGCTCTCTCGTCTCTGAAACCTATATTACGCGAAACCAGTTGCGCCGACGCATTGGCCCGGTTCGGCTTCGGCCGGTCTTTTCGGTGCAGTGTTACTACGGTGTCCCCGCGCCGTCAGTGAAGCCCTACGAC
>LVAA01000110.1 GCA_001603955.1 Syntrophobacterales bacterium Delta_02 | reverse complement strand
GTCCCTCCCCCACGCCCCCACCCACCAAAACTCTTGTTATATCTGCGTAGAGCGTTAAGGAGTTTCTGATTTTACGCGGGGGTTTCAGACAAAGCGGCTTCCAGGCATCACCTACCGCGAAGCTTATCTGCTCCATCCCGGCCACTTGCAGGCCAGTATGACTGAAGACCGCGCCGCATGGCGCGGTCTTTCACGTTTCAGTCTATTTCTTTCTAAACGCCCGGCGCGCGGCCGGGCCGTGCGAGCTTCCTGTTCGTTGCATAAACTGATATCTGCCTGCGTGGCCTGAAAAACGTTTCCTGCTGAAACTGTTCTGACAGCCCCACGAGCGGGCGTCCGCCATGAAGGCGCATGCGCAGCGTATCAGCGCTGACAAGAGACAATGCGAACGTGCCGCGCCCTTGGAAAGCTTATCAAAGATGATTTGTTCTGATGCACATGAGGCTGTGATGCCTTACCCGGCATGGCGACAACGACCCAACTTTTACAGGTGGAAATATGGGCTCCATTTCACTGGATGAAGCACGCGACCTCGGTCAGCGTGCCCTCATGAGGCACAAGGTCAGCCCTGAAAACGCCGCGGTGACCATTGACGCTCTGCTCCGGGCGGAGATGCAGGGGATTCCCTCACACGGCTTTTCACGGATTCCCTATTATGCTGGCCAGGCAGCCACGGGCAAGATAGACGGTTTTGCAAAACCGCAGATATCGCGTCCAAGACCGGGCGCCATTCTCACGGACGCCCGGTGCGGCTTTGCCTTTCGGGCCATGGCCGACAGCCTGCCCGTGGCGGCCCAGGCGGCCAGAGAAAACGGCATTGCCCTGCTGGCAATAAAGAATTCACACCACGCGGGCGTACTGGGCCTTCCTGTCGCTGATTTTGCGGAACAGGGCCTTCTGGCCATGGCATTTGCCAACAGCCCCGCCGCGCTCGCGCCTTATGGGGGCAGCAAGGCCGTTTTTGGCACCAATCCCATGGCCATGGGATGTCCCAGAAGAAACGCGCCGCCTCTGGTCATTGACATGTCCATGGGTGTCATGGCGCGCGGCAAGGTTTTGCAGGCGGCCGAAAAAGGAGAACTCCTGCCTGAAGGCGTGGCTGTTGATGCGGAGGGCAAGCCCACACGCGATGCGGCCAAGGCTTTTGCTGGCTCGCTGCTGCCCTTTGGCGGCCCCAAGGGCTACGCGCTGGCGCTGATGGTGGAAATCATGGCCGCTGTATTGCCGGGCGCGGCCATGGCGGTGGAGGCAAGCTCACTGTTTGCGGCCGAAGGCCCTTCGCCGCGCATCGGGCAAAGCTTTTTGGTCATGGACCCTGTGCCCACGGCGGGAGACGGCTTTACTGACCGCATTGACGCCCTGCTGCGTGTCATCACAGAACAGGAAGGCGTGCGCCTGCCCGGCGACAGGCGGCTGTCGCTGGAAGCATCTGCACGGGCCAAAGAAACGCTTGCTTTGCCAGACCCGCTGCTTGAACAGCTTTACGGCCTCTGCAAAGAATAGCCGAATGCCCACGCAAAACCGTTCCGGCACTGCTGGGCGCGCAGGCGTTCGCGGCAAAGAGCCAGAACAATGTAACGTTGAAAACAGATAGACAGGCTGATACTGCAACGTGCCGTGGATTCAGCCGCAAACCGCATTTTTGGCTGACGGAGCATCTTTAAAATTCTTCATATTTCAAAGATGCTCCGGTTCAGAGTAGATAAACTTTGCGCCAAATAAACTTTGCGGCAGATAAACTTTATAGTGGCATGATGCCTGAAAAAAGCTGACTCGGCCCCTTCGTTCCGAAAACCTATTGTACTACAG
>LVAA01000109.1 GCA_001603955.1 Syntrophobacterales bacterium Delta_02 | reverse complement strand
GTACTGGGTCGTCACCACCGCGGAGAGCGGTACCATCTCCTCGTTGTTCGATCTCGTGTAGAGCTTGGTAATGTCCTGAGGGCCCCTCCTGTAGGCCGCGTCGGACTGGAGCGTGACGTTCCAGACACGGCTGTACTGGTTGAACTGGCTCACCACGATGGAGCCGAACTGTGCCTGCAGGGCGCTGTACACGTCCGACACGGGGACATCGAGAAGCATGGCCTTGGAACGGTCGACGTCGGCCCTGAGCTGCTGTGACGTGGCCCTGAACGTGGAATTGAGGCTGGCAAGTTCGGGCCGCTGGCGGGCCTTTTCGATGAACTGCCGGGTGAGTTCGTTGAGCCGCGCCGGGTCTCCGGACCCCTTGTCCTGGATCCAGAACTCGAAACCCCCTGTCGTGCCGATGCCCGGGATCGCCGGGGGAGCTATGGGGATGAATATGCCTTCGTTGATGCTGCCCGCCTCCGCGTACACGGCGCCGGCCACCGCCTTGGCGTTCTCCTTCTTGGCGCGGCTGATCGACGAATAGCGGTCTTTGAAGTCCTTGAGGGTGACGAAGAAGGTGGCCGCGTTCGGTTTATACTGACTGTCAAGGAGGCTGTAACCGTTGACGACGGTCCTGTCGGCCACCGCAGCCTGCCTGGCGAATATCTTGTCTATCTCGTCGGCGGTTCGGGAGGTGCGCTTGAGGCTCGCCGCATCGGGCATAATAAGGGCGGCCATGAGATAGCCCTGATCCTCGTTGGGGACGAAGCTCGTCGGGATCGCGTGAAAGAGGTACAACAGGAAGCCGACGAGGACGGCAAGGATCCCGAAGGCGATCGTCATGCGCTTGATCATCATCACGACGGCCTCGCCGAAACCCACGGTGAAGCGGTCGAAGCCGTGATTGAACCAGTTGAAGAAACGGTTGAAGTACTTGAATATACCCTTTTGTGAAGGCGTCGAGTGCTTGAGCAGCAGGGCACACATTGCCGGTGTCAGGGTGAGCGCGATGAATCCGGAGAGTGCCACGGATATGACGATGGTGATGGCGAACTGCTTGTACAGCTGTCCCGTTGTGCCCGGCAGGAACGCGGCGGGAATGAAGACGGAGGCCATGACAAGGACGACGGCGATGAGGGACGTGCCGATCTCCTCCATGGCTTTTATCGTTGCGTCCTTGGGAGGCATATGTTTTTTGACCATGTTTCGTTCCACGTTCTCCACGACGACGATGGCGTCGTCAACGACCATGCCGATGGCGAGAACCACCCCGAAGAGCGTGAGCATGTTGATGGAGAACCCGAGGGCAAGCATGCCGCAGAATGTGCCTATCAGCGAAACGAAGATGGCGACTGTACAGATGATGGTGGACCGGAAGCTCTGCAGGAAGAGATAGACGATGAGAACGACGAGCAGGATCGCCTCGAAAAGGGTGTGGACGACCTCCTCTATGGAGATGCGGACGAAGTCGGTGGTGTCCAGGGAGATCTTGTACTCGATGCCGTCGGGCATGGACTTCTGCAAGTCCTCCATGGTCTTCCGCACGGCAGCGGAGACGTCGAGCCCGTTGACGCCTGGCTGCTGGTAGACGGCAATGGGGGTGGCGGGGAACCCGTTCACCTTGTTGTCGTCGATATACTGTTTCCGACCGACCTCCGCGCGGGCGACGTCCCCGACCTTGACAATGGCGCTGCCGTCCCGGCTTGTCTTCAATATGATGTCTTCATATTGCCTGGGGTTCGTGAAGGGCGACTGCGTCACGACGGGCAGGGTCAATTGTACCTTGTCATCGCTTGGCTGTTGGCCGACCTGCCCGGCACCCCAGAGTGCGTTCTGCTTGGCGACGGCGTTCTGGATGTCGCTGGTGGTGACCCCCAGGGAGGCCATCCTGTCGGGGTTCATCCAGATGCGCATGGCCTGGTCGGGCACGCCGAAGATCTGTGCCTCGCCCGCGCCCTTCACCCGCTTGATCGCGTCCAGAACATAGACGTTCGCGTAGTTGGTGACGTAGTCAGGCGTGTAGCGTCCGTCCTTGTTAAAGACGGAGAGTATCATCAGTATGTTGGATGCCTTCTTCTCCACCGAGACGCCATACTGAGTGACCGCGGAAGGTAGCTGGGGTGTGGCAAGGTTGACGCGGTTCTGCACCTGGACCTGCGCGATATCGGGGTCCGTGTCCAGGGTGAAGTACACGGTGAGGTTCATCTGGCCCGTGTTGGAGCACGTCGACGTCATGTAGATCATGTTGTCGACGCCATTGATCTGGGCTTCGATGGGCGCGGCCACGGAATCGCTGACGGTCTTGGAATCGGCCCCGGGATAGGTGGTAGTGACCTGGACCTGCACCGGTGTGATATCAGGGTACATGGACACGGGGAGGGCCTTTATCGCCACGAGACCGGCGATGACCAGAATGGTGGCCACGACAGTTGCGAAGATGGGCCGTTCGATGAAGAACCTTGAGAACATGCCCTACCTCCCCTGCTTCGCGCTCCCGGCTCCGCCAGGTCCAGAGGGCTTCACCGGGGGCGCCGGTGCGGCTGGCTTGGCGGCCGCGGGAGCTGCAGCCGGTTTCGAAGGCGCAGCCGCCGGTTGTGCTGGCTTGGCGGGTGCCGCGGCGGGCCTGGCAGGTGCAGGCTCGACCTTGACGGCCGGGGAGCCGGCTTTCGGCGCCGGTGCCGCGGCAGGCTTGATCTTCACAGGCTCACCCTGATGAACGGAAAGAATGCCGTCGACGACGACCTGGTCGCCGCCGCGAAGCCCGGCATCGATGAAGACGTCATCGCCGTACCAGTCTCCTCCGGTGACGGGCCTGAATTCGGCCTTTCCTTCCTTGTTCACGACCCACACGAAATGGCCCTTCGCACCCTGCTGCACGGCACGCTGCGGAACGAGGATAGCGTTGTGGCGGATCGCGCCTTTCATTCGAGCCCGCACGTACTGGTTGGGGCGGAGGGTCTGCCTGGCGTTCTTGAAGCTGGAACGGATGAGAAAGGTTCCCGTCTTCGCGTTGAAGGACGGGGCGGCGAAGGTGATGCGGCCTGTTTCGGAGAAGACGGAGCCGTCCACGAGGACTATCTCGACGTCGTAATTATCGTCCTTCGGCGGAATGACCTGCCCGCTCGCCACCCGGTCGAGGAAACGCTTCATGTCGTTCTCCGAAACGCTGAAGTTCACCCACATGGGGGAGAGCACGGATACGGTCGTGAGCTGGCTGTTCTGCTGGCTCACGTAGGCCCCGTCCTGGATCATGGCTGCTGCCGTTATGCCCGTCACGGGAGCCGTTATCGTGCAATAGGAGAGGTTCAGCTGTTCCATTTCGAGCTGCGCCTTTGCCTGCTCCACGGCGGCCGAGGTGGACTCGAAGCTGCCCTTCGCGTCGTCGAGGTCCTTTTGTGACAGGGCATTCTGCTCTGCCAGGGGTCTGACGCGCTCGAGGTTCATGCGGGCGACCTCCAGCGATGCCTTCTGCCTGGCAAGGGCCGCCGCGGCCGCGTTCACCTGCGTCTGAAAAGGTTTCTTGTCCATCACGAAAAGAACGGTGCCCTTCTTCACGATCGAGCCTTCGGTGTACATCCTCTTCTCGAGGAAGCCGTTCACCCTGGCGCGTATCTCGACCTCATGGGAGCTCTGTGTCTGCGCGACGAACTCGAAGGTAATGGGTGTATCGGCCGGCGCGACCTTTACCACGGTGACCTCCGCCTGCCGCTCCTGCGGTTTTTGCTTCTTTGAGCAGCCCCCGGTCAAAGGCAAAAGGAAAAGTGCCATGGCCAGGAGGCACATCGCTTTAAACGTCCGGCTTGAACGGCAAAAAGTGAGGGATCCTGTAGACATCATGAAAACACCCCGTTTTTTGTGGATCGGTACATGCCCGATATTGCGGATGTCGACGAATCCGGAAACGTTCATCGAGACCTCTGCGTCAGTCCTTGAGCTTAAGCCAGGCACGATCTGGACCATCTCCCGGTATATCGCCTTCTCGTCGAATTTATTAAGGCCTGCCACCGGACGGCAGTGGCTTGCCGGTCGCTGCTGATAGATTTGAGTATAACTTTTAGTATTTCATTAAGGCAAGAGCCTTTTTAGAAGCGGCTCAAGCGAAAAGAAGACCGTCGCACGTCACAGGCCTCAAGTCACAGGTCAAAGACCGTCACAAGTCGCAAGTCTCAGGTCACAGGCGAAGAAACCGTCACAAGTCACAGGTCCCACGTCACACGTTTAAAAACCAACAAAAACCCCCTATCCGGCTCAACAATCATGTTGACAGCCCGGCCCCTTCCACGGTCTGTTTTTGGCGATTTGCGACTTCTCCTGAGTTCCATTTCACTATCTTTGAAAAGACGACCGCAACCGCCTGGCGGGCAGCACGACGCGTGACGCGCGACGCATGATGAAGACGGACGGATCAAGGCGAAGGATACCTCTACGCCTCCGCGAACGCCTCATGGATCATCCCGTGTCAAACCCTGAACTCTGAAACCGAATCCTCCAGCGATACGGACAGCGTGGAAAGTCCCAGGGCGGCCTGCGTGACCTGTTCGGCAGTACCGGAAGATTCCTTCGTCACGGCCGCCACCTGCTCGATGTCCTTGGCGATCTCGGCGGTTGTCGAGTTCATCTCCTCGATGGCGGTCGCGATCTGGTGGAGCATCGACTGAAGGTTGGACGCGCTTTTCACTATTTCGCCAAGAGCACTGCCGGCTTCGTTGGAGAGCTCGACCCCCGTGTTAACCTTTTCCGTAACGTCATCCATGGAATCGACCGCCTTGTCAACCCCTTCCTTGATGGACGTTACCATGGAGGCTATTTCCTGGGTGGACTTGCTCGTTCTCTCTGCAAGCTTCTTCACCTCGTCGGCCACCACGGCAAAGCCCCGGCCGGCCTCGCCGGCGCGCGCGGCCTCTATGGCGGCGTTCAGGGCAAGAAGGTTGGTCTGGTCTGCTATATCGTTGATGACATTTATGATCTTTCCTATCTCTTCCGATTGGTGGCCCAGGTCTTTCACCAGTTCAGAGGATTTGCGGACCGTTTGCGCTATCTCTCCGACCTCATGCACGGACCTGTTCACGATGGAGCTTCCATTTTCCGCGGTGGAAAGCATTTCGCTGGCGGAATTGGATATGTCGGATGTGCTTCTGGCTATGTCGAGGGAGGCCTGGGACATCTCCTCCGATGCTGTCGATACCTGGATGGTCCGCTCGACCTGTGCGGTCGCGCCCCTGGCAAGCTGTTCGGCACTGGCGCTCAACTGGTGACTCGCGGAGGCGACACTGGCGGCGGAACTCTTGACGCCCGAGATGAGCCTCTGCCATTTATCGATCATGGTCTTGAAGGCCTTTGCCTCATCACCGAACTCGTCCTTACGGTCGGGTGTCACCTCAAAGGAAAGGTCCCCATTAGCCAGTTTGTCTGCGACCTGTATGCTGTGCTGTATGGGGACGGTGATGCTTCTTGTCAGGAGATAGGTCATGAATACGGCGAAGAGGACAATGACGATTCCCATTCCAAGGAGAAAGATGACGGTGCGCCCGTACGAGGCCTGCGCTTCGGCATGGCGGGATTCTATATTCTTCTCCTGGTAGACGATGAGTGCTTCGCAGGCTTTCGAGAATTTCTTGCTCGTGTCGGTGAGGACCACCGTAAAGGCATCGAGCGCCTCGCCCTGCTTGCCCGCCTTGCTGAGCTCCAGGGCCTTGTTGTTCATCTCTCCGCCGGCACGAAGCTGTTCTTTGACCTTTGCGATGAGGTCCTTTCCCTCGGCGGTGTTTTCCAGCTTTTCGAGCGCATCCATCGATGACTTGTACCGTCCACGTGAGGCCGAGATATCCTGCAGACCACGCGATCGCGCTTCTTCGTCCTTTGAGGTTATCACAAGGGTGAGCGCCTCGAGGAGGGTTCTCACGGAATCCCTGACCGAGTGCGCGTACTGGATCTTCTTGTTGTCGATCTTCACTATGTTCTCGAGACTGTTGTTCACCATTCGGGTACTGACAATTCCTGCGGTGATGAGCACGACCATACCGAGAACCATGCATCCCATTCCGATACCGAGCCGTTTGGAGATTCTGATGTCTTTGAGCTTCATTCTGGGGTCTCCTTCTCCTTTCTTACAAGTCGGCCTGTGTTTCCGCTAGTCTTCTTATCGTCATCGGGTGGAAAATCTGAAGAACCAAAAGCTCTCAATGACTTGTTAACAAGCCGCGGATCGTGGAGTATAATAGAGTTCTGAATAACGGAGACGTCGACGGACATAGAAGGTCCCGTCTCTGAGGGTCTTAAGGGAAAGGGAAGGATCATGGCGAGATCGGGGGGTTCCGGCGACGAGGAAACCGTAGAGACCGTTTCAGGTTTCAAGTTTCACGTTAAAGACAACAACCGGTGCGGCTGAGCATGGAAACAACAAGGATGAACCAGGGAAGCGAGGAAGGGAAGGATTTATGAACAGGGTGCGGCTGAGGATAAATGGGGTCTGGCGGAACTTTGTGGTGGAGCCCGATCGCGTTCTTCTGGATATATTGAGGGAAGACCTGGGGTTGACGGGAGCGAAACAGTCCTGCGACCGCAAGGGGCAGTGCGGTGCCTGCACGGTCATCGTCAACGGGAAGGCGGTCCCGTCATGCCTCACGAAGGCGGTGGACCTCGACGGTGCAGAGGTAATGACCGTGGAGGGTCTCGGCACGCCCGACAATCCCCACCTCATACAGGAGGCCTATGTCCTTTCCGGGGCAATACAGTGCGGTTTTTGCACGCCCGGCATGATCATGGCGACCAAGGCCCTGCTCAGCGGGAACCCCGACCCTGGGGACGAGGAGATCAAAAAGGCCCTTCAGCGCAATCTTTGCCGCTGCACGGGGTACGTGAAGATCATCGAGGCGGTCAAACTCGCCGGCAGGTTCATCCGGGGCGAGACGACGCCCGATGAGGTGAGGCCCGACCCGAAGGGGCCCATGATAGGGATCTCCCACCCCCGTCCTTCCGCCATGCTGAAGGCTTGCGGGCTGGCGGAGTTCTCGGCGGACATAAAGCTCGAGAATCCCCTTGAGCTGGCGGTGGCGAGGAGCACGGAGCGCCACGCCAGGGTCCTGTCGGTGGATACGTCACAGGCCGCGAAGATGCCGGGGGTGGTCGGGGTCATGACCGCCGCGGATATCAAGGGGACAAACAGGATCAAGATCATCTCCGCCGACCAGCCCATCCTGGCGGAAGACAGGGTCTACTGTCTGGGGGACGCCGTGGCGATCGTGGCGGCTCGTTCGAAGAAGGAGGCGCTCGCCGCCGCGGCGGCCGTGAAGGTCGAGTATGATTCCCTGCCGGTCATCACGTCGCCGGTGGAGGCGATGAAAGAGAGCACCGCCAGGATCCACGCCGAGTCGCCGAACCTCTGTTTCACGCAGCCCCAGATAAAGGGCGATGCCGAAAAGGCGCTTAAGGAAGCCGCCGCCGTGGTGGAGGCGGACTTCTCGACGCAGATCAATCACCAGGCCCCCCTCGAGCCCGAGGCGACGGTGGCCTACATGGAAGGCGAGGGCGAGGATGCCCGGCTCGTGGTCATAGGGAGGAGCATAAACATCCACCTCCACATGGCGGACCTGCAGGAGAGCCTCGGGCACGAGAACGTGCGCTACGAGGAGGCCTTGTCGGGGGGAAACTTCGGGCAGAAGATCGCGATGACCTCGGAGGCCATCGCGGGTGCCGCCGCCCTTCACTTCAGGCGTCCCGTGCGCTACATTCCCAGCCTCGCGGAATCGATGCTCATGAGCAGCAAGCGCCACGCCTTCGCGATGAAGGTGAAGCTTGGCTGCGGGGAAGACGGAAAGCTGACGGCCCTCACGATGGATCTCACCGTCGACAACGGGGCGTACCAGATAATCGGGATTGCCGTCGTGAAACGGGCGCTGTGGATGCTCTCAGGCTCGTACAACGTCCCCAACGTCAGGGCCGTGGCGCGGCTGGTGTATACCAACAACCCCGCCGGCGGGGCGGCGCGCGGAGCGGGACCTCCCCAGGCCACTTTTGCCCTGGAGTGCGCCGTGGACATGCTCGCCGCGAAGATAGGCATGGACCCCCTCGAGTTCCGGCGGAAGAACTCCCTTCTGCCCGGGCAGAGTGTCTCCACGGGAATGGTGTACGACGAGTGGCCCTTCCCGGAGCTTTGTGATGCCATCAGGCCGGCATACGAGAGGGCAAAGAGGGAGGCGGCCGCCCCGAGTCCGAGTCCCGTAAAGCGCGGGGTGGGCATAGCCAGCCACGCCTTCGGCATCGGGACCCCCGCGGACACGGGTAGGGTGCTCGTGGAGCTTGACCCCGATGATGGCCTCACCGTCTTCGCGGCAGTCGCGGACCCGGGTGAAGGCAACGATTCCATGCTCACCCAGATAGCCTCGCATCTCACGGACATACCCATGGACAAGATCCGCCTCGTCACCCGCGACACCGACCGGACCACGGGGATGGGCCCCGCGGCGGCGAGCAGGATGACCTACATGGCCGGCGGCTCGCTGGTGCTTGCCATCGAGCAGCTGAAGAAGACCATGGAGGAGGCGGGTAGCGATACCTATGAGGGCCTGAAGAAGGCGGGCAAGCCCACCCGTTACCTGGGTTCCAAGATGGCTGCCGGCAAGGACGCCAGCATGGACCCCGAGACGGGTCAGGGGCTGTCCTTTGAGTCCCGTGTGCACGCCATCCAGATGGCCGAGGTCGAGGTCGATACCTCAACCGGCGAGGTCCGCGTCATCAGGATGACGACCGCCGTCGACCCCGGCACGGTCATCAATCCCATGAATCTCGAGGGCCAGCTCCACGGGGGCATGGATCAGGGTGTCGGCTTTGCCCTGAGGGAGCAATACATCCATGGCGAAACGAAGGACTGGTTCACCTTCAAGTTCCCCACGATGAAGACCTCCTTCGACATGGACGTGATAATCAACGAGACCCCCCGGGCAAAGGGCACTCTGGGGGCGGTGGGAATCGGCGAAATGACCATGGTGTGCACGGCGCCCGCCGTCATCAATGCCATCTGCGACGCCTGCGGCGTGAGGATCTACGACCTGCCGGCGACACCGGAAAAGATACGGACGGTGTTGGGGGAAAAAGACCGCTTGAACCGCTTGAACCGCTTGAACCGTTAAAGCCCTTGGAACGTTGGAACGTTCTTGGTTGCCGTCATTCCGGCTGAGGCCCCGGGCTGCCCGGCAAGATCGGAACCTTTACACCAACCTTGAACGCTTCTGGAAGCTTGTGGAGAAGATCGGGAGGCACGGAGGAAGGTGCTGATCCACCACGGACGCTTCATCTGCCGCCGCGGGGTTTGTGGCGGATATAATGGGGAAGGGCGGCAAACGTGAAAATACCCGCTGACAGGAGGATTGGGAAGAAACAGCATGCGTAGATCCTGCCAAGGGGTACATTCTCCGCAAGAAAACCGATAAGAAGAACACCGACCCCAGCTCCGAGATCGTAGGAGACGAGGTACGTGGAATTTGCCGCGCCTCTTTCATCGAAGTCCACAAGATCGTTGACCGCCGCCTGACACGTAGGCATCAGTATCCCGAAACCGAAGCCGCTCACCACGCCTGCCGCCAAGAACTGGAGTGGGCCTGCCGCCAACCCGAGCCACGGCAATCCGGCCGCGGTCAATGTGAGGCCGGCGACGACGAGATGATGAAAATATCCCCTGTCGAACAGCCTGCCCAGGAAGAGCCTGGAGAAGAAGATGGATGCGGAGAAGCACAGGAAGAACGCGGTGACATTCGTAAAACCCCTCTGCCCCGCGTAGATGCCGACGAAGACGATTATCGCTCCGTACGAGATCATGATGAAGAACATGGTCAGGGAAAGAGGAAGGGCCTTCCTGTGGAAGAGGTTCCGTATGGAGAATCTCGTCCTGGTGATCGCCTTCGGGGGCGTCCTCGCGAAGAGGGCAATGGCGACGGCGAGGAGGGAAACACACAACAGCGAAAGGAACATGGCCCCGGGGCCGTAGTTCGTGAGCATTTCGTTGCCGAACATGGGGCCGATTGTCATGCCCACGGGAATGCACAGGGCAAAGATGCCTATACCTTCACCGAGACGAATGGGGGGCACGATATCGGCGACGACAGTGGCGTTCGCCGAGGAACACGTTCCCCATATGGCGCCGTGGATAAGACGGAGGATGAGCATGGCCGTCACCCCCGTTACCAGAGGATAGAAGCCGTACGCGGCCGTCGAGACGATGAGGGAGATGATGAGGATACGAAATCGGGGATGATTGTCGAGAATGAATCCTGCAAGGGGACGGGCAAGGATGGCGGTGATCGAAAAGGCGGCCATTATCATCCCGATATTTCCCTGGCTCATCTTCAGGTGTTTCATCAGGTAGATGGGCAGTGTGGGCATGAGCGCGTAGAACGCCCACGCCAGGAGCAATGTCGCCGATATCACGGCTGTGAACTGTTTCGACCAGAGCTTGTTCTGCACGGGGTATCCTCAATGAGCTGCTGGAGGGGACGAGCCTTCCGTTGCGCCTTCAGTGATTCAGGAACGTACCATAAAATCCCCGGGAATACAAAAAAAGAATGAGGCGGGTCATGGGTAATGGGTAATGGGTGATGGGGAAAAGAAGATCGGGCGCCGATGGCGAGGGCCCGGTCCCGTTCCGGGGGGAAAGGAAGAGGACCGGGCCTCGATCAGGGGTTTTAAACGGTGAAGCGCCACTTGCAGAACATGTCTGCAGGGTGTTCATCGGGGGGCGCGAAGAAGCATTGTGTCTTTATCGAAGGATCAATCTCTTTCGCGAAGGCCTCGAAGAGCCTGCGGTGCATGTCTTTGCACTTGAATTCCCCGAGGCCGTGTTTCAGGCGGGCCTCCTGGGCGCTGCAGTGGGGGACGCTGATCGTGAGGCCTCCGTATTCGGGAGTTATGTCGTAACCGACGAGCGCCGCCATGGGAAACAGGGCGATGGCGCGGGCAAAACCGGCAAGCCCCTTTTCCTTTATGCCGAAACGCTTCACTATCTCCCGGGAGGCGAGGCGTGAAGCGTCCTCCCAGACCTTTTCGACGACGTTCTCGGCGGAAGGCTGCCCGAACGCGTCGGACACGTGAAGGAACCAGAACCCGTCGATCACCTTGTAGTGCCACAGGACAAGCTCAAGAAAGGTGTTCTTCTGTTCCTGGTCCATGAGATCGAGACTTGGAATGGCCATGACGCCTCCTTTATTTCGCGTATTGTTCCCGAAGGACCTTCTTCTGTATCTTGCCGACGGGGTCCTTTGGAAGGGCGTCGACGAAATCCACGGTCTTCGGCAGCTTGTACCGTGCCAGGTGTTTCGCGCAGAATTCGATGAGCTCCTTTTCTGTCACCTGAGCGTTCTTCGCGAGGACGACGACGGCCTTGACCTGCTCGCCCCAGCGTTCGTCGGGTATCCCGATGGCCGCGCATTCATACACCGCGGGATGGAGATGGAGGGCATCCTCGATCTCGTGGGGGGAGATGTTCTCGCCGCCGCTGATGATGAGGTCCTTCTTGCGGTCTATGACATATATGTATCCGTCTTCGTCGAACATGCCCATGTCGCCCGTGTGAAGCCAGCCGCCCCGCAAGGTCTCCTCAGTTTCCTCGGGCCTTTTCCAGTAGCCCTTCATCACGTTTGGACCGTGGGCGATGATCTCGCCCACCTCACCGGGCTTGACGTCGTTGTCGTCCTTGTCGACGATCCTCACGTGGCAGCTGAAGAGTTCCTTGCCCACCGAACCGAGGCGCTTCAAACCATCGCCCTCCAGGGAATAGTCTTCCTTGGGGAGGTAAGCGACAAGGGGAGATGCCTCGGTGAGGCCGTACACCACGAATATGATGTCGGGGCCGAGCACTTCCACTGCCCGCTTCAGGATGGGTACGGGGGTTGTTTGTCCGCCGACGGAATAGCTTCTCAGGGTGCCTAGCTTGTAGCCGCCTTCCTTGTAGGCGTCGAGGATGTCCACGAGACCCGTGTAGACCAGGGTGATGTTGGTGATCTTCTCCTTTTCCACGAGCTTCCAGAATTCATGGCCGTTGAAATTGGTCACCATCACGTTCGTTCCGCCCACGTAGAAGTGGCACAGCACCATGGATGCCTCCATGGTGTGGTAGCAGGGTTGGACGTGAAGACTGACATCGTTCGGCCCGAGTTTGTACGCGATGGTGTGGTTTATCACCGCGGACAGGAAATTCTCGTGGCTGAGCATGACGCCCTTCGGCCCGCCCGTGGTGCCGCTCGTATAGAAGATGGCGAAGAGATCGTCGGGTTTGACGCTGCTTTCCGGTTCCTCGGGTGAGCCCGACCGGATCATCTCCTCGTAGGGCGCCCCGATGTCCACGATGTGGGGCACGGTGATCTCGCTCCTTATGGCCTCGACCTGGTCCTTGAACGTGTCGCCCACGAAGAGGATGCCTATCTCGGCATCGTTGAGGACGAACTTCAGCTCCGAGGGGACGAGCCGGAAGTTGACGGGGACCCAGACCATGCCCGTCTTCGCCGCGGCGAAACATATCTCGAACATCTCGATGTTGTTGCGGCTGAGCACGGCGACCTTGTCGCCCGCGGCAAGCCCCAGTTTCATAAGTGAATCGGCAAGGCAGTTCACCCGCCTGTTGAATTCCCGGTACGTGAGCCTGTTTTCTTCGGAGACCAGAGCGGTCTTATCGGGATACCGGCGCGCGCATTGAATGGGTAGATCGCCTATAAGCATGAGTTAGTTACCTCCCGTGGAATTTGCTGTGTCTTACATGCCCAGATAACATCTCTTTACTTCCTCGTTCTCCAAAAGGCTCCTCGCTTCTCCCTGCAGTACGATCCTGCCGGTCTCGAGCACGTAGGCGCGGTCCGATATGTGTAGGGCGGCGTTCACGTTCTGTTCGACGAGGAGGATGGAAATGCCCCGGCTGCGAAGCTCTCCGATGGTGCCCAGTATGGCCTCGACAACCAGCGGCGCGAGCCCCAGGGAAGGTTCGTCGAGCAGGAGGAGCTTCGGCTGGGACATGAGTCCCCTTCCTATGGCAAGCATCTGCTGCTCCCCGCCGCTCATCGTTCCCGCCTTCTGGGCGAGGCGTTCCTTGAGCTTGGGGAAGAGGGCGAAGACGGATTCAAGAAGGTCGTCGAGGCGCTCCTTCTTTGCCGGGTTGACGTAGGCACCGAGGAAAAGGTTCTGTTTCACCGTAAGGGAGCCGAAGATCTGGCGTCCCTCGGGGACATGGCTGAGCCCGATCCTCACGAGCTGGTTCGGCTTGCGCCCCGTCACGTCCTGTCCGTTGAAGAGAAATCTGCCGGCCGTCGGGGGTATCACCCCGGACAGGGCCTTGAGAAGGGTCGATTTACCGGCCCCGTTGGCCCCCACGAGACAGACGATTTCGCCCTTCTTCACCTCCAGGTCTATTGCCTTGAGGACCTGTATGCGGGCATATCCGGCTGAAAGGTTCTCGGCCTTGAGGATCATTCTCGCACCCCGCACTCTTTGCTCTGCGCGCCCAGGTATGCCGAAATGACGTCGGGGTTCGCGCAGATGGCCGAAGGCGACCCTTCCGCCAGTTTCTTTCCGAAATCGAGGACGATGATGTCGTCGGCGATATTCATGACCAGTTTCATGTTGTGTTCGACGATAAGGATGGTGATGCCCTGTTGCTTGATCGTCATGAGAAGCCGCGTGAACTCCTCCACCTCGGTGTCGTTGAGTCCCGATGCGGGCTCATCGAGGAGAAGCATCTTCGGGCCGGTCATCAGTGCCCGGGCGAGTTCCAGGAGACGCTGGCTGCCGAAGGACAGCTCCCCGGGGAGCGAGTGCGCCTCCTTTTCGAGACCGACGAGTTTCAGGAGGTCCATAGCCTTCCGGGTGGCCTCCCTCTCCTGTTTCTTTATCTTCCCTCTCAGGAAGATCGCCCCGAGGAGCGTCGGTTTCAAGCGCATGTGGGCCCCCAGGAGGACGTTGTCGAGAACGGTGGCATTGTTGATCGTGAAGAGCCGGATGAGCTGGAACGTGCGGGACATGCCCAGCGAGGCGATCTGGTCGGTCCTCAATCCGACGACATCACGGCCTTCAAAAAGGACGGAACCGTTCGTCGGGGGGTTGAGCCCGCTGACGGCATTGAGGAGGGTCGTCTTGCCGGCGCCGTTGGGGCCGATGAGCGCCTTGATGTCGCCCGGTCTGACGCCGAAGCTCACGTCGTCGAGCGCCCTGACCCCGTCAAAGGTCTTGGTCACGCCGCTGATAGTCAGTATATGTCCATTCTTTTCCATCATTTACCCATCCGTGGAACGATCCTGTTCCTAAGGGCCGTGAATATCCCGAAGAGGCCCCTGGGAAAGAACACGAGCACCACGATAAGGATGATCCCGTTGATGAGGAGCTCGTAATCCTGGAACTGATACGTGATCTCGGGCAGCAGCTTGAGGAAGAGGGCCCCCAGGGCGGGGCCGAAAATCGTCCCGATGCCGCCGAGAAACAGCATGACAAGCAGGTTTATCGAGGCCAGTATGCCGAAGTCATCGGGGGCGATAAAGCCCATGTAGTGGGCGAAGAGGGACCCCGCTATCGAGGCGTAGACCGCGGCGAGCATGTAAGCGCGGGTCTTGTACTTCGCGCAGTCCACGCCGAAGGAGCGCGCTGCCTGCTCATCGGAATGGATCGCGATGAGGGCCCGGCCGAAGGGGGACCGGACCACGGCTATGGCACTGGCGATGACGAGGACCACGACGGTCCAGACGAAGTAGTAATAGTGAAGATGGTTGAGGAGCGAAAAACCGAAGATGGTGAAGGGAGGTATGTCGCGAAGGCCCGATGCGCCGCCGGTCAACCCTTCAAAACCGATGATGAGGGTGACCACGATCTCGTTGAAGGCAAGAGTGGCCATCGCGAGATAGTATTCCTTAAGCGCGAGCACCGGGCGACCCGTGAGGAACGCGAGCGTCGCGCTGAAGACGACGCCGACGCCCATCGCGGCCGCGGGTGAGAAGCCGTATTTCGCCGTGAGGATCCCCGAGGTGTAGGCGCCTACGGCGAAGAAGGCCGCGTGGCCCACTGATATCTGTCCCGTGTAGCCCATGAGCAGGTCAAGCCCGACAGCAAGGATGATGTAGATCCCCGCGAAGATGAGGAGTCCGCTCCTGTAGGGCGAGGGTTTTCCGATGACGGGATAGACGGCTATTGCAGCCAGCAGTATCAGCCACCAGTAACGTTTCAACGCGTTCATCATACCTTCCTAGGACCTGCTGAAGAGGCCGTTGGGTCTGAACACCAGCACCGCCATGAGCAGTGCGAAGACGATGGTGTCGGAGAACTTTGACGATATCAGGCCTATCGTATATGACTCCACCAGGCCGAGGAGCAATCCCGCTATGACGGACCCGACGATGCTCCCGAGGCCCCCTATGGACATGGCAATGAAGCCCTTTACCATGGGCATGATCCCGCTGGTGTACTGGGTGAACAGCATGGGGGCGACGGCCATTCCCGCCAGCGCCCCGATGCCGGAGCCCCAGGCCCAGGCGAACAGGGTGGTCTTCTGGGTGTTGATCCCCATGAGGCTCGCGCCGTAGGGATTCTCCGCGCAGGCACGCATGGCTATGCCCGCGGGGGTCTTCTCAAAGAAGAACCATATGAGGAAAAGAACGACCGCCGTTATTCCGACGATCCAGAGTATCTGCAGTTGCAGGGCGGCGCCGAGCACCTGGATGGGCTCTCCCCGGGAAAAGGGGGGGAGGATATGTGATTCCCTCCCCCATATGAGCAGCGCGAGGCCCCTCAGGGCTAGAGATATGGCAATGGTCATGACGATGAGCGCGCCGACGGAGGTGTTCTTCATCGGGCGGATAAGGACCTGCTGGATGAGCGCCCCCAGGGCCATTGCTATGATGATCGAGAGGAAGAAGGCGAGAGGGACCGGGACCCCCTTCGAAACGAGGGTGGTCATGGTAAGCGCTCCGAAGACGAAGAACTCTCCCTGCGCGAAGCAGATGAGCTGGGACACCTTGTAGACGATGACCAGGCTCACCGCGATCAACGCGTAGACACTGCCCACGGTTATGCCGCTGAAGAGAAACTGGATGAGCTGGGATATGTCGTTCACAGGGTTCTCCTTACCGGGTCCTCGCCCGGCTCCCTCCTTGCGTTTACTTAGGCACTTCCCATTTTCCGGCCTTGACGGTGAGAAGGATCATATCGTCCGGCCTGGTGCCGTGATGGTCCTTGGGAGTGAACGTGTAGATGCCCTGCATCCCGACAAAGTTCTTGATGCTTTCGATGGCGTCGCGAAGCTTCACGGGATCGGTACTGCCCGAGATGCGCAGCCCCTCGGCGATGAGGCCGATGGCGTCTGCCAGCTCGGCGGAGAAGTAGTTCGCCGGTTCCTTATACTTCGTCATATGCTTCTTGTTGAACTCCACGATGACCTTCTTGATGGGGTCGCTGTCGGGCAGCGCCTCGGGTTTCATGACCTTTCCCGAAGGGACGAGCATCTGCGTACGCACGTTTGAGACGAGCTTTAAGAACCCCGGGTTCGCGTTTCCGTGAGAGACGAGGAGGGGAACCTTGAAGCTGAGCTGGTCCATGTTCCTCCCTATGAGGGCCGCCGGTTCACCGGTGACGAAGGCAAATATGGCCTGCGGGTTCATGTTGCGTATCTTTGCCAGCTGCGCGGTGACGTCAGCGGCCTTTACATCGAACTTTTCCTCACCCACGATGGTGATCCCGTAGTCGGCCGCGTATTTCCGGGCGGCCGTTCCTCCGATCTCGCCAAGGGGGCCTATGGGCATGAGGAGTGCCAGTTTCTTGATGCCTTTCTTCTGGAACACCTTGTAAGCGGTGATGACGGCGAAGTCGGTCTTGTGGGATGTGTTGAAGAGATAAGGATCCTTGCTCGTGTCCACGGCGTAGCCAGAATTAATAATGGTAGGTATCTTGTACCTGTTCGCCATGGATGCCACGGCACCGGAGAGCGGAACGGAGGCTGTCCCCGCCATGGCGACCACCTGGTCCTTCGATATGAGTCTCTGGGCCACTTTCGATGCCTGCTCGGGAGAAGAATTATCGTCATAGGATATGAGGACCAGTTGCTGGCCGTTCACTCCGCCGGCCTGGTTGATCATCTCAACCTTGAGCTCCGCGGCTTTCTTCTTGTATTCCCCGAGCCAGGACAGGTATCCCGTCAGGGAAAAGATGCCGCCGATCTTGATCGGTTCTTTCGACCATGCGGGACCGGCAGCGACCAGGGCGATGAAGACCATGAGAACAAAACCGAAGAAAACAAATTTTTTCATTCCGTACCCCCTTGAAGTGTATGTTGACCAAATTGCGAAGTTGCAAGTCGGATGCCAGCACTGAAAACCCCGTTATTTCAGTCTGATAGAGAATTGAACATGTCCCGCGAACGCTCGAAGCCCCACAGACATGTCAAATCTGACATGGCAACACGGGGAACATTGTCCGTTTCGCTTAATGATCTTGGGGTTGTGAGGGTGTGTCAGGAATGACTGTCACTTCTGAATTGTCTGAGGCGTCTTGCCAGGGTGGAGAGGCTGATCCCGAGTTTATGGGCCGCCTCTTCGTTGGACTTTGACTGATCGAGGGCCGTCCGGATCAGCTTTATCTCGAATTCCCTCACCGACTCATCGAGAGGCCTCAGCTCCTGTATCTCGGCAAGGTCGTTCGGCTCCGGGGCACTGAATCTTTTGGGAAGGTGTTCGACCGTCACAAGTTCTTCGTTGGCGAGCACGAGGAGTTGTTCCACCAGGTTCGCCAGCTCGCGGACGTTGCCGGGCCATGCGTAAGCGGTCAACCGTTCGACGACCTCCTGGGTCAGTTTCACCTTCAGGTTGTACCTGCTGTTGAACTCGTTGAGATAATGCCTGATAAGGAAGGGTATCTCTTCCCGCCGTTCCCTCAAGGCCGGTATGTAAAAGGGGACGACGTTGAGCCGGTAATAGAGGTCTTCCCTGAAGTTGCCGGTCTTCACCATCTTTTCCACGTCCCTGTTCGTTGCCGCTATGATCCTTGCATCCACCTTCTTGGGTTTTGTGCCCCCGACGCGCGTCACCTCTTGATCCTGGATGACGGAAAGGAGCTTCACCTGCAGGCGCAGGGGCAGGTCCCCGATCTCATCGAGAAAGAGGGTGCCCTTATCGGCTATCTCGAAGTATCCCGCCTTGCCGTCTTTCCTGGCACCCGTGAAGGCGCCCGCCTCGTGGCCGAAAAGCTCCGATTCCAGGAGGTCCGCAGGTATGGCGCCGCAGTTGATCTTTACGAAGGTGCCCGTTTCCATCCGGGGCGAAGCCTCGTGGATGAGCCGCGCCACCAGGTCCTTCCCGACGCCGGACTCTCCGAGGATCAGCACCGTCGTGTCGATCCTGGCTATCCGGTAAGCGGTTTCAACGACCTGCTTCATCCGCGCGCTGTGTGCCACGAACGCTGAAGGGGTCTTCTGCAGGCGTCTTGCCTCATGAAGCTCAAGGAGGTATTTCGACACGAGCTTCTGCGACTGTTCGTGTTTTTCCTTGAGATGGTTCAATTCGGTGATGTCCCGCAGGTTGCAGTAGACCTTGGATATCTTTCCGTGCTTGTCGAAGACGGGTATGCCCGTGGAGAGCACCTGCCTTCCGGCAATGGTGTTGATGAGCACCGTCTGAGGTTTGCCTGTCTCCAGGACCTTGAGTGTCGCCCCGGTATCGGAAATGCCTTCCTTGACGAGCTCTTCGATCTTGCGGCCGATGATATCGGCGTTCTTGATGCCCATGACCCTCTCGAATGCCGGATTGAGGAGGAGAAGCCGGCTCTCGCCGTCGGCGATGGCCATGGCGTCGTAGGAGTTCTCGATCATCGCGAGGAGGTCGTTGTTGCGTTCCTCAAGCTCGCGGATCTTCTGCTCAAGCTTGTCTGTCTTTTTCATCTTTTCCATGGCCCCGGTGTCCGTGACGGAATCCTTGCCGGTACCGCGTTTTTGGTTTGCAAATTTCGTACCCAAGATCTTTTTCTTCATGGCACTACACGCCCCGGCATGCCGCGGGCATCCTCGTGACCTCTATCGATGGATACAGCCTTGCATACCTGTACGCTGAGATTCTATCATTGGCAGGGGAAAAATCAACACCCTCCTTGCCATCGCAAGCCTGGCAAGGGTCGGGAGGGCGCCCGGATCCTGTCATGTTGACAGGTGTGCGCCGTGTGCATAGCTTGAATTTGGTATCAAAAGAATTCGGGAGGAGGTATACGACCATGAGAGCAAGGGCATTGCTGGTTTTTGCGATTGCCGCCTTCGGGCTGGCTTTGATCGCGGGTACGGGTTATTCGGCGGAGAAAGCTTCCTATACTGATGTGGCTCCGGCAGAGGCGAAGGAACTCATAGAGAAGACCCCGGGCATCGTGATCATCGACGTCTCTCCGGCGTACGCAAAAGGCCATTTGCCGGGGGCCGTGAGCTACCCGCTGGGTGACGGGTCTCTGGACAAGGCAATTCCCGCGCTGGACAAGAGCAAGACCTACCTCGTCTATTGCCACGTGGACAGGGTGGCTATCCAGGGAGCCCAAAAGCTTGTTAAGGCCGGGTTCAAGAAGGTCTACAGGCTAAAGGGCAATTACAAGGCCTGGGTGGATGCGGGCTATCCCATCGAGAAGTAGGCCCGCGACACGGACCGCAAGGGACGTGAGGGCGGTCCGGGGCGATCGCCCTCACGTTCTTGAACCTTTGGGCGGCCGTGTCCCCATGGCGGGTTCAGGTCCGAACGCTGCCTTTCATGTTCGGGTCCTGTTAGCGTCACAGCCGGAGAGATTGTAACATGACAGTGCTGATCGGATCCGTGCCCAAAGGGATGGCGATGCTTGTGTTTGGTACAGTTGCCCTCTGTCTCGTGACCCTGCTGGCCGGGTGCGCCGGGATCCCCCACGGGGTCGAGGCCGTAAAGGGGTTCGACGCAAACAGGTACCTGGGGACATGGTACGAGATAGCGAGGCTTGACCATCCTTTCGAACGAGGCCTGTCGAAGGTCCGGGCGGAATATACCCTGAGGGGTGACGGCGGCATCAATGTGACGAACATCGGGTTCGATCCCCGGAAGAATGTGTGGAAGAAGGCCACAGGGAAGGCGTATTTTGTGGAGGGTCCCAACGTGGGGAGGTTGAAGGTGTCCTTTTTCGGTCCCTTCTACGGTGGATACAACATCCTTGAGCTGGACGGTGACTATTCCCGTGCGCTGGTATGCGGGCCCAGCAGGAAATATCTCTGGATACTTGCGCGGAAGCCCGAGATGGAGGAGAATATAAAGGCTGACCTCGTGGAAAAGGCAAGAAGCCTTGGTTTTGATACGAGCAAGCTTATCTTCGTGGAACATTAGAATGCGCAGGCAATGAAAGGATGGGTGCATGGACGTAAGGTCGATAAGCTGTGTTTATTTCTCCCCCACGGGCACGACGAGAAGGGTCGCCGAGAGCGTGGCGGCGGGGATCGGGAGTGAGGGAGCAGCGGTTTTCGACTGCACGAAGAGAACATCGCGCGAGCGGGTCCAGGGGACCTTTCGCGACGAAGTGGTGATACTTGCCGCACCCGTCTATTACGGGAGGGTCCCCGAGCCGGCGGTGGATTGCTTTACCAGATTGACGGCCAGCGGGACCCCCGCGGTCCTCGTTGCCGTTTACGGCAACAGGGCCTATGACGACGCCCTGATCGAGCTGTTCGATATCGCCGTGGCACGGGGATTCATTCCCGTCGCCGTGGGTGCCTTCATCGGGGAACACTCGTACTCGACAGAAGCTCTCCCCATGGCGCCAGGCCGGCCCGACGAGGAAGACCTGAAGATGGCCCGGGAATTCGGCGCGGCCATCAGGAAGAAACTGACGGCCATCCGATCCCCGGAAGCGGTGGACCCCGTCAAGGTTCCTGGCAACAGGCCATACATCGAACCGGAAGGCCTCCATCGATTGAGGCGCATGCGGCAGAATGCCTCTGTCACGCCCGAAACGGACGCGACGCTCTGCACACGGTGCAACAAGTGTATCGAAGCCTGCCCGCAGGACGCCATCGACCGCGTCGACGTAACGATAACAGGCAAAGAGGAATGCATACTGTGCTGCGCATGCGTGAAGGCGTGCCCCGTCGGAGCGAGACGATTCACGGAACCCGCATTCCTCCCCCTGCTCAAGAAGCTGGAGGAACTGTGCCGGGAGAGAAAGGAACCAGAGTATTACTTCTGACACTTTTCAAGTCCAAGCCTTACCTCGGACATCTCCCCTTCAAGGCCCGGTCCCACCGGATGCCCGTCCTTGTCTTTAACTTGAAACCTGAAACTTGAAACCGTCTTTTCTTCCTGAAACCGCCTTTTCTTCCAAGCTCTTAAGTTTGATCACGGATGTGACGAGAACATTCAAAGACCATGAGTGGAGGCGCTCATCGTCGCGAAGTTGCAATCGACTCGATACAGCATAGGGGAGGAACAATGGGATTGCAAAACATCAAGATAGGAAAACGACTCGCAGGCGGCTACGCCATATTCATCATCATCATCGTCATCCTGTGCGTGATCAGCTACAAGAACATGAGAGACACGGATGCCAGGGCCAACGAGATCACCAACGTGAACTTCCAGAAAGCCATGATGGCCAACGCCATCCTGACGAACCTTCAGTTTATCAACAAGGAGACGGGCAAGGCCGTATATATGAAGGACAAAGCCCCCTTGAAGACGATCGGGGAGAAGCGCAAGCTCTACATTGCCGCCCTGGAGAAGCTTGAAAAACTGGAGACAGACCCCAAGGGTAAGGCCATCCTCAATGACTTCAAGAACATGGTGAAGGAGGCGAGGGACAGCAATATCGAGCTTGCCGGTGAGATAGAAGCGGGCAATTTCACCGAAGCGGCAGCGATCTACAGCACCAGCGTCGATCCGGCGGTATCGAAATTCATCGAGATCCTTTCGACCCTCATCGATCATCAGGATAAGGGCGTCCGTGCAAAGTACAGGGAGATCATAGACAGCAACGACAAGGTCAAGGTCCTGCTGGCAACCTTCGGTATCATCTCCATCGTCATCTGCGTTCTCATTAGCGTCCTGATCACCCGGAGCATCACCATGCCGATCCAGAAGAATATCTCGGTGGCGCAAACCCTTGCGGACGGCAACCTCTCTGTCGATGTGGAAACGGACAGGAAGGACGAGCTCGGTGACGAGATGCGGGCGTTCAAGGTGATGGTCGACAAGTGGAAGGCGCTGATCGCCGAGGTCAAATCGTCCGCGACCAGCGTGGCCTCCGCGAGCCACCAGCTGAGCGTGAACGCCGAGGAGCTTGCGAAGGGCGGGACAACACAGGTGGAAAGGACCATCCAGGTGTCCACCGCCTCGGAGGAGATGTCCCAGGCCTCCCTCGATATTGCCAGAAACGCGAACAACATATCGGAATCCGCGAAGGATATGGTGGGTACCGCCGAGAACGGCAACAGTATCGTGAACAAGTCGGTGGACGAGGTGAAGGAGATCTCGAAGACGGTCCACAGGGCGTCCGAGCTGGTGAAAGACCTGGGCGACCAGTCCGAGAAGATCGGGGAGATCGTGAACGTCATCAACGAGATAGCCGACCAGACGAACCTTTTGGCCCTCAACGCGGCCATCGAGGCTGCCAGGGCAGGAGAGGCGGGCAGAGGATTTGCCGTTGTGGCCGATGAGGTCAAGAAGCTGGCCGAAAGGACAAGTAAATCGACCCAGGAAATAGGCGGTATGATCGGCTCCATAAAAACAGGCGTGGACCGGGCCGTGAAATCGATGGATGAAGCGTCCGACAGCGTGCAGGCAGGTGTCGATCTCTCCAGCGAAGCAGGTGCCGCCCTGGTGGAGATCGTGAACAGCGCCTCCAACCTCCAGTCCCTGGTGCAACAGATCGCCGCCGCGATAGAGGAGATGAATTCCACCACCGATGAGATCGCGAAGGACATCGAGCAGGTCGCGGCCGTCACCAGGGAATCGTCGAACTCCGCGGAACAGGTCACCCAGGCGGCGCTCGAACTGAGCACGCTTTCGGTGAGCCTGGAGAAGTCGGTGCAGGAGTTCAAGATATAGAGACCGGCTTGAACCGCTTGAATGGCTTGAGCCGCTTGAACGTTAGAGGCGAAATACAGGGAAGATGGCTTGAATCGCTTGACAGGCTGTTGAGAGCTAGAAGCAAAACAGAAGAAGAATGAGATGGCGGCCTGATCGCGGAGGTTTCCGGGGTCAGGCCGCCATTTTCATCGTTTCCGGCGAGATCAGGAAAAAGACTGCTTGCAGCCGTTATCTGTAACCTTTGAACCTGAGGAAATTGTTGCATGTGGCGTTTGACCGGCTGCGAGCATCGCACCCGCACTGTATGCGCGTGTATTGATTGCAGGTCGTGTATCCCCTTCGGTTGCGAACACCGTTTGACTTGATCAGGCTGCAGGCATGATTGGTCCAGTTCCCCTGGAGTTTCACGAAAGAGCCATTGGGCATAACATAGTACGGGCCGTCAGGCGTGATCAGGTCGTGAACGAAAGTGGGCTGCCAGCCGTTGCCGCGGCACGGCCCGGCATAGGCGGCCGTGGAAAGAAGACCGACGATAAGAATGGCCCCCAGGCAAAAAAGACAAAACTTGTTTTTCATTTTTCTATACCTCCCTTGTCGCTATTTGAGATTGTGCGTCCGGTATCGATACTCGCCCTCGGATACCACCGCCCGGTAATCTTATCAGCCGAAAAGTGTTTCTTCTGTAGTCTGGGCTACATTTCAAGAGACATCGTATAACAGCCAAAAAAGACGGTTTCAGGTTTCAGGTTAAAGACAAGAAACGCAGTACCAGGAATCCCGTGCCTCTCGAACTTCCGGGGGAACTCATCGGGATCTGACCCCCAGGAACTTTTCAATGGAAATGTTGAAGGATGTCCCTGTCAGCCCCCCTTGACGAAGGAACTGCAGTATCGTATCATGTATCGTATGAAAGTGACGGCGATAATACCCGATCAGCTGGTCGAAGAGGTGAGGAAAGCAAGCGGCGGCAAGAACATTACCGATTCCCTTATCGTTGCCCTGAGAGAGTGGATAGAGATGAAACGGATAAAGGAACTCAATGCGAGAGTAGCGAAGCGGCCCCTTTCGTTTCATGAAGGCTACAGCGCGGGATCGGTGCGGGAATTGAACAGGAAGCGATGATCATTCCCGACACGTCCGTCTGGATCGAGTTCCTGAAGGGGAAAGATCCTTTTCTTACAGAACTGGGCTTGCTGCTGGAAGATGGGCAGGTCATTGCCCTTGAGTGCATCTTCGGCGAACTGCTGCAGGGTGCAAAGACAAGACGCGAGCGCAAAGTCATCACGGACTACTGGAATAACCTTCCAAAGATCGAAGAGCGGGGTCTCTGGGTAAAAGCGGGGCTTCACGCGGGGGAACACAAGCTTTTCGCGAAAGGCCTCGGGCTCATCGATGTCTTCATTCTAACGGCGGCAGGATCAAGCGGTGCACGGGTCTGGACCCTCGACAAGAAAATGGCCTCCCTCCTAACAGAGAACATGTCCTTCCGCTGAGGGTAGAGGCAGAAGGGTATCTCTCGCCCGCTTCGCCTGAGCCCGCAGAGATCGCAGAGAAAAGACGGAATGGAGTGCTAATCCCGTTCCTCTTCTTTCCGGAAAGACCGATATTCCACGACCCGACCCCATGAGATTGCCGAGAATGTGAAAATCGAAAGGGCGTCCCTGTCGGCCCCCTTCAAATCAGCGGAACATTCAACTCATTTTTGAAGAAGACACGTGATGGGTTCGGGGTTATGGGTTATGGGGGAGGTGGGATGTTGACAGGAGATAGGTAGGTTAATACAATCAAGTATCTTGAATTAGTATAGGTGGGGCTGTGAGTTTTCTGAAGGGATGGGTTGGTGAGAAGTCTACTCAGCTTGGGATGTGGCTTAAGCTGGATGATGATGCTTACAGGAAGTTCCACGATATCGTTCTGAGGACGGACGACGGCACCACGCAGATCGATCATGTGGTGCTGTCGATGTATGGGATTTTCGTGATCGAGACGAAGAACTATTCGGGCTGGATCTATGGCGGGGAGAGGCAGGCAAAGTGGACGCAGGTCTTGTTTGGCAGCAAGCATACATTTCAGAATCCACTCGATCAGAACTACAGGCACACCATGGAACTGGCACGGGCGCTCGAGGTGCCTCATGACAGGATTCACTCTATTGTGTTCTTTATCGGAGAATCCCAGTTCAAGACGGAAATGCCGGCGAACGTGATGGACAGAGGGCTGTCGAGCTACATAACGTCGTTCACGGACGTTGTCTTTGTCGGGCAGCAATTGAGGACGCTGGAAGAGAAGATCAGAACGCTGAAAGAAAATCCGGCCGCTACAAGGAAGGAGCATATCAAGAACCTCAGTGAGCGATTCTCAAATACCGATAGATGTCCCAAATGCGGCGCCGCGCTGGTGGAAAAGACAGTCAGGCGCGGACCCAACGCAGGCAAAACGTTCCTGGGATGTTCCGGTTTCCCAAATTGCAGATATGCAAGAAACAACTGACTTTCCGCGTTGCCATCGCCGCCGACTCAATTCCTGGTGTTTTCCTCCGTCTCTGACGCTCAAGCCATTCAAGCGGTTCAAGCGGTTCAAGCCGTCTCTTATCGCTGGAGCGTGGCTGCACGGCAGAGGGACCCCGCGCGGACCCCACGTGAAGTACGCTACGGGAAATGCTGTTGGGACAACTTCAGGCATGCCTTTCAGATTTTCACCGGGCAACGGTTTTCGTGAGCGTCTCCACTTCCAGCTTTTCGTGGGTGAACCAGTCTTTTCCGCGCTTTACTGCTACGAATTTTCCCCTGTTTATGAGAGTCCTCATGCTGTCAGCCGCAAATCCGAGGGTTTTTGCCACAGCCCTCGCGGGCTTGAGGGCTATATCTCCCCGGGCCTCGAGGATGCTGACGATCATTCTGTCGAGTGTTGTTCTGGAGGCTTCGAGGATCATGTTTTCCATGGGGGCCGAATTGATTGCCTGCAATATCGCGGAGGCTTTCTCCGGACCGGGGAAGCCTTTTGTGGCTTTGCGCAAAGCCTGGTCCCCGGCTTCCAGGGCACGATAGTACCTGTCTTTTGATGCATCATCCCCTTTCAGAATGATGGGGGGAAAGCCCCGGTAGACAAGGAGATAGTTCGTCACTATCCTTCCGGTCCTTCCGTTTCCGTCAGAAAAGGGATGTATCGATTCAAAGAGAATGTGCTGGACCGCGATCTCATGCATTGCGGCAGTGTCTCCGGCATCTTCCCTGTGATCGAGTATGTACTGTTTGTGGACCTTCATCCACTGGTCGATATCAACTCCGGGGGGCGGGGATATTTTTGCGCCGGCGATTTTCATATCCCCTTTTCTGAATGCTCCGCCATTCCCGTCGATGCCTTCAAGAAGCATCTTGTTGATCTGCCTGACGATGGCGAGATTGAGCATGAACTCACCCGTCTGCAGACCCTGAAAGGCGAGTTCATAGAAATACTTTGCCGCCCTGTAATAATTGAAGGCCTCCGCCTGGCTCTTCTTCATGGGCTTGCCCCTGGCCAGGACTTCCTCAAGTTCGTCCTCGGAAACGAACACGCCCTCGATCAATACAGAGTTTCGCGTCTCTTCTTTCAGAATATGCAGCCACTCCTTGTTGACGACCTCAGGAGGGGGTAACCCTCCGATTGAATTCAGGATGCGCTTTCTTTCCGAGAGCCCGGGCATAGAGCCTCCTTTTCCCGAAGTGTTTCGCATAATGAATCGTATACCATGTGTCGGTTGTAATATCAATATGTTAAAGGTGTTTCGCAAACCCCTCGCTTTTCGGTGCGAAACAGTTGAGGCACTCGCGGGACAGCCTCCGAGTCTTTCCCGTCTGACTGGCATTCCGGGGATTGCCAGTCCTACAAATTCGAAACCAACTTCTAATCTGTAAAAAACTATCTTCGGTCCTGTATTTCTGTGCGTCCTGTGCGAACTCAAGCGAAGCAGGCGAGAGACAGAAAGAAAACCGGTTGTAGCCGCTTGAACCCAAGAAGACGGTTGCAACCGCTTGAGCAGCTTGAGCCGCTTGAACGTTAAGAAGGAAGAACAAAACAGCTCGGCCCGGCTCCCTGTTGTCATCCGGGGGCCGGGCCGCATCGTTGTCTTTATTGTTCCTTGCCTTTCCCGTTCAAGCGGCTCAAGCTGCTCAAGCGGCTCAAGCCGTCTTTCTTTCGCCTTTCCCGTTCAAGCTGCTCAAGCCGCTCAAGCGGTTTCTCTATGGTACCTGATCGGTCCCTCCCTCCTGCTCGAAGTCGGGATACAGCTTTTTCGCACACTCCTTGCAGATGCCGTGGGTGAATTCGGCCTCCGAATGGTCTCTGACGTAGACCTCGATCTGCTCCCAGAAGCCCTCATCGTTCCTGACCCTCTTGCATGCGGAGCAGATCGTGATCATTCCCCTGAGTTGCCGCACCTCTGATAACGCCTTCTCGAGCTCTTCCCCGTGCCGCTTTGCCAGAGCCTCCGACCTTCTGGTCTCCCTCCATCGCCGCATGGAAAAGAAGAGCAGGGCAAACATGAGGAACACGCTGACGATGATGATCTCGTCCAGTTCCAAATCCTCGTGCTGGTGTGACAGGCGGACTATGCTTTCCAGGATATCGTAGCGTGAGGACAGCAGGTAAACGGCAATGCACAGGCAGATAATGATAATCAACTCGCCCAGCACCCTCGCCTGCGTTTTGTTGTCAGATGCTTGATCCCTTCGGGTGCTCATATCGTCTCTCTGGCGTTGACCACGTGGGGCCCCCACCCGTGTTCTTTCATTATCGCCAGATTGCCGGATTATTCAAGAAAGAAGTTCGGGAAAGACCGTTAGAACCGTTAGAATCGTTAGAACCGTTGGAGAAAGAAGGACGGCCCGACTCCCGGTTATCATCCCGGGGGCCGGGCCGCATCGTTGTCTTTATTGTTCCTT
>LVAA01000108.1 GCA_001603955.1 Syntrophobacterales bacterium Delta_02 | reverse complement strand
ATGCAGAGGATGACGATGGCGCAGACGACGGTCGCTATGATGACCTGCCACTGGATCTTCGCTGCCTGAGCGTTGACGTCATCAATGTAGATGCCTGTTCCGATCGCCCAGCCCCAGGGCGCGAAGAGCTTGACATAGCCGAGTTTTGGGGAGGGTACGGCCTGGCTTGATTTGGGCCATTCGTAAGCGATGAAGCCTTCCCCCTTCTCCTTGCCTATGGACACCATTTCCCTGGCGAAATACTTGCCGCTGGAATCCTTGAAGATGGCTTCCGACACGTCCCGGCCGGCGAGTTCGGGCTTTGCCCCGTGGGCGACCATTTTGCCGTCCGTGTTGAGGATGAAGAAGTACTCGTTGCCCTGGTAACGTAAGCTTTTCATATCCGAGGCTATCCTCTTCTGGGCGTCTTCGAGCTTGAGCTCTCCCGTCTTGACCCGTGCCTCGTATGAGGCGATGAGGGTATTCACGACATCCGTCACGTTCCGCAGGGAGGCCTTCTTCTCATCCAGGAGCTTGCCTTTCACCATGGGGATGAAGTAGAGGACCATTCCAGCAAGGATGATAACGATCGTCAGTACAGATATGCTCATTACCTTCGTTCCGATGGACCAGTTGTTGAAACGTTTCATAACAAGGAACCTCCTTTTAGAATACCAGTCTGTTCGGCTGTCGCTCAATGATGAGTAACTATGTTGACCGTGCTTGAGAACGTCGCCGTTTGTTTTTCTTCTATCAGCTTGCCATCGCGAATCCGGCAGCGGTGTGGGCGGCGTCCGTCAACCGGGCCACATCCATGATGAGGGCCACCGTGCCGTCTCCAAGGATCGTGGCTCCCGATACTCCCTCGATGTCCCTGTAGACCTTGCCGAGGGATTTGATGACCGTCTGATGCTCCCCGATGACGTTGTCCACAACGAGCCCTATCCTGTTGCGCTCGACCTCGGTTATGACGATCTGCTCGATGTCGGGCCTCTCTCCCTGGATGGCGAAGGATTCCCTCAGGCGGATGTAGGGGACGATCTCTCCCCGTATGTTCGCAATGTCCCTGCCGTGCGACCTCTCCACATCGGCCCGGGAGAGCTCGACGCACTCCTGGACGATGGTGAGGGGAAGTATGAAGAACTGCCTGTCTATCTCCACGAGGAGACCCTCGATGATGGCGAGCGTGAGGGGGAGCTTCAGGGTGACCGTGGTCCCCTCTCCCCTCTCGGAGCTTATCTCGACGGTGCCCCTCAGGTTGTCGATGGTCCTCTTGACCACGTCCATGCCGACGCCCCTGCCGGACACGTTCGTTATCTTCTCCGCGGTGGAGAAGCCGGGGGCGAAGATGAGGGAGAATATCTCCTTGTCCTGCAGCTCCGTGTCGGGACCGATGAGGCCCTTCTCCACGGCCTTCCTGCGTATCACTTCCTTGTCGATGCCCGCCCCGTCGTCGGTTATCTCGATGAGGACGTAGGCACCGGAGTGGCGCGCCGCTATGTGGAGCATGCCCGCCCTGGGCTTGCCCTGGGACTCGCGGACGTCCGGGGATTCGATGCCGTGGTCGATGGAGTTGCGGATGAGGTGGACCAGCGGGTCGTTGAGCCTTTCGATGACGGTCTTGTCGAGTTCCGTCTCGGCCCCTTCCGTCGTCATCTCCACCTCCCTGCCCAGTTCCTGGGAGAGGTCGCGCACGAGCCTCTTGAACCGTCCGAAGGTCGTCCCGATGGGGAGCATCCTTATGTTGAGGGTGTTGTCCCTGAGGTCGCCTGTCAGGCGCTCGACCTCCTCGGCTATCGATACCATCTCGGGGTTGTCGAACATCGACGCCATCTGCGTGAGGCGCGCCTGGACGGTCACGAGCTCCCCGACAAGGTTGACGAGCGTGTCCAGCTTCTCCGCGGGGACACGGATGCTCGAGGCCGCCTCCTCCTCTCTCCTCGGGGCCTTCTTCACCTTCTTCAGGTGTTCCTGCTCGATGAGCGCCGCTTCCACCTTCGCCTTCGATACGAGGCCCTTGTCGACGAGGATCTCGCCGATCTTCTTCTTCTCGGCGAGGGTCTGCGCCAGCTCGTCGCTCTTTATATCGTGCCTCTCGACGAGGATCTCGCCGATCCTCTTCGTCTCCTCCTCCGCCATGAGGGAGGAGTCCTCACTGTCGATCATGGTGATGTCGACGGTGCTGGAATCGTCCATGAAGATGAAGACGTCCTTTATGGCATCAATACCCCTGTCCGTCGTGAGGATGACGTCCCAGGAGATGTAGCACCTCTCGGGGTCGATCTCGTCAAGGAGGGGTATATGGTCAACGTTGGCGAATACGTTGCAGTCGCCGAGGAATTGCAGTTCACCGAGCAGAAGGAGCGGGTTCGTCCCTGTGAGGAATATGTCCGCCGAGGGAGCGAACCGTATCCGGTAGGTGCACTCGGGTCTCTGGTGGGGTGTCGACGAAGCCTCCTGCCCGTGTGAATCTGTACTCGGGTTTTGGGTGGGGGTTTGCTGTGAGCTTCCTCCTTCGGCAATGCGAAGGAAGGAATCAATAAGAGTTTGTGCATCTTGCGGCAAAGAGGCTTCGTCGGAGGGGGCTTCTATCATGAGACGTATGAGGTCCCTGGCCTTGAGGGTCAGGCTTATGAGCTCCTCGGTCACGGGGAGCTTCCCTTCCCGTACGTCATCGAAGACCGTTTCTATCGTGTGTGTGAACTGGGCCACGTTGTCGAAACCGAACATGGCACCGGATCCCTTTATCGTGTGGAGGGCCCGGAAGACCCTGCCTATCAGCTCTGAATCGGAAGGATCCTCCTCGAGTTCCAGGAGTGCCGCCTCAAGGTCGGAAAGCAGCTCGAAGGCTTCCTCGATGAATGTCTGCGTGTGGTTGTCGGTCATCTCGTCACCTCACCGTCCTTCCGCTGCCAGAAACAACTGTCCTGGGCTTCCGCCATGCACCCGGCGTCACGCGTGAGGCCACCCGCCGAGATCACCCGGGAGACCGCCGGTGAGCAATTACTTACCCGCATCG
Organism: Syntrophobacterales bacterium Delta_02; assembly: GCA_001603955.1. Classification (GTDB taxonomy): domain Bacteria; phylum Desulfobacterota; class Syntrophorhabdia; order Syntrophorhabdales; family Syntrophorhabdaceae; genus Delta-02. The sequence continues at coordinate 497 of LVAA01000108.1, read as the reverse complement.
ACTTCCCGTCGGTGAGCGATCTCTTGTGTGCGGCGCACAGAAGCTGGAACAGGGAGACATCACAGTCCGTGACGTAGGCAAGATCAACCGTGAGGCTGTCACCGCCGCCGAGTTCCCGTGCAAGGACGCCCTTGAGGTCCATCGCGTTCTGGATGGTTGCATCGCCGTAGAGCGTCAGAATAATCCCATTCTCCGTATGTTCGACCTTGCTATCCATTCAATGATTCCTCCCGGCAAAATTTCTCTGACATGATTCTTTTGTCGCCCGTTACCGAATTCGCCTTACCTTTTTTCACCGATTTCTGCGTAGGACCTTCCGCATAATCGTGTAGGACTATTCCTACGAGAGGAAACCGTTGCAACCCAAAAAGATGGTTGCAACCGCTTAAGCCGCTTGAACAGCTTGAACGTTAAGAAACGAAGAAAGGAGATAAGAATGCGGCCCGACTCCCGGTTATCATCCCGGGGGCCGGGCCGCATCGTTGTCTTTATTGTTC
>LVAA01000107.1 GCA_001603955.1 Syntrophobacterales bacterium Delta_02 | reverse complement strand
GTGTTGAACAAGATGGGAGATTCTATTCTAGAAAAGGGCGGTTGCTTCTCAGGAATCAGAAAGTAAGAAGCTAGATTTCCCAAATACCCTTCTCATCATTTCATGTGGTTATGCGCGGGTGGTTTCATACTCGACACGGGGCTTCTGGGGTAGTAGCGGACCTCAATTTTCATCAGAAAGAGTAATATACACATGAAACAGGCCGGATATGTCAGCACGGGGCGAAAGCCTCGGGCCATCGTCAATGATAGAGGTGTTCATGCCGCGACATGCCCGTCTTGATGCGGCAGGTGTGCTCCATCATGTGATCCACCCGAAGGATCTTTATGTCCGGGGAAGACGAAAGAAACTTGTCGAGGCAAGAAGCGTCTTCTGTTTCTTCGCGGTGACGGAACTGGGAACCAGACTGAAGGACCTCACTATGCGTTTCGCAATCTCTGGACAGGCTGTAGGCCTTGCCGTAGGAAGGGGAGACAGTTTGCAGAGAAGAAGGGATTGGAGCTTACCAGATGAGTTTCTTGGTTTCTTAGGGATGTCCCCCCTGGTCTTTGGTATTCGTATGTGTTCACGTTACGCCTTCCAGAGGGGGGCGGGCCCAAGGCCCGTCCCCGGCCCCTTCGTTATACCCGGTGGCCCCTGCGTTGCCGGGGACCTACCATGTTCCCGACCTTGCCGCTTTCCGTCGTGCCGAAGAACGCCGTGTGAATGACGGTCTCTTTGTACAGGAGCGCGGAGCCTACGATCGATTTCCCTTCGTAACGATAGTCCCACCCGTGGCCCAGAGACTGGTATTTTTCTTCCCTGCAGCTCAGGATGTCATCAAGAAACATCTTTGCCCGGTCCGTCGTCACGGTGTAGCCCCCTTTCCCCTTCCTTGCGTCCAGATATGCGTCCATGGCGTAACTCTTGATCAGCTTCTGGTGGAGTGCTCCATAGGCAGATCCCAGCGAGATCACGTCAAACCCGGACACCTTCCCGTTGATGAAGACGAGGAGCCCCCTCTGGCCGGGCACCGTAGGAAAGGCTTTCAGGTACTCATCGAGGGTTTCCTCTTTTGACTTGTAGACATCGTTCATGGCGCCTGTGGATGAGTGTACCCCTGCATCGTGGGACAGGGCGGCGATGTCATCCCAGACCTCCCCCTGGTCTGACATGAATACGCAGGCCATTTTCAGGTTTTCATGCACCTTCCTTGCCTTTTTCCACCGTATGTTCTTCGACAGGATGTTGCCCGATTCATTGAACTCGTGGGAACGATAAGACCAGCGCCCCTGTTCGGTGCAGCTGACGGGAATGATTGTCTCCGAGTGTTCCTTAAGGAGGATCGTCGTATTGAGGACCCTGTTCTGCTTTGCACCCGAAAGTTCTTCCCCATCGAGGAGCAGGATGGGTACGTCTGCCGCGTTGATCGCCATGAGTTCCGGTACTGAGCCGCCCGTGCTTACCTCCGTAACGGTGAGGAGCTTTTTGTCCAACGCCTCCTTCAACGTCAGGTACTCCGGGCAGTGGTTACGGGATGCAAGGATCGGGAAGACCGTCATGTTCAGGTGCTCCGTCGGCTCCCCTAATTCCAGTTTCTCCAAAAACCCTGCCATTGTGGCTTCCATGTTCATGTACCTCCAAATCTTCGTTTCATGTTTTTGTAAGCAATACGAGTTACGTGCAAACCCTGATTGTGTATAGCTGGGGGATATCCACCGTCTCTGCCATGGTGCCGGCTTTGATCATGCTCAATCATATCAGACAGGAGTGACAACACTATGTCAGCGTGTATCAGGAATGATTTTTGGTGAGTGGTATGTGCTGATTTCGGCGGGTAGTGCCAAGAATTTCGTGTGAGAATCCGTGTGAGAGTCTTTTGTGCAGGCTATAGAAGAAACTCGTCGGTCATTACACATAAGCAAACATCTGGGACCGCAAGCAAGGAAGAAAGAGGATGTAGAATGTGAGAATCGCAAAGCAGGCATTCAATGTAATTGGCTATACAGACGGGACTTCGCTTTTCGGGAATAATCAGAAGGCATGATAAGCCGCTAAAAGGAGGAACTGAATTATGCCGATTGTAAAACAAAGACTGGTGGTTATGCTCATCGTAGCGGCTTTTCTGGCAGGTTGCGCAGGGATGCCGCAGACCCTGGAAAAGGGACCATCCCGGAAGGTACAGCCTAGCCAGGAATTCCATAATACACTGATATATGTGAAACCGGGTCTCGATCCAAAGAGATATACCAGATTCTTCATCGAGCCCGTAAAGATATATCAGGGCGAGGATGCTCAGTTTCAGGGCCTTTCCGAGGAGGAGAAAAAAACCATGGCCAATTTTGTCCGTAGCGAATTCATCAGGGCCCTTAAAAAAAGCTTCGAGGTCGTAAACGAACCAGGTGGCCCCGGTGTTCTGCGGATAAGGCTCATTCTTGGGGGTGTGCAGCAAACGGTAGCCCCGCTCGCAACGGTCACTCATGTGCTTCCGGCCGGGCTGGTCATGAACCTTGGCTTAAGCGCGGCCCACTTGCAGGGTTCATTTATGGGATCGGTGGTCTTCGGCGCCGAGTTTCTAGACGGTCAAACAGGAGCCCTTCAGGCTGCATTTCTCACGAAGAAGTCCCCGAATGCCATGGACCTCACTACCTTGTTTACCGGCCTTGACGCCGCTAAGCAGGCTGTGAAGGAGTCGGCGGAAACGCTCAGGGAGACCATGGTGCAGATGCAGAAGGAGGGAAAGGAGGTCAGGTAAACCTGAAGGAAAGGACAGCAGATGCCACACTTGCACTGGCAGGATTTGACGAAGCACTGCGTGCAGACCGGTCTTGACAACGCATCATTGATACGTAGTCTACTGGGAGATAGGACCTGTCTGCGATGCCCTTTCCCACGTTATGGGCGCCCAGGGGGACATCCCCAAGAAACCAAGAAACTAGATTTCTCCAATACCGTTCCCGTCATTGCATGTGGTTATGCGCGGGAGGTTTCATACTCGACACGGGGCTTTTGGGGTAATGGCACCAGCTTTTCGAGATGCACCCGAAGGATCTTTATGTCCGGGGAAGACGAAAGAAACTTGTCGAGGCAAGAAGCGTCTTCTGTTTCTTCGGGGTGACGGAACTGGGAACCACACTGAAGGACCTCACTATACGTTTCGCAATCTGTGGACAGGCTGTAGGCCTTGCCGTAGGAAGGGGAGACAGATTGGAGAGAAGAAGGAATTGAAGCTTATCAAATAAGTTTCTTGCTTTCTGATTCCTGAGAAGCAACCCCCGTTTTCAGGACTATCTCGTCACCCCGTCCATGCACCGTCTTCCCGGCAGGGACAACGACACTCTCCGACAGTATGTTGCCATGACCATGTCCGGTCGTCTCACAGGACAGGAGGCGGCGGATACGAGGTATTGCAGCGGCCTCATGAGGGCGGCATGGGCCCTGGCCCATCTCTTGATGTTGCAGGCGATCACCTTGCAGGCAACGGCAAAGCACACCTTCGCGAGACGGCGCACACGGAGGTGTCCGATCCCATGCGCCCGCTTGAGTTCCGAGTTCGTCGCCTCGATGCCGGCACGGATCCTGTACCGTTCCCTCCATTGCGTTGTCTGCTGGAGTGCATACATCTCATCCCTCAGGCGAAGCTCCGCCGTCACCTCCAGGCGGAAGTCCCCGGAGGTGTCACGGGGAGAGCACCCTTTCGCCCGGTGGTTGGGTGCCCGTACGGGACAGCGGTCGAGCATATCGCATGCGCGGCAGATGTCGCCGTCGAAGATGGCGTGGAGGGAGCGACGCTTCGTATTGTTGCCGCTGAGGACGCGGTGGTCTATGGGAGCGTGGCCCATGGGACCGCGGATCACACGGCCCTTATCGTCGAAGACGAAGCGGTCCCTGCCTGCCACATCATCACCGAGCCTGCTGCGGTTGACGGGGGCGATGAACTCGATGCCCTGCTCTATGATCTTCAACGCGGAAGGGACGGAGGGATACCCGCCGTCGGCGAAGAGGACCTGCGGTTTGAGTCCGGCGGCATCGAGGCGCTCGATGACGGTGAGGGTCCTGCCGATATCGGACCGGGCGGCACCGTGCACCTCGTAGTCGGTGATGATCTCCGTCTTCTTGTCGTTGTTGCATGTCTCCGTTATATGGAGACTGTATCCCGGTCCCTTGTGCCCGCAGGATGCATCGGGGTCATAGGGGGACTGCAGCGTGGCACCCGCGCTCTTTGTCTTCACCTCAACCCCGGATGATCCGGTGAGTTCGCACTGTTCCGAGAGAAGGCGGTCAAGGAGCAGATAGGGTTCGGAACGTGTAACGTCCGCGTCCTTCCCGAAGAGAACGACGAGCTCGTGGAGGTACCGGGCAAGCACATCGAGTTCGGTCCTCTGCTCGGCGGGACCCAGCCCGAACCATCCCTCAGGCTCCCGTTTATGCCACTGCTTTATCTCTTCCGGCACCCGTGAGAAGTGCTCTTCATCGAGGCTTTTGAGGAAGAGGGTGAGGGTATGGGAGATAAGGGCCAGTCTCCCCCGGACCTGTATGTTGGAGATGATATGCGTGGAGTCGAGCCTCTGGCTCGTGGCGGAGAGGCCCATCTTCTCCATGGCCGAGTCCCTTATGACATCGAAGAGGTCGCGGATGAGCTTCATGTCGGGATCAGATGCGGCAAGGCGCCTGCGGAACTCCACGAGGGAACGGCGGGAGAGGTAGTCCTCCTCCTCGTCGGCGTCGAGGGCATAGCGCCACCTGACGTCGAAGCTGAAGGTGTCGAGGGCCTCTTGGTCACTCAAATCGTTCCACTCCTCAAGGAGACACAGGCCGAGGAGGCGGGCGACGCTGAAGTTGGGGCGGCCCGTCGTGCCGTAGAGCATGGCATACTTGTCCTCGTTCCTGAAGAGGATGGGAAGGATCTCGATCCTGAACAGGTGGGCCCATGATGACTCGAGGCGCCTGCGCAACGAGGGGGATATCCGCGTCTCGATACCGAAGAGCTTCTGCTGGGGGGATGTCTTTCTATACATGTGTTATTATAGCAGTATTTATAACATAGTACAATACCTGTCTCTTATACACATCTCCGAGCCCACGAG
>LVAA01000281.1 GCA_001603955.1 Syntrophobacterales bacterium Delta_02 | reverse complement strand
GTTTTCGTAAGCGTCCGGGTCCGGCTCCAGCATTTTCAGGATTTGATCATGCATGGCCCGGGTGTAAAGATTGCCGAGGTGACCGCCGTATTCCATGAAAACAATGCGTTCGCCAAGGGTATCGACCAGCCATTTCCGTTCCGCGTCGTTTTCCAGAAAATCGTCGGCGGAATGAATCACCCGCATTTTGGGGTTGGCTTTCAAGGATTTTTCCAGCGCATGCAAACCGGTTTCCTGCGCCAATGTTTCCAGCGAACCCGTTTTGCCGGTCAGGCGGTTCACTTCCGGGACCATGATTTTCTCCGCATAATAACGGTAATTGCGCCGGTTCAGCTTGTCATACATGTCGCCGCGACTGCCCCAACTGTAATCCGGTGCGCCGTCGCGTTTTTCCATCACGCCCATCACCTCGTCAAGCGTACGTTTGAACGAATAACCGATCAGCATCTTCGCTTCGTCATTATAAACCGGTACAAGGTAATTATTGCGCAACGGCGCGACCGGGGAATATCCCTGCCATTGATGAGGAGTGTCCAACAGGGCCAGATAGTTGGCCGCCGCCATCAGGCCCCGTTCATAGGCTTCATTGCTGCCCCATTTCCGCCACGTCTCATAGAATTCATCCAGTTTGACCAGTCCGTTCACCAGATTCACCGGCGGATTGATGGCAAGATAGCGGTCGAACGCCAGATTTCCGTCCTCCTGTTCCGCGGCAAAAAGCGCGTAGTATCCACCGAGCGAATAGCCAGCCAGCGTCTTATGCACTGGCTGCAACTGATAACGCGCCCGAATGTCTCCCAACACTTTTTTCAGCGCCGTCCGCAAGTCCGCCACATCGCGCGGCGCATACCCGGGGGCCTTGCCCGTAGCGGCCGCTTCGACGAATTCCCAACTGAACGGATTGCTGATCAAAACCACCGAATAACCGTTCATCCAGAGCATTTCGGCAATCGATTCGGACATCGAGTTCAATGCATTGCCGCCGAGGCCGGGCATCAGGACCACCAGCGGAGCCCGTTTTTCGCCCTCTACCGGCAGCAGGCGGTAGGAAAGTTTGCGACGGCCCGGCAGCACCTCTACAGCATGATCCTTGAATTTATGGACCAGGTCCGTATGGTTCCACAGCGACAGCCGCGGCCAGAAACTTTTTCCCTGCAACTGGACCCGGCACATCGCCACGCGCAATGTATCGGTGGGAGCCCCCTGCGAACCGTAGTCCGGCATCGGCTCCATGCGCGATTCCACCTTGGCGGGGCGGGAAACCTCGTCCTTCACCGGCGGCATAAACTGCTTGCCGTAATATTTGAGTCCCGCCTTGTATAAAGTTTTGGGGCGGTCCCAGTTACGCACCTGAATATCCCGATGGAAACTCCCGATATCGCGAAACAGGATATAATCATCCCAGTTGCCCATCGTCGCCGCCTCGTAGCTGTCGTAACGGGTCATAGTGCTGTTCAGAAACGTAAAATACTGCCCGCCGTAAATGTAGGTTTTCGGGTCGAATGCGAA
>LVAA01000106.1 GCA_001603955.1 Syntrophobacterales bacterium Delta_02 | reverse complement strand
ATTCCTGAGAAGTAACTCAGTTAGGATGTTTATAGTTGGACTACTATTACAATAGTGATATAATGACAGATGTATAAGCCAACATCACCCCAACAGAGATTATTCGGTATAGAGACAAAGATATCCCCCTCACTGCGTAGCCGCCTCGAGTCTTCATGGGCTGAGCTGTTCAGGAATGAAATACTCCCCATTCTGTTCAGGAACGAAGACCGGTATGCAATTCTGTACGGTTCTACCGGCCGGCCCAACTTCAGCGTCGCCCGCCTTCTGGGCCTGTGTCTCCTGCAGGAATGGAACGACCTGAGCGACCAGGAGGCCCTCGATACCTTCAGCTTTGACATCAGGTGGCGCTATGCCCTGGACGTGAACGATGACGAGGATTATCTGTCCCGCCGCTCCCTTGTCGAGTTCCGCAGGCGTCTTGCAGCAACAGACCCCGGGATGAAGCTTATCCGCGATGTATTTGATACTGTCAGGGACTCGGCAATAAAGAAGATGGGTCTGTCGGTGAGCGATCAGAGGCTCGACTCAACACGTGTCGTATCGAACATCAGGGTCAAGGGAAGGCTTGCCCTGTTCTCGGACACGCTCACACTGTTTCTCAAAAGCCTCGATACCGAGCGCCTGGCGCGGGTACCCGAAGCAATACGTACATGGTATTCATCGGAACCAGAAGGCTGGTTCGGACTCGGTTTTTCTGAACAGACGGTGAGGCTCGAGGAACTGGCACAGTATCTTCATGACCTCGTATGCCTCTTTGAGGACTGCACCGATGAACCGTATCTCCTGCTCAAGCGCCTCTTCTCCGAACACTGCGGCATGAACGGTACATCCGTACATCTAAAGAAAAGGCTTGAAGGAGCTTCCCTGCAATCCCCTTATGACCCGGACGCGTCCTTCGGACACAAAGGGTCGGGATACAGCGTCCACGTGACCGAGACCTGCGGCAATGACGGAAAGCCGGAGATCATCACCGACTACGAGGTACACGGCTCTGCCCGGTCTGATATGGGCAAGGCCGTTGACGTCATTGAACGGCTCGACACGGCCGGTCTCAAACCGGACACACTTTTTGCCGACGGCGGGTATCCTTCCGTGCCGTCTGCATCGAAGATCGTCGACAGGGGTACAGAGCTCATGGCTCCTGTCAATCGCAGCAGGCTCGGCGACGATGTCGTCGGCAGGGACCTCTTTGTCTTTGATGACGAGGGTCGGGTGGTTCGTTGTCCCATGGGCCACGCTCCAATAGACCACCGTGTGCTGAGCAGGAACAACACCGTGCGGCGTTCCCTCCATGCCATATTCGACGGCGATACCTGCCGGTCCTGTGCGATGCTCGATCAGTGCCCTGTTCGCACCCCCAACCATAGGGCACGGGGATGTAAAGCGCGCGACAGCGTCGGCAACTTCCGGCTGGATATATCCCGGGAAATCCGCCTGCGGGATGAGATGTATGCCGTGCAGCACACCCGTGAATGGAAGGACCGATACAGCATTCGAACAGGGATCGAGGGAACGAACTCGGAACTCAAACGTGCTCACGGAATGATGCGGATCCGTCTGCGCCGGCTGGTAAAGGTCTGCTTCTCTGTAGCATGCAAGATAACAGCATGCAACATCAAGAGATGGGCCAGGGCCCACGCAGCCGCCGGAGGGCCGTTATGGTACGTCATGACGGAGCTTGTCGCATATACGGAGCGGTCGGTCACGATGACGATAAAGACGGTGCGTCCGTCTCTGTCGAGACAGTGTTGAACAAGATGGGAGATTCTATTCTAGAAAAGGGCGGTTGCTTCTCAGGAATCAACTTTCCAGGAACGTCCCCGGCCTGCCCTGCGCCGCGCTCATTTTCTGATGAATCTGTCCCTGTAAAGAGGGTTCTGGCTGAGATACAACGCTGCCACGGGATTATGCCCGAGGGCCCGGTCCTTGACGACGAGAGGTGTTGTCTCCGCTTCGCAGTGGCGGAGAAAAAGTATGTCATGTCCCAGGCAAAGTCCCACCATTATGTTCAGCTCCGTTTTCTCCCGGTTGAGCACTTCTGCCTGCATTATCGGGTTGCAGACCTTGTCCCCCGGCATGCCTATCTCACGGGGATCGATCTCACCACAGAGACATGTCACGGAGACGACGTCAAATCCGTTGCCTTCAAGGATGTCAGACAACAGTTTTGATTCAGGCAACAATTCCCCGCACGTTGCAATACCCAGCCTTGTCATCCCGCGTATCCTGGCATACTCCATGATCTCATCGACCCTTGTCCAGGCGAGTCTCTCTCTTGGTCTTTCCGGATCCATGACCTTGCTCATGTAACCGATCCAACCCTTATTTACAGACTGATTCTCGGGCAGCATATATTTTTCCACTGCTTCCTTAACCAGGCCGGGGTACTTTTCTGTAGGGCAAAATGCCGGCACCTTTTTGTCCTTTTCCTTGGAACGACAGCGAAGGACGGTGCATTTTACACATTGCGGATGATCTTCCATGTGAACCTCCTTTTCTCTGCTTGAATTGGACATATGCTTCCAGCTGGCTCTATTTCTTGTGTTGATCATTCACTTGTTCTCATTCTATTCTCGCAGGATACCATGGTCAATCAGAATCGGGATACGTGGGAGGCTCGTTGGAAGGTGAAGAGTACAGGAACGCTGCATCCCCTCACCAAAGCTCCAACCTTGACGGGGCTTCCCGGCAAATAGTAGAATTTCGCAGGCTGGAGATGCCTGCAAACATGCAGGCACGTTGTCGGGCCTGACCCCAAGAAAGGAGCGTGGCATTATGTGTACTTCCAAACCTTTGCTGTTCATCTATGCCCTCGTGTCTCTCCTGTTATGCGCACTTCCCCTGCAAGGTGTGGCGGAAACCGGGAAAACCCAGGTCGTCCTCCTCGGTACCGGAAGCCCTGTTCCCGATCCGGACCGGTCCGGACCGGCGATTGCGATCGTGGTCAACGGACATTCATACCTGATCGACGCCGGCGCAGGCTGTGTCCGGCAGGCGACAAAGGCCTTCCAGAAAAAAGGCGTAAAGGGGCTGGACATAACCGGTCTGAACACCCTTTTCATTACGCATCTTCATTCGGATCACACCCTCGGTTACCCCGATATCATCCTGACACCATGGGACCACAGGGCCAAACCCCTGGAGGTCTACGGCCCGAAAGGAACCCGGGACATGACCGACAACCTCCTCAAGGCATACGCCCTTGACATTGCGGTTCGCACGGAGGGGCTGCAGGGATCCGATCTGAAGAAGGTGACCCCTAATGTGCACGAGTTCGAACCTGGGGTCATCTACAAGGATTCCCTTGTAACGGTCACTGCCTTCAAGGTCAAGCATGGCACCTTCCCGAATTCTTTCGGCTTCAAGTTCGTGACCCCCGACAAGACGATCGTCATTTCCGGCGACACCTCCCCGGACAAAACAGTTGTCGAGCAGGCCCGCAATGCGGACATACTGGTCCATGAGGTCTACTCGATGGCCAAGTACAACAAAGTGCCTCCCGAAACACAGAAGTATCTCAAGGCCTTTCATACCTCAGCAAAGGAACTCGCCGAGATCGCGGGGGAGGCAAAGCCCAAGCTGCTGGTACCTGTCCACATGCTCGGGTACAGAGGACTTGCCCAGGGAACCATCGAGAAGGAGATCCGCGAAGCCGGTTATCGCGGCAAGGTCGCTAACAGCAAGGATCTGGACATCTACTGAGGCAGCTCCGCGGGCAAAAAACCGTGAAGGACGGCCGAGCAGATAACGGACGTTCGTTGAAAAGTAAATAACCTTATCGGACGAGCCTCGATCCGTTCCTCCCGGCAATGTCTCTGCCCTGCGTGAGGTATGTAACATGATGTGAAAACGCGAAGGGTGTACCTGGAGTTTGCTCATGATCTACCAGGACAGGCTGATAACCCTGACCGATGATGTCATTATTCTGGAGCGCTACTACTTTCCGACGATGAAGAGAAGGGTTGTGCCGCTCACCGACATCGAAGGGATCACGGTTGCCGAACCAACTGTTCGAAATGGCAAATGGCGCATTCATGGCACCGGGAATTTCAAGACCTGGTTCCCTCGAGATCCCGAACGCCCCAGGCGAGAAAAGATCTTTTTCGTTGAATTGAAAGGTCGATGGGTCAACATCGGTTTCACCGTCGAGAACACCGCCCAGGTGGAACGGATCCTGAGAGAAAAGGCATTGCTAAGGGAAACGTGACCACGGAACAAAGGGCATTCCCTGAAACAAAACGAGGCTTTTTCGGGAAGGCTTCAACCCCTTCCTCCCGGCAATGTCTCTGCCCTGCGGAAGATCCGCCCGACGATCCCTGAAAAGAACTCTTCATTTTGTCAACAATACAGGGCATTTCGAGCTTTTGAGGACATTGCGGGCAACACTGCCTATAAAGTATCTTGAAATCTCCGACCTGCCGAGTGATGCAATCACGACCAGGTCGATCTTTTGCTCCTCTTCTTCCTTGAGTATCTCGTCATAGGGGACTCCCCAACGGACATGTGCGGCTGCCTCGACTTCTTTAGACTTCGGGAAGTTGCCGAGCTGCTTCTGCAGGCTCTCTTGAGCCCAATCCGTTGCCTGCTCCCGGATCTCGTGCCGTGCTTTCTCGTCAAGGAAAATCAACTCCAGACCGCTGCGGTAGATATCCTCGGGGAGAACATGAAGGAGAATGAGCTCCGCATTGTATTGCTGCGCTATATCCAATCCCTGCGCCAACGCCCTGTCCGAGCTTTCCGAGAAATCAGTCGGCACCAGAATTTTGGTCGGTCTTAGCATGTTTTTCCTCCTTGCGCGGTCCCTCTCTATCTTTAATTATAGCAGCGCTCTGCCCCGCTTTGGAACTCTGCACATCCCTTGGGCCTGATACGAGAGGAAGCGACTCCCTGTTCGCTTTTGTCTGCACGGCACCACCCGTGGGCAATAATATTTGTAAATTATTATTAAAGTTCTCCTTAGTCTGCCGATAACTACTTCAAAAGCGCAATTTGGTTCGAACATTCCGGACAAATAGTGCCGGAACCGGAACACCAGATTATTCAAGGAGGGGTTAAAATGAGAAAGGTATTGTGGGTAGTAATGGTGTGCTGTTTTTTCTTGGGTCTTGCGATGTCGGATACGTATGCGGCAGGTCAGGCTGATGCCAAGACACTCATCCAGAAAGGTGCTGCGTTCTACAAGACCAACGGCAAAGACAAGGCATTCGCGGAATTCTCGAATCCAAAGGGGCAGTTCACGAAAGGCGATCTCTACATATTTGTCGTCGACTCAAAAGGCAAGGTCTTTGCCCACGGCGGCAATGCAAAGCTCGTAGGAAAAGACATGTTCGAGTTGAAGGATGCCGATGGCAAGTTCTTCATGAAGGAGATCATAAAAACCGCAAATGAAAAAGGGAGCGGGTGGGTCGATTACAAATGGACCAACCCGGCAACCAAGAAGGTCGATGACAAGACCACGTACGTGGAAAAGGTCGATGGCTATGTTTTCGGATGCGGCATCTACAAGAAATAGGATATCTCAAAAACCGCATAAAAAGGACAATGGCAGAATGTCAATGTGGCATTCTGCCATTTTTGCCTCTGGAAGGAGGGAAATGTGAAGCGCTATTTTGTGAACCTTAAGTTATCAAGAAAGATCTTGTTCTCGCCCATGGTCGTTCTCGCCATGTTGATCATATTTGGGGTTGTTGCATATCTCGGGTTGATAAATCAGAAAAGTGCCATGGATGACATGTATCACGATACGTTTGCCAACTATCAAAAAGCCTCCAAGCTGAAGGACGAGCTCACGAATGTCCACGCCAACATCTACAAGGTCTTGAGCTGGGCAAATTCGAATTATAACAAGGACAAGGTGGAGGCACTGGGAAAGAAGCAACTGGCTACGCTTCAAAAGGCTATCGCGGATGTCGAGAATCACCTGAAACAGCGTAATATAGGGGCGGAGGAAAAAAAGATCTATAGTCTGCTCCTCAACAACCTTAAGGAATACAACAAACCGGTAGAAGGTGTTATTGACGTCGCGTCCATCGATATCGCGTCCGCAACGATGTTCATGGGGACAACGGACGACAAATTCCAGGTGCTGAACGAAAATCTCACTCGAATGATGAATCAGGAAGACAAGCGGAGTGAATCAAATTATAACTCTTCCGTTGCCAGCTACCGCCGCGTGTCCGCTTTGTCCATCATTGTCCTTGTCATAGCCGTAATAGTCTCCATCCTGGCGACCGTGCTCACCACGCGAGTTATCCTTGAACCCATCAACAAGACCGTGCAAATGATCGGGGATATCTCCCGGGGCAATCTTACGAAACGCATAGAGGCGGTCTCACGGGACGAAATAGGGTCAATGGCGCGAATCTTTAATGATTTCGTTGCAACCCTGCATGAGACGATATCCCGGGTAGCGGATAGCAGCAACCGTGTTTCGGATGCTGCGGCAATGCTTGACAGCGGCGCAGAGCAAATGGCTGCCGGCATCGAACAGGCTGCAAGCCAGGTCAATTCGGTCGCGACGGCGAGTGAAGAGATGTCTACGACTTCCTCCGAAATAGCACAGAACTGTGTCCGCGTTGCAAAAAGCTCTGAAAGCGCCAATAATTCAGCCCGAACCGGGGAAGAGATCATTACAGGAACGATATCCGTTATGAACTCCATCAACGGACGGGTGGAGGATTCCGCTCAGATCATCGAGAGCCTTGGTACGCGTTCAGAACAGATAGGAGCCGTGGTGGGCCTTATCAATGAAATAGCCGACCAGACAAACCTGCTTGCCTTGAACGCGGCCATTGAGGCAGCGCGGGCCGGCGAGCATGGCAGAGGTTTCGCCGTCGTTGCAGATGAGGTCAAAAAGCTCGCGGAGAGGACTTCCCATGCCACCGAGGAAATAAGCCAGACGATCATGGCCATGCAAACCGAAACAAAGAACGCAGTCAATTCGATGCAGGAGGGAGTGTCCGAGGCCCGGCGCGGAGCGACTGAGGCCACCAAGTCGGGGGATGCGCTTCACGACATATTGAATCAGGTCAATGTGGTGACTACAGAGATAAATCAGATCGCGGTCGCATCGGAACAGCAAACGGCTTCGACAAACGAAATAGCCAACAACATACAGCAGATATCCGAGGTCATGGCCGAAACCGCGCGGCGCATCCAGGACAACGCGAATGCCGCTTCGCAATTAGCCGGGTTATCACGGGACCTGCACGAAGTGGTCGGACAATTCACCTTGTAACCGCGGGGCAGGGCCACGCCGGGATGCGAGTCGGGAACGCTTTCCCGGGGCGGAGAGGCCAAGGGGAAGTTCGTCAGGAAGCAAACAACCTTTTGCAGGCGAACTTCAATCCCTTCCTCTCCGCGACTTCCCTGCCCTGTGGAATCTAAAAACCCGGAAGGCGGGCTTATTATTAACCACCACCGCTCGTTCTGGCCCAACACAAGAAAAGGTGCCAAAACATAAAGGAACTTGTCCAAAGCCGGCTTTTCATCCATATCCACTGCAATGAATGAACAGGTAACATTCTTCTGCCTTCATGTTTACTTTTGACATACATCCAGTAAAAGGGTAGTATTTAGACGTATTCTCCCTCATTGCCAGAGCATAATGAACGGCTCTCTCTCCTGCCTTATGGGGAAAAAATCAGGATACCCGGGATACACTGGTAGTTTCCCGTGATCGCCATCCGTGGCCCTGTCGTCATGACCAGAAACAAACCTTATCTCCAGGGGCTCTGAAAAACTGGTGCCGTCCGGGTATTCAAGGAGGCCGCAGTGCGTCAGAGTATTCCGTCACGATACAAACATTTGGTCCTGTACATCTTCGTGTTCGTCCTTCTTCCCATAACTGCCATGGCGGCGGATTATGTGGTCCCCGGAGACCCGGGTTTCAGCGGCGGTAACTTTACACTCAACGCCAGCGATACTCTTACCGTCAACAACACCGGGACCATAACGAACGATGGCACCAATATCAACAATTACGGCACCATCACGAGCAACGCGGGCGCGAGCATCACGAACGAGAACGGCGGTTATCTCCGCAACTACTCCGGCGGGACCATAACAAACGCCGGGACCATGACGAACAACGGGACCTCTATCCATAATCACGGCACCATCACGAACGACGCGGGCGGGAGTATCACGAACGAGAGCGGCTATATCGACAACTTCTTACATGCCACGCTGACGAACTCGGGGAGCATCACGAACAAGAGCATTATGAACAACTACGGAACCCTCAACAATGCGGGCACAATCACCAACTCCGGCACCCTGGAGCTCTTCTCAAGCAGTTCCTATGACTTCACCGGCGGTACCCTCACGAACACCGGTCGTTTCATACTCCGCCGGGACTTCACCTTCAACGGGACCGACGGGGGAACGGTCAACCTCAACGCCGGGGGGACCCTGACAAACTATGCCACCCTTACCAACGCGGCGGGGCATACCCAGGCGAACGCGGGCGCGATCAACAACTGGGGCACATTGGCCAACTCGGGGATATTTCTGAACACCGGGACCATAACGAGCGAGGACTGGGGTTCCGTCGACAACTATGGCACCTTCAC
>LVAA01000280.1 GCA_001603955.1 Syntrophobacterales bacterium Delta_02 | reverse complement strand
GTGCTTTCATTGCCGCCTGGGGAGAGTGAGATCGTCATGACTTTCGAGTTTGCCCCCAGCCTTGAGGATTTTCCTCATTCAGGAGCCCCGGAAAAACTACCGGAGTGGCAGTATCGCCGTTTTATGGAGGGACAGCAGGATGGCAAGCTCCGTTTAATCTCGGGTTACCGGTCGCTGCTGCGTTGCGGGCCCTTGTTACTGGCCCGCAGTAAGCTGATCGGTGATACCGAGGCCAACATTTTTGACTCCACATCGATGTTTGGGGAGAAGTGGCACTGTACGCTGGAAGCGGTTGACGATCCCGACACGCTGGTGACCTTCCGTGCGCATTTCACTGCCCCGGATGGCTCGGCGAGGTCCGAGAAGGTGTGCGACTTCGCCTCGGCTGGCAACGTCGCCAGCGATGACGCCAGGCTTTTTTCCATGTTTTTTTAATGTTGACATGATGTCGTTGCAGGAAGGAAGTATGTAAAAGTTTAGCGTGGAAAAGTTGAGTAGAAAATCATGAGTACTGCGACAGTGTAAATTGCATTTTGTACAGAAAATGGTAAAATAACAAAGGAGACAAGCAAAAAAATGAATCAAGTGAGTAGTGGGTCCGAAAAGAGTTCAACTTTTTTCCGAGGAAGCAACTTCATAGGACTAAATAATTACGATAAAACATTGGAGGCTCTTATGTACCGGAACAGAAATTTCACACTCATCGAACTCCTCGTCGTGATCGCTATCATAGCAATCCTCGCTTCAATGCTGCTGCCAGCGCTTAGCAAAGCCCGGGAAACCGCCAAACAGAGCAACTGCATCTCTAATCAGAAACAGGTGGTGTCGCAGATGGCTTTCTACAGTGACGATTACAACGGGTTCTTCATTCTGCGGAACCGGATGATTAGTCCGGTTCCCGGACGGTTGCAAATCAGCAGTTTTTGTGACTGGCTTGCGGATTTTGGATACGGTAAGTTGAAATCCAAAATCTACGGTTGTCCCTCGCTGAATGAACAGGCTTGGCTGAGT
>LVAA01000105.1 GCA_001603955.1 Syntrophobacterales bacterium Delta_02 | reverse complement strand
AATCTGTCCTAACCAAACGATATTAAATAAGCTCTCAGATTGAGCTTCTTTCCGTTCAAATTGAGCTTGCTTCTGATATTGTTGCGGTGAGTGTCAATGGTCCCCGTGGAAACCTTCATGATCTCAGCTATCTCCTTGGACGTCTTGCCCGCCTTTATGAGATTCGCCACCTGTATCTCCGTGGGCGTAAAATTCGAATACTTCATTGACATTTTCTGCAGAAATGGGGAAAGGATATCGTTGAGGTTGCGTTCCACGATGTCCACATAGGACACCTGGCCCGGGTCGAGGCGGCTCTTCCTCATCTTGTCGATATAGGGAAGGACCAGCGCCTTGATGTTCGCTATGAGCTTCTCCTCGAGTTCCTTCTTATCGTCGTCCCGGTGTTTGAGAAGCACCTTCAACGCGGTGTTCGCCTCCTCGAGACGGCTCGACTCTATCTTGAGCTCGATCTCCCTCTTTTTGAGGGACTCCTCCGTAATCTTGCGGCCTGTTATGTCCTGAATGATGGCACAGACATATCCTTCGCCTTCATACTCCATGTAGTTGCCGGCGATCTCCACGGGGAACAGCTTCCCCCTCTTCGTCCTGAAGACGGTCTCGACGCTCTCCGGCATGCGCTCGCAGGTCCGCTTGCTGTTGTACATCCACATATCCTCGGAACTGTTCGCATCGAGTTCGTAGATTGTCCCTTCCTTCAGTTCCTCCCTGGTATAGTCGAGAAGCCTGCAGATCTCGTCGTTCCCGTATATTATCTCCCCGTTCTCGGATATCCACAGGATGCCCACCGCTGCGTTGTCCACGGCGAACTGGGTGAACTTCAGGGCCGCCCCCGCCTTTTTGATATCCGTGACATCATTGGCAAGGAAGATGCGGTAGTTCTTCCCGGGGAACTGCAGGGCGTGGCCCGTTATCTCCACGTCGATGATGGTGCCCCTCTTCAACCGGTGCCTCCAAGGAACCCTCTCCTGAGACGGGTCGGGCTTCGACAGGTGCGCAAGAAGCGCCGGGACGTCCTCGTCAGGCTTTAAGTCCTTGAGTGTCATGACCAGGAGTTCCTCCCGCGAATACCCGTAGCTTCTCACGGCGAAGGTGTTCACGTCCACTATCTTCAAGGTCTCGAAATCATAGACGAACGTCGGAAAGGGGATATTGTCGAACATGTTGCGGTAGCGTTCCTCGCTGTCCCTGAGTTGCTTTTCCGTCTTCTTGCGCTCCGTAATGTCCCGCCACACAACATACATGAGAGGCCTGGTGTCGCCGAAAGGGATCGTCGTCACCGATATCTCCACCCAGAATTCCCTGCCGTCCACGCTCCGGTGGAGCCACTCGAAACGGTTGCTTCCCTCTGTCCTGGCCCGTTCCATGATCCTCGTTCCCTTCACCCGCGAAAGCTCACCGTCGGGCTGATACTCCGGCGATATCTCCAGGGGATGGTACTCGAGGAGTTCCTCCTTGGACGAACATCCCATGATCCGCACAGCCGCCTCATTGCAGTCGATGTAGTTCTTCCCGTCAAATATGAAGATGGGGTCCACGGACTTCTGGTAGAGCAGCCTCAGTTTGGCCTCATTCTCCTCGAGGGCCTTCCGCGCCCTCGCCAGCTGGGTGATGTCCTCGTACGTCATCAGGATCTCGCCCGACGCGAGCTGCACGGGCAAGAAGTGGATGATCTTGACGGTCCCGTCCTTGCACGTGACACGGAAAACCCAGGGCTTCTTCTCCCCCGGCCTGAAGAGCTCAAAGTCCTTGATCCAGGCGTCCACCACGGACTTCCGGTATTCCGGGTCGGGATAGGCCTTTTCGAACCACGCCTTTCCGTCAGGAATATCTGCAAGGTCGTAGCCAAACATCTCCCCGAACTTCGGGTTGAGGTAACGGTATTGGCCCTCCACGTTGATAAGAGCCAAACCCACAGGTATGTTCTCCGCAAGTATCTGGAATGTTTCGCCTTGCTCGACAAGCATCCATCAATCCCCTGCCCGGAACGGCCTCCGGGGCATCCTCGCACCCTTTCCCGGCCTGCCGGCCATTGAAGTGTTACGGGAACATTATAATGTACTCAAAATGCCCAGTAAATATTTTTCACCGATGGGTTAAGCAACCCCGCTGCTGACCGCGTCAGACTCCTCACCAGCATGTTAACACGCGGATGAGGCCGGTTGACATCACCGGAACAACTGGTGTATGAATTATGCATGACGAACTGGCACCGGGTAAGATTTGCCCTATTTCTCACGATGGTCATCCTGTGTTTCACCATACCTGCCGCCGCGGTGTATTCCTCGTTCCAAAAGCAGCAGCACATCCGGGAGCAGATCGTCCTTCATCTCAAGAACCATAATGAGAGGCTGAATGAAAAGGACCTGCGGGTCATTTCCCGCGCCGTCTATGACGTATCGAAGAAGCACGGTATCGACTACAGGCTTGTTCTCGCCTTGATGAAGGTGGAGTCCGACTTCCGCCACGATGCCGTCTCCGGGATGGGGGCCCGGGGTCTCCTCCAGGTCAAACCGTCGCTGGCAAAGTACATGGCCCCTGACATGGGGATCGAGTGGAAAGGAAACCGCACCATTGACGACCCCGGGAACAACATCAGGATAGGCATCCGCTTCCTGTCGGAGCTTGTCCATCGTTTTTATTGTGTCACCACGGCGCTGCGCGCCTACAATATGGGCCCCGAAAGGACACAGGACCTGCCCCCGGAGAAGATGGCCTCCGCCAGAGGTTTCCCAGGGCTCGTATTGCGGGAATATGACAGGAATATAGTGATACTGCCCGATCCTTAAGAAACGAATGCCCGGTGCACCCTTCCGTGAGCGATCCCCATAACGTTCAAGCCGACGATGCGCATAACGGCTGTCTGTACATAACCGGCAGAGCGGGCTCCTTTGTCTCATTCCTCGTAGCGCAGAGGAAGAAAAGGACACTGTTCCTGTATGAGGACGACGACTCCGCGGAACTCGTCAGGGAAGAGATAGCATACTACGGCGGCAGGGATGTCGCTCTCTTCCCGCCTTACCAGGACCGCGTCTTTGAGGAAGAGGATGACCTCAAGCGCAGCGGCTTTCTCTATCGACTCGCCACGGATGACGGCTTCGTCGGGCTTTTCCCCATCTCTTCCCTTACCCACGCCCTGCCTCCCCCGGAAAGGATCTCCGAGGATATTACGACCATACATGTCGGCGATGCCGTCTTCCCCGAGAACATCCATGACGACCTCGACAGGAAAGGCTACGAACTGGCCCCGCTGGTGCGCGAAGCCGGCCAGTATGCGAAACGGGGCAGCATCATCGATTTCTTTCCTCCCGCCTCGGACAGGCCAGTAAGATGCGAGTTCATAGGAGACCGGATACTCTCCTTAAGGCATTTCAACCCTCTTTCCCAGAGATCGGAGAAAGAGCTGGCCCGCTGCGACATAACGTCCATCGTGAAGAGGAACGGTGGAGGGTCATCCACCATAATTGACTACCTCGGCGGCCCCCTTACCATCGTTCATCCCGGAGACTCCCTGATCGGCCACTCCCTTCACACCGCCGACGCATCGACGAAGGATAGCTGGGCACGACTTCTCGCCGAGGTGCCGCAGATCGACCTTTCGGGCGTCGTCGGCCCGTCAGCGACGCAAAGGACCCTCAAGGCCGTCTCCAACGATGATCTGAGACAGCTCTTCCTTCTCCACAGGACCCGGATATTCCACATACTCCGCGAGAAGCTGCAGGGGGAATGGTCCCACTACCCCTACGTCTACCTTTTCGCCAACACCGCGCACCAGGCAAAGAGACTCCAGGAGATATTCGAGAACTACGGCCTGGTACTGCCCATCCTCCCGCGAATATCCTACCGGAGACGGTCCAGGGAATGGGGTATCATAGAAGGACCCATCCGCCGCGGCTTCAGAACCGACGACATCATCGTCCTCACCGAGGATGACATAGCGGGACCCAAGAAGAGGGTCGTCAAGAGGCAATGGGGCAGCCAGGATGAATTCCTCGCTTCTTTCAAGGACCTCACCGAGGGCGAGCTCGTGGTGCACGTGGACCACGGCATCGGCCTTTATCGGGGCATCGTTCCCCTCACCGTCAACGGTTTCACAAAGGACTTCCTCCTTATCGAATACCTGGGCGGGGACAAGCTCTATGTCCCCGTCGACGACCTGCACCTCGTCCAGAAGTTCATCGGCAGCGAGAAGTTCAAGCCCAAGGTCGACCGGCTGGGCTCGAGGTTCTGGCTCAATACCAAGAAGCGGGTACGCAAACAGATCGAGGACATCGCCGGAGAGCTTCTCGAGATCTACGCGGCGCGGCAGATGTCGCAAGGCCACAGTTACCCGCCCGAGGATGAGCTCTTCAGGGAGATGGAGTCCCGCTTCGAATACGAGGAGACGGAGGGCCAGATCAATGCCATAAACGATGTCCTCGGGGACTTGAGAAGTACGAAACCCATGGACAGGCTGGTCTGCGGCGATGTCGGTTTCGGCAAGACGGAAGTCGCCCTGAGAGCCGCCTTCAAGGCCGTCCTTGACGGTAAGCAGGTGGCCGTGCTCGTACCCACGACCATTCTGGCCCAGCAACACTTCAAGACCTTCAGCGACCGTCTCTCCGATTACCCCATCGTCATGGGCATGCTGTCGCGGTTCCGGACGAAGGAAGAGCAGGCAGAAACGGCCAGGCTCCTCGAGAAGGGACAGGTGGACATCGTCATCGGCACCCACAGGCTCCTCCAGAAGGACGTTTCCTTCCGCGACCTCGGTCTTCTCATCATCGACGAGGAACACCGCTTCGGCGTGAGACACAAGGAAAAACTCAAGGCCATCAAGAAGACCGTGGACGTTCTGACGCTCAGCGCCACACCCATCCCGAGGACCCTCTACATGGCAACCTCGGGGATCAGGGACCTCAGTGTCATCGACACGCCACCCCTCGACCGCCACGCCGTCAGGACCACCGTGGTGAAGTTCAACGACGCGGTCCTGGCGCGGGGAATACGCAGCGAGCTTGAAAGGTCGGGACAGGTCTTCTTCGTTCACAACTTCGTTCACAACATAGGCGTCGTTCACGACCATTTGGCGAGGATCGTACCCGAGGCGCGCATCGCCGTCGCGCACGGGCAGATGAGCGGGAGCCGGCTGGAAAGGATAATGGTCGATTTCATAGAAAAACGCTACGACGTACTCCTCTCGACGAACATAATCGAGTCAGGGCTGGATATATCTAATGTCAACACCATCTTCATCAACAACGCCCACAGGATGGGCCTTGCCGACCTCTACCAGCTCAGGGGCAGGGTCGGGCGGAGCACCCGGCAGGCCTACGCATTTCTCCTCGTTCCCGACGAGGAGAAGCTGACAAGGGACGCCCGCCTCAGGCTCAAGATCCTCGAGGAGCTCACCGACCTCGGTTCGGGCTTCCAGATAGCCAACTACGACCTGGAGATACGGGGCGCGGGGAACCTGGTCGGCAAGGAGCAGTCGGGCAATGTGAACCTCATCGGCTTCGAGCTTTACTGCGACATGCTCGAAGAGACCGTGATGAGGCTCAAGAACAAGGGCTCCGTTCCCGAGGAAGAGATCAACACGGAGATAAACATCCCCGTGAACGCGTACATACCCGACACGTACATCCGGGATGCTACGCAGAAGCTCCTCGCGTACAAACGCCTCTCCCGTGTCCGCCATGAAGAGGAACTCGCAGAGATGGAGGGCGAGCTGAAAGACCGGTACGGCGCCCTTCCCTCCTCCCTCGTCAATCTCCTCGAGGTCATTTCCCTGAAGTCCCTGCTGGTGCGCCTCAGGATCCGCAAGGCCGAGAAGAGCGAGGGACAGGTGATCCTCCATATCACTGAGCGGACGCCTCTCGACATGAAAAAACTTCTCGCCCTTGCCACGGACGGCGGCGGAGGGGTCAAGCTCCTTCCCGACGGGCGGATCGTCATCCGCTCCGGTCTTCATGAGGGGGAACTTATGAATTTCATAAGAAATATATTGATGGAGATCGCACCACTGTGATATAAGAGTTCGTTACGGGCTAATTGGTTGCCATCGTGTGTTTCGGGTCGCCCCGGGTGGGAGCGGCCGGTGATAGAGGTCGATATATGCTGGAAAATCGAGAAGGGTTGAAGAGGTGGGCAATGAAAAATGCTGCGATCTGTCTGTGTCTGGCGCTATGTCTCTTTGCATGCGACAAGAAGGATGACAGCAAGGTGCTCGTCACGATAAACGACGACAAGGTCACAATGAAGGAGTTCAACAAGGAACTCGACAAGATACCGATGAACATGAAGATGATGGTTGCCTCCGAGAGCGGCAAGAAGTCCTACCTTGACAGACTGATCGTAAAGAAACTCCTTCTTGCGGAGGCCAAGAAAATCGACATCGAAAAGGACAAGGATTTCGAGAACAGGCTGGCCGAGATCAGGGAACAGCTTATCATAGAATCCCTCCTCAAGAAAAAACTCACGGCAGGCGCCAACATCACTGAAGAGGACCTCCAAAAATACTACGACAAGAACAAGGAAAAGTTCCGGAAGGACGCGGAGATCAATACGCGGCACATCCTTGTGAAGTCCGAGGAAGAGGCACGGCAGGTGAAGGAAAAGCTTCAGGCCGGTGAGAATTTCACGGAACTCGCCAGGAAATACTCCATCGACCCCAACGCCAAAGTGACGGGGGGCGAGGTCGGTTTCCATCCCAAGGGCACCCTTCTGCCCGAATACGAGGCAGCGGCATTCAAACTCACAAAGATCGGTCAAACGAGCGGGGTCGTCAAGACCCAGTTCGGTTATCACATAATACGGCTCGAGGGGATAAAACCGCCTGCGTACGTCCCCTTTGCGGAGGTAAAGGATTTCATCAAGCAGCAGCTCTTGCAGGAGAAGCAAAAGGAAGTTCTCGACAAGTACATCGAGGAACTGAAGAAGAGCGCGAAGATCACCATCAACGAGGACCTTTTGAAGGACCAGGCAGCCGCCGGTCCGGCAAAACCCGAAACGAAGGACGTCAAACCGGAAGCGAAAGATACGAAACCTGAAGCGAAGGAAGCCCCTGCAGCCAAGCCGGCGGGACCAAAGACCACGACCACGACCCCGCCGAAAAAGGAGACGGTACCACAAAGCAAATGAGACATATATCAACACTCATCATCGCCGTAATCATCATGGCACTGACCGGCCTCGGCGCACAGGCCGAGGTCGTCGACAGGGTCATCGCCATCGTCAATGACGACATCGTCACACTCAAGGATTTCGAGGCGTTCGTAAAGATCGAGAAACGGACGAAATTCACTTCCATCGATGAATACTTCCGCAACCTCCAGATGAAGGACAGGCTGGAGGCTTACGTAGAAGGACTCCTCATCAAGCAGCAGGCCAAGAAGATGGGCATCGCTGTTTCGGACGAGGAACTGTCGGCTTTTATAGAAGGCATCAAGAAACAGAACCTGATCACCGACGCTGAGCTCAGGGAACAGTTGAGAAAGGACAACGTCACTTACGAGCAATTCCGGGAGGGTGTCAAGTTGAACATCCTCCGGACGAGACTCCTCATGCGCGTCCTCTCCACGGAGATAACGGTGACCGAGGCGAGCCTGAAGAGTTATTACGAGAGCCACCAGGAGCTGTTCCGGGAGGAAGAATTCCATCTTCAGCAGATATTCATCTCCGCCCAGCACACAGACATCCGGGAAAGGGCCGAAAAAGCCTATACCCAGCTCACCTCCGGAACACCTTTCGAGGACGTGGCGCGCAGCTTCTCCGATGATCCCTCCGCCAGGCAGGGAGGGGACATCGGCTTTGTGAAGAGAAGCGATCTCATGCCCACCCTGAGGGATGGTTTGAAGAACGTTTCCCCGGGGTCGTTCACGCAGGTCATCCCCACGCAGTACGGCCTGCACATACTCAAGCTCCTCGAGGTGAAAACGGCAGAGGTCCTTCCCTACGATGAGGTCAAGAAGGTCGTAAACGACCGCATGGTCATGGAGGAATCCAACAAGCGCTACCGGGACTACATGGACAACCTGAAGAGGACCTCCTACATAGAGATCAAGATCTAGGGTCTCAACCAGCGCGATCATGACCAGCCCAATGACCGCCAACGCACCCCCCCTGACATGTCCTATAGGTCCAATATGTCCTATTGGTCCTATCCCTCCTACAGGTCCTATCCCGGCTTTTTCCCCATGAACCGTATCACCGTCACCATGGGCGACCCCGCCGGAATAGGCGGTGAGATCATACTCAAGGCGCTTCCCCGCCTTGCCCCCAGAAGCATCCCCCTCATTATCGGAGACATGAAGGCCCTCGATGAGATGCAGGCCCGACTGTCATCCCTCCCGCGACCTTCCTTCAAAGGGCCCGGGCAGGGCTCTGCGGGAGATGTTGAATTTCTGGACCTTGGTCTCATCGACACCGTGAAACCCGGTCTCTCGGACAGCCGTTGCGGCAAGGCCTCCTATCACTACATCCGTGAGGCATTGAAGCTCGTCTTCACCGGGGAGGCCTCGGCCCTCGTCACCTGTCCCATAAGCAAGGCCTCACTGCGCCTCGCGGGGGTCCCTTTCCCGGGCCACACGGAATTGCTGGCCCATGCGGCGGGAATCGACACCTACGTCATGATGCTCGCGAACCCCGGGATCAGGGTAAGCCTTGTGACCATTCACATCCCCCTGAAGGATGTGCCAGCCCGGATAACGGAAGGAAAGGTCTTCCAGACCATCGCGATCACCTGGCGCTCCCTCCGGCAGAGTTTCTCGATAGGGAGCCCCGTCATCAAGGTCTGCGGCCTTAACCCCCATGCCGGCGAACAGGGCTTGATGGGGAGTGAGGAAGAGGGCATTTCGCGGGCCATACTCCGGGCCCGGGAAATGGGCATGGACGTGACGGGACCCTACCCCGGCGACTCCCTTTTCCACCGTATCGACTGTGACGCGTATATCGCGATGTATCATGACCAGGGTCTTATACCGGTGAAGACCACCGATTTCAGACACACCGTCAATATCACCCTGGGGCTGCCCTTCGTGCGGACCTCGCCAGGCCACGGCACCGGTTTTGACATAGCCGGCAAGGGTATTGCGGACCCCGCGAGCCTCATCGAGGCATACAGGACAGCTGAGGTCATGATCGGCGGCACCCGCCTGTGAAACGAATCCCTGCAAGGATTCTCTTGACACTCCCCGCGCCTGTGTGTTACAAACACGCCATGTCAGAAAGGATAGGACACTTCATCATGAATTCAAATTGGGCTTGGTGGTGGCGGACATAACAGGTGTGAGACCGTAAATGTTCGGCCATGGACGGTTTCGCACCGTCCATGGCCTTCTTGTTTTAAGGCCATGGGTTCTCGATACCCCATGGCCTTTTTCTTTCTGAGCAAACGACATCAATACAAAAAGGAGGCTGTTCCATGACAAGAAGGGGTTTTTGTTCCCTGTTCGTTGCAGTGATCCTCGTTGCCACCGCGGTGTTTCTGGCGCACACCCCGGGGCAGGCGGCATCGATCGTCCTCACGTATGCCAATTTCCCGCCCGCATCCACCTTCCCCTGTATCCAGATGGAAAGATGGGCGAAGGAGATCGAGAAGAGGACGGGCGGCAAGGTGAAGGTCCAGACCTTTCCCGGAGGCACTCTCCTGCCGGCAAAGAACATCTTTGACGGGGTGGTGGCAGGCATGGCCGATATCGGGAATTTCGCGATGAGCTACCAGCCGGGAAGGTTCCCGCTCTCCGAAGCCATCGACCTCCCCGTCGGTTTCAGGAACGCCCGCGCGGCCAGCATGGCCCTCTTCGACCTCCTCCAGAAATACCAGCCAAAAGAGTTCGCGAAGGTAAAACTCATCACCGTCTTCACCTGCCCTCCCGCGGACATCATGACGAAGATGCCCGTGCGGTCCTTGAAAGAACTAAAGGGGATGGAACTGAGAACCTCGGGCACGGGCACAGAAGCCCTCAGGCGGATCGGGGCCATACCCGTCGGTATGCCCCAGTCCGAGGCCCCCGAGGCCATACAGAAGGGAATCGTTAAAGGCAACGTATCCTCCATGGAGATCCTGAAGGACTTCAACTTCGCCTCATACCTACCCTATGCGACAGAGGCTAACCTCTTTGTGGTGTCCTTCGCCGTTGTGATGAACAAGGACAGGTGGGATTCCCTTCCAGGGGATGTAAAGAAGGTCATCGACGGCCTTGCCCGCGAGCAGGCGGAGTGGACGGGAACCTATGTGGACAACCACGTTAGGGAAGCCCTCGAATGGTCCAGGAAGAAATACAACCACCAGGTCATCCGGCTCTCCGGCGCCGATCAGAAAGAGATGGCACGCCTCACGAAACCAATGATCGACGACTATGTAAAGAGATCAACCTCCCAGGGACTCCCGGGTGAGCAGATCATGAAGGATGTCTACGTGCTGAAGCAGAAGTATGAGAAGAGGTACAGGTGAGGCGGGTAATGGGTAATGGGTAATGGGTAATGGGTAATGGGTAATGGGTAATGG
>LVAA01000012.1 GCA_001603955.1 Syntrophobacterales bacterium Delta_02 | reverse complement strand
CTACGGGGGAGACCGTTCGGAAGGGACGGTGGTGACCGCCGGGGGCGGGCGGGGGGCGGGATATCCCTTTTCCATCGGCAAAGACCCCGGCGGAGTCCCGGTGGAGGAGAAGCTTGCGCTCGTGAGGAACTTCGAGTCCATGGCACGCAAGATGGAGTCCCGTATCACCCAGGTCCGCGTGATGTACCGCGACACCCGCCAGAACGTGAGGATAGCGACCACCTCGGAAGGTGTGAGGAACGACAGCCGAATGCAGGTCGTCCTCACGGTGCTCCTCGTCGGCAGGGATGGTCCGGAGATGCAGACGTCGTATGAGGCAGTGGGCGGTTTTTACGGCTTCGAGTTCTTCACCGACGAACTCATGGAAGGGCTCGCGCGCAAGACCGTTAAGCGCCTTCAGGGCCTTCTGGCGGCACGCGAGGCGCCCATGGGGATGAAGACCGTCGTGCTCGCCTCCGAGGCGGGAGGCACGATGATCCACGAGGCCGTCGGGCACGGCCTGGAGGCCGACCTTGCCATGGAGGGGCTCTCCTGCTACAAGGGTCTTCTCGGCGCCGGGATAGCGTCGCCTCTCGTGAGCGTTGTTGACGATGCCACGTTGCCCCACATGAGGGGGACCTATGCCTTCGACGACGAAGGCATTCCGTCGGAAAGGACGGTCCTCGTCGAGAACGGGATCCTCAGGAACTACCTCTTCGACCGCTTTCATGCCATGAAGCATTCCGTGGCCTCGACGGGCAACGGCAGACGCGAGTCCTACCGCTTCAGACCCATCCCGAGAATGAGCAATACGATGATCCTTCCGGGAAGCGATGACCCCGAGAAGATCCTGGCCTCCGTGGACGACGGCATTCTCGTCGTCAAGATGGGAGGCGGGCAGGTGGACACGGTCCGGGGAGATTTTGTGTTTGAGATATCCGAAGGGTATATAATTGAGAGAGGTACGGTGGGACCGATGATAAAGAACGCGACGATGATGGGGAACGGACTCAAGGTTCTCAAGGACATCGACATGGTGGGGACGGACCTGGGGTTCGGGATCGGTACCTGCGGCAAGGACGGCCAGGGTGTTCCCGTGGCCGACGCGCAACCCACCCTCAGGATACCGGGTATCATCGTCGGGGGCCGCGGCGGCTAGAGATGAAGGAGCGTGCGCGAAGCCCCCTGACCGACAGGTTCTACCGGAAGCTTCTCGACAGCCTCTACGAGGGTGTCTATTTCGTCGACAGGGACCGCACCATCCGCTACTGGAACGATGCCGCCTCGCAAATGACAGGCTACAGACGCGGTGAGGTCCTGGGAAAGCACTGCTGGGACAACGTCCTGATGCACGCCAATAGCCGGGGTGATAGTCTTTGCGCGGACCAGTGCCTGCTTGAGGGGGCGATGGAACAGGGCAGGACCATCGAAGGGCAGGTCTTTTTGCGTCATCGCGACGGGCACCATGTTCCGGTGCTCGTGCGGACCACGCCCATGCTTGACGAACGCGGAAAGGTGGTCGGCGCCGTGCAGATCTTCAGCGAGAATACCTCCACCGCGGACCTCGGGCGAAAGGTCCGCGAGCTGGAACGGATGGCGCTCCTCGACCCGCTGACAAAACTGGGAAACCGGCGCTATGGAGAGATGATCCTGTCGGGAAAGCTGACGGAACTGAAGCGCTACGGCTGGCCCTTCGGTGTTCTCTTCATGGATATCGACAAGTTCAAGGCCGTCAACGACACGTACGGTCATGACACCGGGGACAGGGTCCTGCGCCTCGCGGCAGCCACCATCCGCAACGGCCTGAGGTCATCGGACGTGGTCGTAAGGTGGGGCGGCGAGGAATTCGTCGCCATAGTCGCCAGCGTGGACGAGGAGAAACTGCTTCACGTGGGAGAGAAGATCCGGATCCTTGTCGAGCGGTCATCCATGACCCTCGGGAACGAAACAAGGAACGTAACCATATCCATCGGTGCCACCCTTGCCCGGAAGAGGGATTCCGCCGCCTCCATAATAAAGAGGGCCGACGCCCTCATGTACCAGAGCAAAAAGAAAGGCCGCAACCGGCTATCCATGTGAAAAACGGTTTCAACAGCTTGAACAGCTTGAACCGCTTGAGCGTTAAAAAACAAAAGACCCTTCCTCCTTTACCGAAAAGAAAGGGTTTTTGTCTCTAACGTTCAAGCGGTTCAAGCGGTTCAAGCGGCTGCAACGGGTCGTTCAGATCCTGAACGACCTTAGTCTTTTCGCTGCTTCGGCTATCTTGTCTTCGGCGATGGTGATGGAGATGCGGAAGTAGCCCTCGCCTTCGTCGCCGAAGCCGCTGCCGGGGGTGACGACGATGCCCGTTTCCTCGATGAGTTTTTCACAGAAATCGGAGGAGGTGTATCCCTTCGGTACCCGTGCCCAGATGTAGTAGGTGGCCTTGGGTTTCCTGACATCGATGCCCAGGGTCTTGAAGGCTTCCACGACCATATCGCGTCTTTTTTCGAGCTTGCTGTTGAGCTCGGCGACAGAGGCCTGGCTGCCCGTCAGGGCCTCGATGCCGGCGTACTGTATGGCCTGGAAGGCCCCGGAGTCGATGTTCGTCTTGAGCTTGCCAAGGTTGTAGATGCCATCGGCACAGCCCACGGCGAAACCGATCCTCCAGCCGGTCATGCAATACGTCTTGGAAAGAGAATGAAATTCGAGGCAGTGCTTCTTTTCCCTGTCGAACTCCAGGATGCTCTTCGGCCTGTACCCGTCGTACGCGATCTCGCTGTAGGCGGCGTCGTGGCAGACGAGGATGTCGTAGCGTTTCGCCAGCTCCAGCGTTTTCTCAAAGAAGGCATCATCGGCGCAGGCCCCGGTGGGGTTGTTCGGGTAGTTGATGAAGAGGATCTTTGCCTTTTTCAGGATCTCCTCGGGGATGTCCTCGTACCGGGGAAGGAACCCGTTCTCCTCCCTGAGGGGCATGATGTACGGCGTTGCCCCGGCGAACATGGTCGCTATCTTGTACACGGGATATCCGGGGGAAGGGACGAGAACGACGTCGCCTTCCTGGGCGTATGCCCAGGGGATGTGGGCGATGCCTTCCTTCGAGCCGATGAGGGTCACCACTTCCGTCGCGGCGTCAAGGTCCACATTGAACCTTTTCTTGTACCATGAGGCCGCGGCCTGCCGGAATTCGAGCATTCCTTCGTAGCTGGGATAGCGATGGTTCTGCGGATCCTGCGTTGCCTTAATCATTCTGGCAATGATGTTGCCCGGGGTCGGGATATCGGGATCGCCTATCCCGAAATCGACGAGGTCCATTCCCTTCTGCCTGACCTCGGCCTTTTTCTTGTCTATCCTGGCGAAAAGATAGGGCGGGATCTGTTCTATCCTGGTTGCGGGTTTTACCATCTTGCAAGCTCCTTCAGAAAAAATCGCGATGCCTGAACGCGTTGATATCTCGGCCTTAACAGACTGTTTACAAAATCCCCTTTGTCGTCATCCCGGACTTGATCCGGGATCCAGAGGTTTTTTCTAGCCCGCGGTTTTTTCCTGGGTGTCGCTTCCGCGAGTGAAGACACCGGCCTTCGCCGGAATGACGAGAGAGCGTGAACCGGACTCACGAACTATTTGTCAACAGCTCCTTGAACAGGCAGCGCCAAGTTTGTTAGTTACAACATGTTACCGGGTGCAATGTAAAGTCTTTTTTGGCTCCGAATTTGTTTGAAAAGGTTTTTCCCGATGTGTAAGAATAGAACCACATGAAAAGGGTCCTGGAAGCGTTGCCCGCCGATTTCCCCGTGTCCGAAAGACCGTATGACGAGATGGCGAGAGAAATGGGGATGTCCGGAGCAGCCCTCATAGACGAGCTCGCGGCGTTGAAGAGAGCCGGTCTCATCCGGAGGATAGCTGCCATGGTGGCGCATCGTTCCGTTTCCTACGAGGGCAACGCCATGGTGGTGTGGCGCGTCCCCGAGGCTGAGGCGGAGAAGGTCGGTGCCGTCATGGCTGGTTTCGACGAGGTAAGCCATTGTTATGAGCGTGGCACCGGCGGATACTGGGACTACAATCTGTATACCATGGTGCACGGCAGGACAAGGGAAGAGTGCTTGGCCGTTGTCGGGGAAATGGCTTCACGGACGGGCATCAGGGATTACCGGGTGCTCTTCAGCCTGAGGGAGTTCAAGAAGACATCCTTCGCGGTGAGGAAATGAGAAAGAACAGGTCGAACCAGTATTGTGAGGAGGCGGGAAGGTTCATACCCGGCGGCGTGAACAGCCCGGTGAGGGCCTTTATGTCCGTTCACGATCAGCCCTTTTTCGTGAAGAGGGCAAAGGGCTCACGGCTCTATGACGTGGACGGGAATGCCTTTATCGATTACGTGGCCTCCTGGGGGGCCATCATCCTCGGCCACGCCGACGAGGGACTTATCGCCGGCGTGGCCGAAGCGCTCCGGGACGGGACGAGCTACGGGGCCTGTCATCCCTACGAGATCGAACTGGCCCGTCTCATCACGGAGACCTTTCCCTCGATCGAGCGCCTGCGCCTGACGACATCCGGCACGGAAGCGACGATGAGCGCCCTGAGGCTTGCCCGGGGGTACACGGGCAGGAACGGTGTCGTCAAGTTCCGCGGCTGCTATCACGGTCACGTGGACAGCCTCCTCGTCAAGGCCGGCTCGGGGCTTGCCACGTTCGGCATTCCCGACAGCGCCGGGGTACCAGCGGACCTGGCGAAGCATACCTACGTGGCCGATTTCAACCGGCTTGACACGGTGGAGAGCATCATGGAGGGCAGCGACGACATTGCCTGTGTCATCGTGGAGCCCATCATGGGGAACATGGGTGTCATCCTTCCCGAAGAGGGTTTCCTCAAGGGTCTCGAAGCCCTGTGCCGGAAACGCGGCGTCCTTCTCATCTTCGACGAGGTCATCTCCGGTTTCCGCGTGGCCTTTGGCGGTGCCCAGCACATCTACGGCATCGATCCCGACATGACCTGCCTCGGCAAGATAATAGGGGGAGGTTTCCCCATAGGGGCTTTCGGTGGGAAAAGACGAATAATGGAGCGCCTCGCCCCCCTGGGCGACGTGTACCAGGCCGGTACCCTGTCAGGGAACCCTGTTGCCGTGCGGGCCGGCCTCTATGTCCTGGGCATTCTCGGGAACGCCTCCGGCGAGGTGTATCCAAGGCTCGAGAGGGCCGGGCAGACCCTGTCGAAGGAGATGGTATCCATCGCCGGTCGTTATGGCGTTCCCTACCGGGTGAATTCCACCACAGGCATGTTCACGGGTTTCTTTTCCGAGACTCCCGTGACGGACTACGACAGCGCGGCCGCATCGGACAGGGTTCTCTACGAACGGTTCTTCAAGGCCATGCTCGATGAGGGCGTCTTTTTCGCTCCCAGCCAGTTCGAGGCCTCGTTCGTTACGCTGACCCTGGACCAGGCAGAGATCGAACGGACCGTCGCGGCATGCGAGAAGGTATTCCGCAGCATCGGTTCCGTGCGGTAGTAATAAAGGAGGTCTTCAATGTCCAATTCTCCGAGGGCGGTCGCCTACATCGACCTTGGTGCCCTCGAGGAAAACTGCAGGTCCATCAGGGGGTGCCTGAAGCCCGGTACCGGGCTTCTCGGTGTCGTCAAGGCGGATGCGTACGGACATGGGGCTCTTGAGGTATCGAGAAAACTTGAAGCCATCGGCATCGACTACCTGGGGGTGGCAACGGTCGACGAAGGCGTGGACCTCAGGAAGGGCGGGATCGCGACGCCCCTTCTCATCATGAGCGGCGTCTTTTCCTGGGACGAGATCGAGCCCGTCGTCCGCTATGACCTTACGCCGGTCGTCCACGATGACTCGCTCCTCACGCGGCTCGCGGCCCTTTCGAAGGAGTTTGCACGGCCGGTCAGGGTACACGTGAAGTTCGATACCGGTATGGGACGGCTCGGTTTCAGACCCGCCGAGGCGCAGAGAGTTGCCGCCATCCTGGCGAATTCACCCGGGGTTAAGACCGAAGGCATCATGACGCATTTCCCGTCGCCGGAGGTACGCGACGAGTATGGGCTCTCCCAGGTGAGGGCCTTCCTAAAAGTGGTGGATACCTTCAGGGCGGCAGGCCTTGACCCGGCATACGCGCACATGAGCTCCAGCGGCGCGATCGTCACATATCCCGAGGCCCATTTCTCCCTCGTTCGCGCGGGGATAAGCCTCTACGGGTCACACCCGTCGCGCTCCCTTGAGGAAGTCCTCCCCTTGAGGCAGGTCATGAAGGTGGTGGCCCGCATCGCCTTTTGCAGGGATTTTCCGGCCGGTGTTCCCTTGAGTTACGGGAGGACCTACCAGACGCCCCGGGACACGCGGATAGCATACATACCGGTGGGATACTCGGACGGATACCCCCGTTCCCTGTCGAACAAGGGTCGGGTCCTCATCAAGAACAGGGAATGCAGCATTGTCGGCAGGGTGTGCATGGACTGGAGCCTTGCCGACGTGACGGATCTCGACGGCGTGCAAAGCGGCGACGAGGCCATCCTCCTCGGCGAAGGCGACAGCCGCGGCAGAAGTATCTCCGCCAACGAAATGGCCGAACTGGCCGGCACCATCCCCTACGAAATACTCTGCAAGATATCGAGAAGGATCAAAAGGGTATACATCTAGAGGCGGTTGCAACAGCTTGAGCCGCTTGAACAGCTTGAACGCTAGAGGCAAAGACCCTTTCTTTCCAGCTAGATAGGAAGGGGTGTTTTGTTC
Organism: Syntrophobacterales bacterium Delta_02; assembly: GCA_001603955.1. Lineage (GTDB taxonomy): Bacteria > Desulfobacterota > Syntrophorhabdia > Syntrophorhabdales > Syntrophorhabdaceae > Delta-02. Next base: position 108,106 of record LVAA01000012.1, on the reverse strand, counting down.
TTTAACGTTCAAGCGGCTCAAGCTGTTCAAGCTATTTTTTTTATTCGTTGTTGTCTGGATACCTTTGCATGATGTTGCGGATGACGTCGAGGATGGAGAAGAAGACGTCGAGCATTTCGGGGTCGAAATGCTTGCCCCGTTCGCGGTCCATCGTTTCGAGGACGCGCTCTTCCTCCCAGGGCTCCTTGTAGGACCTTCCCGAGCTCAGGGCGTCGAAGACGTCGGCAATGGCTACGATGCGGCCGAAGATGGGGATCTCCTCCTCTTTCTTGCCGATGGCCCTGCCGCTTAAGTCTTCGAAACCCCGCAGGGGCTCACCCGTCTTGTAATCGATATAGCCGGGGTAGCCTTTGCCGTCCCACCTTTCGTGGTGGTTGAGGGCGACAAGGAAGGAGGCCTTGTCGAAATCGCTGCGCTGATGGGCGAAGAGCTGCGCCCCCAGGTAGGTGTGCTGTTTCATCACCTCGTACTCGTAACTGTCGAGGCGGGCCGGTTTCTTGAGGATGAGATCCGTTATGGCCACTTTTCCCACGTCGTGGAGCATGGCAGACATTTTGAGGATGTCCTTGTTCTGTTCCACCTCCGCCTTGCCGATGCCCTTCTTCGCCGCCCATGCCTCGTAGAGCTCGACGGAATAGGACGAAACGCGGTTAACGTGGGCGCCCGTTTCCATGGGGTCCCGGAGCTCCGCCATCTTGATCATGCGCAGGATGATGTCGCGCGTCATCGTCGCCCGGTCGACAGCGATGGCGGCGTTATTGGCAAAGTGGACGACGAAGGGCTCGTCGTCGGGTTGAAAGGCAACGATACGTCCGTTGTGGTCCGTGGCGTTTATGAGTTGGAGTACCCCGACCACCTCGTCGTTGTGGGTCTTCAGGGGAAAGGAGAGCACGGACTGCGTCCTGTATCCGGAGAGTTTGTCGTAGGAAGGGTCGAAGGAGAAGGGCACGCTCCCGTCGAGATGATAAACGTTCTCCAGGTTGAGGACCTGTCCCGTGTTGGCGACATAGCCCGCTATGGACTGATTGTTGACGGGGATGGTAAAGGTTGAATAGATGAGCTTCTTGCCGGCGGGGAGCTGTCTCTGAAGTGTTTCATTCTGGGTGTAGCGGAACAGAAGGGTATCTCTGTCCTTGATGTAGATGGACCCCGCGTCCGCGTTCGTCAGGTAACGGGCCTTGGTGAGAATACGTTCCAGGAGGATATCGATGTCCCTTGTCTGGGTCACTTCAAGGCCGACATTGAGGACTTCCTGGAATTTCTTCCGCTCGTCTATCATGTCATGTGTGAGGTTGTCCCGGAAGACGGCGCCTAGCCATAGTTGTCGAGCACGTACTCGAAGCGCGTTTTGAAGTTTTCCGGAGGCATGTTGGCAGTCCTTGCGAGGCGATCGAGATGATCGCCAACGAGGTCCTCCTTCTCGAGGCGTATCATGTATTTTCTGGCGACCTCGTACGTCTCCGTCGCCATGTCCACTGTCCTTATCTTGACCCTTCCCGTCTTGTAGTCGATCATTTCCACGAAGGGGACGGGCCTGAGGTTGCCTTCGTAGGCGACTATCATGGAGCCGGTGCCTCCTTTCATAAGGAACCGCACGGCGCCGTAGCCGAGGTTGCGCGTATATTCCACATCATAGGGTATTGGATTGGCGGCGCGAAGCTCGTACCCGATGTTCTTGTCGACGATGCCCACCTCGATGTTTATCTCGGAAAGGGTCTTGTTCACGAAGTCCTTGAGCACCCTTCCCAGCTGTATCTCGGAGAGCTTCAGCTCTCCTTTCTCGTTGCGTTCGACTTCCTCATGCTTGCTGAGCTCTTCGAGGTCGAATTTCTCCGATATCCCTTCGGCGAGGATGGCCACGCCGTAGTCCCTGTCCATGCTCTTTCGTTTCAGGATGGAACCCGTGAGGATGTCGGCGACCTTCTTGAAGGAGAGCTTTTCCTCGGGGAATTCCTCGGGTATGAGAGTCAGGGTCGCCCCCGCCGCTTTGCCCATGCCCAGCGCGAGGTGCCCCGCATGCCTTCCCATCGCCGTGATGAAGTACCAGCGGCCCATGGTGCGGGCGTCCTCGATGATGTTGTTGACGATGTAGACCCCCACGTGGCGGGCGGTCTGAAAGCCGAATGTGGAGAAACCGCCGGGCAACGGTATATCGTTGTCGATCGTTTTAGGGGTATGGACGACGCTGACGCTGCCCCGCGCCTCACGTTCTATCCAGTTCGCCATGTAGAGGGTGCCGTCACCCCCGATGGTGATGAGATACTTGATACCCGCTTCTTTCAGGGTTGACATAAGGGTCTCGAACTTCGCCTTGGCGTTCTCCGGTTTGTCCCGTGACGTCCGAAGGATAGACCCTCCCGATGCGTGGATCCGTGACACGTCATCGATGGTCAGGGGCATGAAAATATCCTTCTGGCCGTCGAAGAGGGCCTTGAAACCGCCCTTGATACCGACGACCTTCATCCCCGAATTGATCGCTTCGATGGTTGCGGCGCTGATGACGCCATTGATGCCCGGTGCGGGCCCGCCGCCGACGATTATTCCTATGGTTTCTCCGTTCATGGTCTACATTGTGCAACTTTCCGTATTTCTTTGCAAGGGTTTTTGTAATATCCTGTTCCCGGTATCGGGTCCGCGATGAAGATCGGTTTCCATGTTTCCATAGCGAAGGGTTTTGATGACACGCTGAGCCAGGCGAAAGAGCTCGGGTGCGAGGTGGTGCAGGTCTTTGTCAAGAACCCCCGGTCCTGGGAGCGAAGGGAGTTCTCCGATGCCGACCTCGCAGCCTTCGGCCGCCTGTCGGCGGAACTGCCCGTTTTCGCCCACCTGTCTTACCTTCCCAACCTCGCGAAGATCGATGGGGACGAGCGGAACCTCGAGGGGTTCCTCCACGAGGCCGCCCTCTGCGAGAGACTGGGGATCGGGTCCCTCGTTGTTCATCCCGGGTCCCGTCCCGACAGGCTAGCGGGCGTGAAAATGACGGCCCAGGCGATAGACAGCGTTCATGATCGCCATGATGTCGCGGTCCTCATCGAGAACACCGCCGGGCAGGGGAACGTCATAGGAAGGGACATCGAAGAACTGGCGCGCATATACGAGGGCGTCGCCAACAAGGAGAAGACCCTGTTCTGCATCGATACGGCGCACCTTTTCGAATCGGGATGCGACATAAGGAAGAAAGATGTCTGGAAGGGGTTCCTCGATGAATTCGAAAGGACCCTGGGGCTTGAAAGGATCGGCCTGTTCCACCTTAACGATTCAAAGGCCGCCGCCGGCTCCCATGCCGACCGTCACTGGCATATCGGCCAGGGTGAGATCGGCCTTAAGTTCTTCCGGACGCTCGTGAGGGATAAAAGATTTGCCCATCTGGCCGGCATCATGGAGACGCCGAAGATGGGCAATATGGACGAAGTCAATATGGAGGTTATGCGCTCGCTACTTCCTCCGCTGGTGCCGCGTTCTTCTTCTTAATTTTTTATATTTATGTTTCCTGATCTTCTTCTTCCTCCACTTCATCACACTGCCCATTGCTTCACCTCTTTTGATATATGAAAGTCAATAACTGTTTGTCCAGAGTCCGTGAACGGTAACAACATAACCTTACTCAGCTATTTTTTCAAGCAGATAATGAAGGAACAAAGATTTTGCGCCACCCCGCCGACCCACCCGATTGTATTGAATTCAGAAGGCAAAACCGCTATAATAGTCCACCACGCGCCTGTAGCTCAGTTGGATAGAGCAACGGACTTCTAATCCGTAGGTCGCACGTTCGAGTCGTGCCAGGCGCGCTTTTTGCTGCCCGGATCATTGCAGCATAATGTCCAGCCTCCTCGCCGTCTGAACCAGTTCATTAGGGAATGCCGTCCCGGATTCCTTTAAGTAAATTGCATGAAACATGTTAGAGAAATTGCATTTCGATGTTAGATAATTGCATTTCGATGAGAGATATTTAATGGTCTCGGAGTGAGGGATTTTGTTACAGTTTATTCCCCTCGTTGAAAAACGTTTCCTCATGCTCATCTGTGAATCCCAGCGCTGCCTTTATACTCTGAAATAACACATTGTCCCGCTCCACCGTCGTGGCATACTCCCATTCGATCTGAGCTGCCTGCCCGGCCTGCTCAATTGCCGCCTCGACCTGGGACAGAACCCCCATGGCCAGCATCTGCAGGCGTGCCTGGCGCATACTGATGGACGTGACCCTCTCCAGCGCAGTCTTGTATCCCTGGCTATGCAGTGTGCTGATATCAGGAAGAACGTCACCAGCCAATTCACTTTCCCCCGCCAGCAACACATAGCCATCCGACTCAAACCTCATGTCCCTGGCCTGCCCCACATCGCTCAGCCTATAAACTATCTTCACGGATTGCCTCCTAATAGCTGAATTGGCTCACATAGAGATATACGCTTCCTCCGGTGGCCAGATTCTTGTAATATACCGTTTGCGCCTCAACCAACTTCATCGTGATAAAAGCGGTGAACGTAGAGTTGTTTGCCGCGTTGCTCTGAACGGTCATGGCGCTAATTCCCGCTGAAGTTGCAGCCAGATAGGCTGCAGGGGCAGTGGACGCTCCCCCTACGGCGCTCAGGAAGCCCGTAACGGTTTTTGCAGTCGGAGGGACTGCCGCTGCCAGAGAGACCGAGGTATATGACGATTGCGTTCCCCCCGCCAGTACGCCTGTCTCCATTATGGACACGTCGTTGTTGTACTGATGGAATGTGATGATATTAGAACTTCCATTGTTATAGACCGCTCCGAGATAGCCTTTATAGGTGTAGCCCTCGGGCAGGGTGGGGGCAGTGGACGATGTGGACACCAGGGCGTCGAGTGTGCCGTCCGATTTTCCTATGGCCCAGATGTGGTACCACGTTGACGCCGCTTCGCTGCCCGTGTCCAGACCATTAGCCCCGGATGCTGTGATGTCCACGGTCTCCGCAAGAGTCCCGAAACGTTTCGCATTGCCGGACGAGTCCTCGAGGACGATCGCCGCGGCGGCCACGTCGACCTGGTAGGTGGGGTTCGAACTGTTGTTGGCAACAACAAGATCCCTGTAAGATGCCAGAGCAGCAGGTGTACTAAGGCTGCTCTTCGTAATCCTCTTCACGGCACCCTCATCCTCGCTGTCATTGATGAGAATCGTGTCATCGTCGGCAGGAATGGCCTTTTCAGAATACTCGGCGAAGTCATCTAATAGGAAATCGGCGAGACCCTCGAAGGTCAGGGTTCCCGTGCTGGTGTCGATGGTAAGGATCGTCACCCATTCATAGCCCTCGACGCCCGTGTAGGCTTTTAGCGTCCAGGTGGATCCGCCCTCAAACCATTGCCACATGCCTTCGTATAGGGTTGTTGCGGCGGATTCTCCGAGATTGTTCGAGACCAGAGCCTGGAGGGCCGCATTGACCGCCGCGCGAAACGCCAAACCGCCCTTTGCATCGGCCGCTGTAATATTGTAGCTGTGCTGCATATGTCCCTCCTAAAGTACCCACTCAACGACGACGATGCCGGCGCCCTGGTTCGGATAATAACCATACTTGGGCGTGCAGGATCTACCGGCGCCATAAGCCGGGGCACTGCCCCAGTAGGAGGAGCCGCCCAGCTTCGTGCCTGTGAGCGTTCCATCGATGCTCAATCCTCCGCCGCCTGTGATATTTATGTGTCCGCCTGAGGCGGTGCCTCCTGTCATGCTACCGGCCGGTCCTCCGCCGCCCGTTACGGTGCTTATCGATGCGGTTCCCGATGATATTGTACTGGAACCTCCCGGATAATTGTTATCCCCCATGTCAATTGCACCGACCGTGACGGTGATCGTTTGCCCGGCGGTAAATCCGGACAGCCACACAATGGCCGTGCCTCCAGCCGCCCCTCCATGCCATGTCCCGGAATAACAATTCCCGCCCGCCCCGGTGATGACGAACTTGAAGACCGTACCGGCCGTCGTGCCCGCGGGAAACGTGAACGTTCCGGAGCTGGTGAATATTTGCTGCTGCAGCTTGCTGGCGCTTGCCTGCGTTACCCACCCGACGTCATAATCCGCTCCGGAGGTCTTCGCGAGAACCTGCCCGGTCGATCCGCCTGCCGGCAGATCGCCGCCATCGCCGGTGCCGATGTCGATGAACGCCTCTCCATCATTGCTGTATTGCCACTTCGATCCGCTGGCCTGGTATCTGAGCCGTGGTTTGTTGGCGGCGTTGTTGTTGGCTACGATGTCGATGTCTGCGGAGGTGCCGTTCCCGATGCGCAGGGTATTGATGTCAACCCTTGCCTGTACGGTCCAGACGGGGGCGCTCTCGGTTCCGGTGTTCAATACGACCTCAAGGTTGCCTTCGTCGCTGCGGATCGCCCATTCCGCACCGCTGGCTCCGCTGTCTTTCAGGCGCAGCAACAGGGCATCCCCCTTCAACTTTTGACTCGACGTGAAGTCATTCTGGGCACTCAGAGCAGCGAGGCCGAGGTATATCTCCGAGAGCTTTCCGATCGTGATCCAGGCATCGTTCGCGGGGTTTCTGATCTTGAGAAGGCCGTTGTCTGTATCGGCCCACAACTGGTTAGCGAATGGCGTTGCAGGGGCGGTTGCGCCCGAGGATGACGAGGCGAGCGCCTGGAGGGCGGCGTTGACGGCCGCCCTGTATGCGATTCCGGTGTTCGCGTCGCCTGAGGTGATTTCATAATCGTGCTGTGAGGCTGCCGCCAGGAACGGGCTCATCAGCATTGTCGCCGCGAGAATCCATACCACGTAATGCCTGATTGGCTTCATAAGTCTACCTCCTTTAATACCCTTCCGCCGCCCAGTCGATGGTGCGCTCGACGGGGCTGCCGGAGTTTTTCACCACCACGTTGAAACCGGTCGCGTTCGCCGAGAGCTCCCGCTCATCTCCCTCCGCTCCCGACTGGATGTCGACCCACACCGTCGGTCTCTTCATGAACGGGGTTGCAAATGTCACTTCGAGGCCTTCCACGGGCACGGTAACGTCCTGGGCCGTCTCCGACCTGTCGGGCATGTCCACAATAAAGCGGACCGTTGATATCTCGACGTACTGTTTCGGCCTGGTCGTATAGGCCTTGACGCGCATCCTGACAGACCGGAATGTGTAGTCTCCCACCAGGAAGTTCTGCCAGTCGCCCCATTCCACGCCATCCTGGGAGAGCGCGATCTGGGTCTGAACACCGACGCCGGTGAGGTCCCCATCAAAATTGCTGACCCCGTCGAAATCCAGAATATCGTCGATCAGCTGCTCCGAATCCACCCCGGTATATTCGACGACGGAGCTGCACCGTGCCGTCTGGACACTCCCGAGGTCAACAGGCGGGAGCTCGTAGAAGCCCTCGGGACAGTAGTCCGCATCCAGCGTGTCGAAATCCGCGATTGCATCGAGGTCCTCGACATTATCGAGCTCAGCCTGGGACTCGAGGACGAGCTTGCCTCCGATCAGAGCCATATTGGTCTTGGTCCCCGTGAAGGCCGGCTCCTCGATGAGTTCCTCCTGGACATTCCAGTTCAGGATCGTCGGGATATTCGTTATGAGGGAGATTGCTGTGGCGCTCTCGTTGCCGCTCGTATCGATCGCCTTGAGGAAATAACGACCGCTCTTCGCCGCCGGCAGGGTTATCGTTGTGGCGTAGATCCTGAGGTCGCCCATCGAATTCGCCCAGACCCCGGACTCATTGGCGTTGTAGCGCATCAGGTAATAGTCGATGTCCTTGTCCGGTACGGGCGTCCAGCCGAACTTCACCCCGCCCTGTGCCGCCTCGGCCCAGAATTCGGTCGGGGCTGCAGGACGCGCGGTCTTCCCCAGGGGGGTTATAGGGCCCTGGGGGGCGTCGGCGGGGTTCATCCTGAGGCCGGCCGTGTTCACGGTGACAACGGCGACAATGTACTGTGAAAGCGCCACGCATGGCAGCTCGTATGTGTTTCCCCGGGTGGTTCCGGACCGCATGAAGCCTGCCCCGTCCCTCCTGTACCAGATCTCCGCGTGGTCATAAAAGAAGCTGGAGGGTTTCAGAAAGGAGACTTCGATGATCTCGTCAATCGTGCCATCGACTCGTTGCGTGAGGCGGTCCTGCAGGGCCAGCGACTGTACCGCGGGCAGGGCGTCAAGAGCGGAATAGTTGGGCGTCGGCAGGACCGGGGCCTCAGTGTCGGAGTTCCAGAGCGTGCTGTTGTACTCGAGGCACGTCAGTTTGAAGCGGTGTTCCATGTCCGGGAGGATGGAGAGGATCCGGAAGGGCTTCGTCTCCAATCCGATCTCACCGAAGGAATAATTGTCGTATTCCTGGGGCTCCTCGCCCTCGTCGAAGGCCTCCGTGAACTTCACGACGGTTCCGTCGGTGATGGTGAGGACCTGCCGGTAGACCCTGAGGTCCGCTTTGATCCAGATCACCATGCCGTAGGTCTTGCCGGGCGTCACGGGGGCGACCCTGTCGAGGATGACGGTATCGTCTCCCGACACTCCCGCCAGGCGGCCGGAATACCCCCACTGCGGGACGTCGTGACTGATATTGACGGGCTGGCCGATCCTGCACTCTATCGCTGAGACGGGCAGTGTCACCGAGACCGTGTTCGTGAGGAGCTGGTTGGCGTTCAGTCTTAGCCTGCCGTCACGCCAGACCTGGCTGCGGCGGATGATGCCGAACATGTCCATCGACAGGGGCGGCTGGTGGGATATCAGATTGGGGTTTATGACCTGGAGGGGCGTTCTGTCAAAGTCGTCGTCGACGTCCAGGATCTCCACCGTCAGCTCCGAGGGGCGGTCTTCGGACGAGGACCAGTGCTGCTGGAAGGAGTTCTTCAGCACGTTCTTCATGCCGATGAAGAATCCCTCCTCGGGCGCCTCCTCGGGTTTGTTGATCGCGAGGGCGACCTTCGTCCCCGCGTAGTACGGCACCGCCCTGCCTGCCCGGTAGATCTTGAGCAGGGTGTCCCAGACCGTGCTGCCGCTGTCGAAGGTCCCGTCGAAAAGGCAGAGTTCCTCCGTGGACCCGAGACCGTCTGGGGCCGCGGTCGCGTTGTACTCGGCCATGTCGAGATGGGAGTCCACGTCCGTCGCCTCGGGGAGCAGGCCGTCGTACCGCACCACATTCCCGTCGTTATCGAGGACGGGCCGCGTCAACACATCATATCCGGCCCAGGCAGGCTTCCGGGAGAACTCCGTCGACCAGGCGGAGCCGTCGATGGTCACGCGCACCAGCGCGCCGTCACAATAGCAGGAATAGCGCAGGGACCCTGACAACTGGTCGGTTCCCAGGGCCTTGACTCCGACCATTACCATCCGCGGGTACTCGAAATCGTCGTAATAGATCTCACGGACTGCCGTAAGATAGCAATCGTCAAAGAACCGCGATGAGGTCTGGTCCCCCGAAAGGTTGGTGACGAGGACATCGTATTGTCCCGTCTCGAGGTTGTCGCACCTGAAGGTCCTCCGGATGGCCGTGTTCCTTGCCCCGGAGACGGTCACATAGTCGACGGACGTGGAGACCGTCCGGGCAAACTGCTCCGTGACCCAGCGCCAGCAACACCATTTTGCCTCATCGGAGGGGTATGCCCAGGCACCCTCTCCCTCATAATGGCTCGACGGGTCTGTATCCCCGTGCGTCAATTCCACCCATGTGGCGTCCCCGTACTCCCAGGTGATCCAGTATCCGTACGTCCAAGCGCCGCCGTAGTACGTCTCCTGGGTGCTGACGACCTGGCGGGACAGCGGGATCCAGGTGCTGCCGCCCTTTTTCCTGACGGCCACGCTGAGATTGACGCTGAACGTGTCGATCCCCCCCCGGTCGTTTGCATATCCGAGGCCGTTCGGGAAGGTTACGTCCACTTCCAGCCCGTTGAAACTGTCTCCCACGGTCGTGAAGGTAACAGGCGTGCCATTGACGACCTTCATCGGCGACAGGGGACCCGTTTCGATCTTCGCGTCGTTGAAGTTCGGGATCGGGTCCTGATCGAGATAGCCGAGCCGGGTGTGGATCTCCACCCCCCGGAAATTCTCCACCGGCTGGTCATTGATCCTGTGATTGTAGATGCGGGATACAGGCCCGACGCCAAGACACAGGAGAACATTGAGATACTGAGTGTCGTTCACGTTCTCGACGTACCAGGCCACGACGTTCCCAAAGAGCTTGTTGCAGCCGTAGGGCCGCGGGATCGCTCCGCCCTGCTGCTGGGTCGTCATGGGATTCCAGGAGTAGGTCTGCGTCGTGTTGAAACCCTGCAAGGCGTCCATCGTCGGCGTATCGGGGGATTTGGTGAACATGGAGGTGACGATGCCGCCCATAATGGAGACGGCCATGGATGCTGCAATAGCGCCGATGCCGCCAGCTGCAAAGGCAGTTCCAAATACAGGGGCTAAAGCGCCTGCCGAGACGGCGATCGCCGCGGCGGCGAAGAGCAGCCCGACAATCATGGGGAAGGCATCTCCGTCGAATCCGGGATCCGGAACGACGATCACCAGGTCCGACGGCGAGAGGAAGATTACAGGGAGATCCTCTTCCTTCACGACCACCTGGTTGACGACGAAGATGAAGGGGACCTCGGCGGGCAGGTTTGCGCGCCGGATGTCCGCGAGGGACGCCTGCCAGAGGTAGGGGGTGGGCTCGAGCTCGATCACCCTGGGCTCGGTGTGTCTGAAGGGGCTCCTGTACTCCCTGATCGTTACCCTATCCAACGATAGAACCCCCTGATGCGGCGCTTCCAAACAATGTCATTCATCCGGGAGATGATTACCCTCTGATGGCGCCGGACATGGATGAAGCGCCTCCCGTCGGGGAGGCTGACGCCGATGTGGTGCTCGTATTTGGGGATGACGGAGAACCCGATGAGACACCATGGCTCGGGCCTGTCGAGCTCGAGGATGAGGTGTTTGTTGCCGGTGATGAGGCTGTCGAGGACCGTCAGTTCCAGGTCCTCGCCGTAGGCGAACTCGGGCAGGTCGATGCCGCGGCGGCGGTAGACCTCCATGGCGAGCCCCCAGCAGTCGTAGGCATCGGGGCCTCGGCCCCTGGCCTTGAAGGGGATCCCTATGAGGTCGCTGATGTCACGGACGTCAGACAATCTTCACCCCCGTGGACCCGAGACCAATGAAGCCGGCGAACCGCCTGCTGTTGCCTTTAAGGCGGCAGTCGGCGAGGGTGTGCTTGCACGTCGCCGTGCCGGCGGTGTAGGGGAGACTCACGTACCATGTTGCGCCCGTGCCGCCCGTTGCCTGCCTGTTCTTGCGGCGCCAGAACTGCATCCACCTAATCCCGGAGACGGGCTTCGTGTCGGCGGTGGCCACGTGGTCGACGTAGCAGACGTAGTCGTTGCCGTCGTCACCGAGGACGACCGACGCCGACGGGTCATTGTAATAGCACTCGTGCCAGCGGAACTTCCAGGCGCAATAGTTGGCCAGATACCTGTACAGGGGGTAGACGTCGCGGTACAGGTTCCTGCCGCCGCACCGCCAGGTGATCCAGGTGGCATCGGAATACGCCTCGAGGACCTTCACCTCCGTCTCCAGGTCGACGTGATCCTCCTCAAGGTACCCGGCGTTGACAATCCGCACGGTGATGACACTGTCCACCATGCCCTTTGTCTCCTGCATGGCCGGCTCGAGGGTCCTGGCGGCGTTCACGACCTTGATATTCCATGACGGCACGGCGCCCTCGCTGTTGATCTCGGGCAGCTCGAGCTGAAAGGGAAAGCGTGTGTAGGTCCTGCCCTGGAAGGTGATGTCCTCGCGATTGTGGACGAGGCTGTAGAGAGTGCCGGCAGGCGTCACCACGTCGAGCAGGAAGAGCCATGGATAGACGGTCTGGATCTCGTTCTTCGCGTATTTCAGGACGTTCGGGAGGGCCATCTACACTTCCTCGATGTCCAGTTCGACGGTCCACAGGCCCGGGCGTTTTTTGTACGGCTTGAATTTCATACCCGGAGGCAAAAGGCGCACGTCGAGGATCGCCGACGTGAAGGGGTTTATCCAGTCGAACATTCCCGCGCCGACGCGGACCTCGGCCTGGAACGCCTTCAGGGCCGTCTTCTCGGCCTCCGTGATCGGTTCGTACTTGAGATGGTATTTGTCCGGAGGGGTACCCGTGAATCTGGCCCCGGTGATGACGAATCCACCATCCGTCTCATAGCGCAGCGTCGGGTCCTGCGCCAGCGTCTCATCAAAATCGCTGATCGTCGGCGCGACGCCCAGTGTCGGAAATGACGCCATCTATGCCCCCTTTATTCCCAGCGCGGCCCTCACGGCCGGATCCGTAATGACGAGTTCGAGGAGGATGCGTTTCGTTTCTCCCGAGGAGTCTCTTTTCGACGACAGTTCCTTGCCCTTGAGGGCGGGCACGCCGGCGCCCGGCTCGAAGATGATGGTCGTGTTGCCTCCGGGAGTTTGTCCGGCCACGCGGGCGACATGGGTCAGCCAGTCATTCTGCTCCTCGTTGATATAGCGTTCGCCGACGCGGTTGATGACCAGGCGCTCGTCGGTATTGAGGCCTCCGGCATGGAAGACGGGGATGAAGCGCCGGACCTTGCCGCCCCCGTGATGGACGCCAGGTACGTAATTGGCGGACGAAGGGATACCAACGGAACCCGTCGCGCTCGAGGAGAGTGATCCCCCTCCAACGATGCCCTGGATGAGAGAGCTGATCCCGGTACTTAAAGCCCCGGATGCCTGCTGGCCCAGAGAATCGGCGATCACTCTTTTTACGGACGTTGCGAAGGCCTTTACATAGTCCCATAGCGAGTTCAGCTTCCCCTCGAATGCATCGAAGAAGAAGTCCGAAAACGCCGTCGACATTGCCTGGGCGGTCTGTCCCGCGATGTAGACGCCCTGCTGGAACACGGATTTCATATCCCAGAGATAATCCCGGAGCCCCTTTCCCAGACCCTCGGTGAAAAGGCCTTGCTGCTCTTTCAACGCGATGTTGAGATCGACGAGCTTCGATCGTGTCTCATCCACCTTATCCGCCCATGCGATCTTTGCGGTGGGATCCGTCTCATTTTCCCAGTTTCGCTGATAGGACCCGAGGAGACTTTCGTAAACGGAGATACGCTGACGGATGATGTTAGTTTGTGATCCGGAGCGCTCCTTTTCCATCATATCGAGCTGCGACAGGTAGCGGCGGCTTTCCGCCTCCATGACCGTGTTGATATAGTCGAGCTCGATCTTCTTTTTCTTCTCGGCCGCCGCGGCGGTGACCTGGACCATCTTCTCGGAGATCTCCTGCTGGCTGTACCCGGCCTTTTTCAGTTTCTCCTCTGAATCGCTGATCCATTTGTCTTCCGCAGCGAGGCGTTTTGTGAGCTCCGGGGCCGTCCTCTCCGTGATCTGCTGCTCTACGTCCGTCCAGACCTTCAGCTTCTTCTCCGCATCGGCTTCCCGCGCGGCCTTTTCCATGACCTTGCGCCATTCCTCCACCTTGCCGGTATCGAAGCCTTTACCGTGTTCCTTCGCGTATTTGCGGGCCTGGGAGACGAGATCAGTGTATTTATTCTTGATATCCTCGATCTTGCGGGCGAGCTCATCGTAGGGAGATAGGGCCTTTTGCATATCGGTGTCGAGGTCGCGCATCTTTGATGCCCAGCTCTCGATAGCATTTGCAGCGCCGCTGCCGGTCTTTTTTGTGCCTGCATCGCCGGTGGCGTATGTCGGTTTTCTCAGGCCGCCTGTACCCGGGATATAGTTGGAATTTTCGTAGTCCTTTTTGGCGCGGGCTTCGTCCACCTTGTTTCTTGCGGCCTGCTTTGCCGCGTCGCGAGCATTGAGGGAGTCCGCCACGCTTTCAGGAAGCTGATACGCCATGGCGCTGGCCTCGCTCGTCTTCCTTGCGAGATCGCCCGCTGCCGTGCCTATTTCCTTGAGGGCCTGTTTGAGTCCCTGGAAATCGCCAGTCGCTATGGACGTCAGGACATTCGCGGCGGCCTTCAGTACCTGCACGAAGTCCCAGCCCATCCCGATGAGTTTGCCCATTATGTCCCAAACCGGTCGCATCGCGGCGAGAATATCACCCCAGCCGTTTGCGGCCATCACGATCAGCCCGAGGAACAATTTCACGATCGGACCGAACTCCTTGAGGACGTTCCAGATATCCACCGTCACGGACCTGATGTCGTTGAGGGCGACGAGAACACCGTACTGGATATCGTCGGACATGGACGCCAGGTCTCCTGATTCTTTAAGAGCGGAAAGTGACTTATCCCACTCCTTCAGGCCGTCAACGATCTCGAAAATTACGGCAGTAAAAGCGCCGCCACCGAGGTCGCCCAGCTTGAGCTTGAGTTCCTCGGTGTATCTCTCCATGGATTTCAACTGCTTATTTGCGGTGCCCATCGCCGCCTCGTAAGTACCCTGGATCTTGGTCCCCTCGGTGAGCACCGCGTTCATGGCGATCTGCTGCTTTTCGGCCTGGGTGAGCTGGTCCATGTTCTTGCCCAGGGTTGCGCCGGCTTTCTTATACTCGTTTTCAAAGTTAACCGTGATACCGATCGTTCTGAGGATCTCCGGCTGGAGAGTCACTATGCCATGCGTCAAACGCTCCAGGGCCTCGGAGGAATTGACGTTCCCGATGACTGCGGCGTCCTGGGCGACCCGGGCCAACTGGCTCGCCGACGACAGGTCAAGCTGCGCCTGGACCATCCGTATCACGCTTTGCTGCGAGGCCTCCGTCGTAATGCCCATGGCCTTGACCTGGCTTACATAGGCGTTCATCTCGCCCGCAGTGAGATTGACGTTGCGGCCCATGACTTCAAGGACGGCCGAGAGGGTCTCGACCCGTCCGCCGAGCAGGATTGAGTCCCTTGCAATGTCAAACAGCTTCCAGGCGGCCGCGATGGCGATGATCTGATTTTTGATCTTACCCAGATTGTCGTGAACGCCTTCGAGGTGCGGACGGCTCTTGGCGAAGGAATCTCCTACGCCGCCCCCCGCCTTGTCGGCTTCACTCCTGAGAGCCTTCAGCTGCTTATTGAGATCGTTAAAGACCTGGGAGGCCTTGTCGATCCCCTCGATGATGACCTGAACGCGGTTATCGGACATCAATCACCTTTTGGACCTGGGATTCTTCTCACAGTTCTCGCAGGTCCACTCAAAGAATTCGCCGTACTCGAACTTGCACCTCTCACGCTGTCTGGCGTTGCAGCCGCCGTCGATACCAAGCGCACTGATCACCCCTTCGCGGAAGATCCGCCAGCGTGACCCTTCCTCGATGTAGGGGATGCACTCTTTTGGGGTGTACGCCCAGAGGATCCGGTCTCGCTTTGTGATGTCTCCCCCGGAGAGGATGACAACGATCCTCTCGACCCAGTCATCGCCTTTTTCACCGTCGTCATCATCCCCGTCAGTTTCTCGACAGCTGAAACTATCGGGTTCAAGGAGAAAAAACCGTCCACAACCTCCACGGCGGTCTCGATGTCCATGTGCTCCCTGAACTCTTCCGCCAGCTCGTCCAGGTTCTTGTCTTTGATCCTTACGCCGACAGGAGAAAGGGCTATCGCAAGCGCATCCGGGAGCCTGTCTCCGAGGAGATTGATGAAGTCGTGCGAGCTGATGTTCTCGGGTATCTCTATGTCCCTCACGAGTTTGCTGATCTGGCTTATCTGGCCAAGCACCAGCGGTCTCTGTATGTAGAGTTTGTCGTTGATGCCATATTCAAATTCTTTCTTTTCCATTTCCCCTCCATTGACGGAAATCTTTCTTAACGGCGCGTGCGGCAATCCCCATCGCCGATGCAAATACGAGGAAGAAGAAGGTTACGCCGGCGCCAAAGTAAATATCCTCGAATGTCACAGCCCTTTCTCCCTACTGAGCGTAACCGCTCACCTTGTTCGCGATCTCAACGCGCGCGGATCCGTAGGTATCATCCTGGAGGACAATGAGATCACCCGCTTCGGCGAGGACCTTATTGTTGATGGATATGCCCGCCTTGAGGACGTTGCAGCGCGGGAAGACCACATCAACGTAATAGTTCTTCCCTGTCTCGAATTCAGCCCCCGTAGCCACCATCCTCACGCCGAGGTATTCGTTGTCATCGATCTTCTGCTGCAGGAGATAATCCCGGAACTGGCGATTGAGTTTGAGCGTCTGGATGCGGCCCTGGCGTATCGCGTAATTGGCGTAACTGCCCGAACCCCCGACGCGGAACTCGATCGCCATACTGTTGTTAATGACGTGCTCGATCGACTCAATCTCGTCGGACATGGAATGGCCCTCGAGGAACGTGGTGCCGTTCCACTTGCCTCCAATGGTCACAACGAGGTCGGAGACACGCAAAGGGGGCTCGGTAACCCTGGACGGGAAGGTGCACCAGGCGGCTTCGGAGGGAACATAGAGGATCTCGTACGTCGTCTCCGTTGCGACCCCTCCCGGCGCGGAGATCGTTATGACAGCCGGCGTCGCGGCGGATACGGCACTGAATGTCACGTCCTTGTATTCGCCTGTTGTGGGAACGAGCACGCGAATTCCGTGCACGCTGTCGAGTCTCGCGGCGGCGGACGAGCCCTGCACCGCGTTGGCTGCCAGGGTGAGAGACTCCGCGTTGTAGGCCGCGGTGACGCTTTCCTTGTACACGTTGTTCGTATATTTCCCCGTGCCCTTGATGGCCAGGGAAAGCTTCGCCCAGGCGTCGCGGGTGAAGGTCGCCGTCAGCTGGTCGACGTGCATCGATGCGAAAAGCCTTTTCATGATCGTCTGGCCGAATCGCTGGCCCGCCGTGAAGGATGGCAGAAACATGTCGGCTGTGGGAGTGATGACGTGTTTGTATCCCGTCCCCCAGGCTGCGCCGGCAACAACGCTGCCCAGCGCAAAGGCATAGCCGAGCCCGAAGTGCTGTGCCTGCGCCTTCTCAAAATCGAGTGTGGCCTCGGAAAGGGCCCCGAGGTCGTAAACGGTATCGGGCTCTTCCTTGCCCGTGAGCTCATCCCGGTTATCCTCGCGTCTCGGGGCAAGGCTGATGATATTGCTCTTCGAGACGAGCAGTGACGTGTCGAGGGTCTGCTCGGTGTTAAGAGCGGTCTCCTTCGCGTTCGCGGACACCGCGAGAAGGTTATAATCCGCAAGATAATTACGCATCTGTCACCTCCGGCTTCGTGTTCTCAGAGGATTTCTTCGGCGCCTTTGCCTGACTGTTTCCAGGCGTCGCGGGCTCGAATCTTCTCTCCTCCCCTGGCGGGATCTCCTCGTAGATCTGCCCGCCGACGAAGTTCCTGCCGGCGAACGGACCGTCCACAACCTCGAAGTTCTCGACGTTGGCCTTGAGCTTGTATGGCATGGTCTCCTCCTTTAGCCTATGGATTCATATACGGTGAGGGTGAGCTCAGCGTAATGACAGAGCACCCCGCCGAATGACCTTGTATCAAGTGTTTCTACCTGGATGAAATCCTGACCCAGGGCGGCTCCGTTGAGGGTCTTGTTGGTCCGGAAGGCCGCCGCCACGGCTTCGACAAGCGCGCTGAACGTCTTCTCCGATTGTGCGCTGTCATCGACTCCCATGTACCCCCTTATGGCATATGTGTGCGTCCTGGTATCATCACCGGTCTCGGTGATCGGAGCTTTCCTGCTGATCTCCCATCCCCTTACCTGGTCGACGCCGGAGATCCTCGTCCTGAAGAAGGCGATGAATTTTGACCAGTCCGCGGCCCATCGCTCGAAGTCATGGACCTTCCCGATGTTTGTCACCGTGCCCAGTATACTCGCGATCGCGGCCCGTATTGTCGCCTCAGCCATTTACCTTCCTCGCTATGTCGAATCCCGCTCTTTCAAACATGCGTTGAATAACGGGAAATTTGCTCTCCCAGGTCTTCTCGAACATCCGCTTTCCGGGGAAGCCCTTGCGGCCTATCTTTCTCCGGATCGCGAATTCGAGGCGTTTAGCCTGTACAGCGTCAACACCCATCTTCAACTCGATCCACCTCAGCAGGGCGCCCTCGGGTGGCCAGGTCTTGCCCGGGCGGCGGCCCTTTTCGACCACCAGGCCGTAAGGGCTCTGCGAAAACACAACGCCCTTCACGACGGGGTCTCCCTTGTTTACGACCTCACCTTGGACTGTAGACAGAAGCCCGCCCTTCGCTCCGGAGACGCCGACGGGCGTCTCCTTCTTGATCTCTCGCTCCAGGTACTGCGTCGCTTCATACATGACGCCCATGAGGGCTGTCCGGATTATCTCGGGGGCCTGCCCGTCGAAGATCTTCCCGTTTGCCGTTACCGTCGCCTTGAGCTCCATTATCTGCGCTCCCTGGCCCGGCGTGGATGGGTAAGCCTGTCGAGGCCTCCGGGATACTTCTGATCGAAGTCGCGGATCACCGCGGCGGCCGGCGCGGTGTCGTCATCCTTGAGACCCATATGCTCCTTGTAGAGCTGCATGAGGCGCTTTGCCCGTGCCGCGAATTCGGAGGACTTTGAATGATAGTTGACGACGTCCGCGCCGATCGTCGAGTCGCCGGTCTGGGCGAAGGCATTCGCGAGCTCCTCGAGACAGAAGGAGGCGGCGAGCATCGCGACCGCGTCCACATCCCCCGAGGGGACCGTTGTCGCCGTCCTGGGGACGGTAAAGCTTACGCGGAATGTCTCCGTGGCGGGCGGAGCATCATTGATGAGACGGACCTTTTTCGCCGACGTTGTCTGATAGATCTTGTAATCGTCCGCATCGAGGAAGGACTCGGGGACTTGCCCGACGGGGTACTCCACGGAGACGATCGAGGAGAACTCATCGATCCAGCCGGCGGGGGTCGCGTAGTCGTGCGTCCCGTCGCCGGTTATATCCACAACGTCCACCTTCGGTCTGTGTTTTGAATATCGTTCCAGGGCCGCCGTGATGTGCCTGTCGTACGCCTCGAGGCTCATGACGGAGACGATCTCCAGGGTGCAGCCGGTACCACCGGCGGGTGCAACCGTTGTGGTTTTCCCGGACCCGGGAGTGTATCCGGCGCCGCGCGTGACGAGCTCCACGGCCGTCACCACACCCGCGGCGACTGCCGTGACCTTGGCGGTAGCAGCGGTGGATCCCCCCGTGATGGTGAGGACGTCGTTGAGGCTGTAACCGGAACCTCCGGCCGTGGGAGCGCTGGCGATCGCCTTGATCGTCCCGACGCCCTTCGGGTCATCGAGCTTCCCGGAATCGTCCTTGACGATGCCGATCACCCTCGTCCTGAAATCGTCCTGAGAGCTCATTCATTCCTCCCGGCGAGGCACAGTCCCGCCCATACAACCGTGATGACGGCGATCGGCACGATCTGCCAGGTGAACCAGACCGATGCCCCCACACACGATGCCAGCAGGCCATAGAACGGCCTCCGGTCCGTTTGTTTCCATCCTCTCCAGAGAATGTGCGCGAGCCCGGCAAGCAGAAGGATCAGGCCCGGGATCCCCGCGGCGAAGAGGACCTCCACGTACTCGTTGTGCGCCTCGAAGAAAAAGCTCTGCGGGTACCGTTTATTCCTGTAATAGCTCGCCGCGTCGCCTCCCGTTATCTTCTCCGCGAGATCCTTGAAATGCTTCTTATCCTCGATCTCATCGTAGAGGCGAAGCCGGTCCGGAACCGTGAGCTGCAGGGGCGTAGACAGCAGGGGGACCATGGTACAGAACTGTCCGAACCCTTGGCCGCGGATCGGTTTGCCGAGGGCGATGACGACGCTTTCCTTCCAGGTCTGGAGCCTGGAGTTTTTCTGCTGCTCCCAGATGAACGGATCCATGATCAGGACGTGGCTCACGAGCATCGCCGAAAGGATGCCAAGCGCAGCCAGGCCGCTGACCCTGCCCTGCTCCTTCCATATTCTGGAGAATGTGTAGACGAAACCCACAACCGCCAGGGCCAGCATCCCCACCGTCGCCCTGGCCATGACGAGGCCTATCAGGGGTATGGGGAGAAGCCAGACCCAGCGACGGCGAAAGAACGCTGGCAGGCAGACCGCCATGAGGACGGATGTCTCCCCGACATTTGTCTGCAGGCCGACGAGGGTGAAAGCCCCCGAATAGATCGGGTTGTACCAGATCGTGTGCCCTGAGATCTGGAGCAGCTGCCAGAGCACGTTCACGATCGCATAGATGCAGACGAGATTTAGCACGGTCCGCCTGCTGACGGGCGAGCGGACAACAAAGAGAAAGCCTGCCACGTAAATCAGAGCGCTGAGTGCCGCGAGAACGGGGGTCATCGGATGAACGTAAAAGATAAACGCCGTCCACGCGATAAAGATCCCGACGGGCAGGGACCTCAGGGATATCTGCAGGCCCAGGGCGGCGATGACCGCGTAGGCGATGGACATGTAACGGGCCAGTCTCGTGTGCTGGCAGGCGCCGAAACCTGCAATGCCCATGAAGAGGACGAATACGGTCAGGGCGTTGACAATGCGCTTGCGGGCGGCCCACAGGGTGAGGAAGAGGGAGGAGATTGCTCTCCTCCACTCTTTCAGTTTCGTGCAGCTGTTTGTGATGCGTTCGATCACTGTCTCTTGACTCCAATGGTTACGGTTACATCATCGACTGACGGGTTGGTGCCTGACGTGTTCAGGATCACGCTGACCGTGCCCTCATCGGGAATGTTCGGCGCGGCTGCCATCGTGGCGTCATATACCGTATCCGAGTTGATTATCTGTACGGGGGCAGCGAGGAGCGACGTCGTGCCCTGCTTAACGTCCACCGCCTGGCTGGCAACGTCCGATGTCCCGGACACCGCCCTGGCATAAACCGAGACAGAAAGGGCCCGGTATGGCCAGGGGGGCTTGAACTTGATTGGGGTCGTCGTCGCCGTGTATGGTCCGGGCAGATGGAAGACGAACGTCTCATAACCGGACGAACCGCTGGAAGGGTTCGGCGTGTCGGCTCTCGCACCGAACGGGGTCATAACCAGGGCCAGAAAAAGCACGGTCAACGCCAAGAAGAGTGTCAGGAGTTGCCTCGCTCTGAAAGCCCTGAATCTATCGGATCTATGAATCATGGTTTGCCTCCTTCAACCTGTGATCCCCGGGCCGGTGAGGGCCCGGGGTGATCTTTCGTCGAGACTAACCGACGACGCTCTTGTCGAAGCCTCTGAAGTCGACTATCTCCACCTCGTACTCGTGCCGGACCTTGTACTGGAGCTTGTCCGCGAGGAACATCTGCCCGGCGAGGGGATTGTCGGCGACGAAGAACTCGGGCTCTTCCTGGCCGTTGAGGTAGGCGATCTCCAGGAGCTCCGTGTCCTCTCTGGCAGCCACAAGGCCCCAGTCGTTGGTGTCGGTGGTCAGCTTGTTGGTGATGATGCGCTCGTGGTCCACGCCGAACCGGCCGGCGTGGGGGTTGCCCCCGGCGACACCGGGCCAGGGCGAGTTGAGCCCCTTGGCGATCTCGAGCTTCTCGCGGGGTACCCAGAGGTGCAGGGCCTCGAGACCGAGCTTCTTCTCGGAATCGGGCTCCGTCTGGTTGAACATGGCCGTGAGCCTGGTGGCGAGCGTCGTCACCCCCGTGGCGTCGTTCGTGAGCCCCGTGGCCCCGAGGTTGGCGTGGTCCTCGTGGAAGAGGGCCTTGCTGTCGCCCTTGTACGTGGCGTTGTCGATGATCTTGTTCCAGCACCGCTGGGCCTTGGTCCTTTTCGCCGCACGGCCGAGGCGCTGCGGGATCCTCTGCAGGGCCCTGAGGTCGTCGTTGATGATGGTCTTCCGCGAGACCGTCACGATGCCGCCCTTCTGGTTGATCGCGTAGGAGACTTCCTCGTCCGTGAAGTTCGTGAGCTCGGCGTAGTCGAGGGCCTCGGGATCGACATCCGGCAGGTCGCCGTAGTACCCGATCCTGACGGATTCCAGGGTTTTGAAGTCGGCGGCATTGCGGACGTAGCTGATGAGGATCTGCTCCCCGAAGTCAACCGCCCGGAAATCCTGTACCATTCTCCGGTACATGGTGTTGCCGAGGAGGTAGGTGAAGGAGCTCGACGCGTAGGCTGCCGGCAACCTGAGAAACTCCATATAGGCCTGGCCGAAACGGTCACCCTCGCGGGATATGCGCCCGCTCACGTCAGCGTCCCCGGTCACCCGTGTGTAGGCCGCTCTAAGCGATCTGAACGGCGCCACGGCGGAGAACCTCTCGTCCACGTCGACGCCGAGCAGCTTGTCGAAGGCGGCCTGGACCTTTTCAGGCTCCTCGCTCACGACCCTCACCTGGCCGCTGCCCGTCACGACCCCGGACCCGGTGATCTTGTCGAGATACTCCTTCTCCGAGGTGATCGCGGCGCGCAGCGCCTCCGTCTCGAAGACCTTTCCGTCGAACTGCGCGCTGATCCTCTCCTGGGAGATCTCCGGAAGTCCGCTCCCTTTCAGCTCGTCCTTGAGCGTGAGCCTGCAGGCGAGGATCTTTACCTCGTCAGTGGCGGAAGAGCTCGGGACCGCCGCTGCCACCGCCGTCGCTACGGCGGAGGAGATCCTCTCGTCGAGGCCCGAAACGTCCAGGACCTGACCGGCGGCGAGAAGGGCGATCACCTCGTCCTCCGTGACGGCGCCGTCCTTTACCCTCGCCTCGATGGTTTTGTAGGCCTCCGGCCTGTTCGCCTTCAAGGCAGCCAACAATTTTTCCAACATGTTGCCCTCCTTTTGGCCTGCCCTTGCGGCTGCGGCCATGCGTGTTATTTTGCCCCCTGCTATGGGTTCATAGACTATGTCGACGCTGTCGACCTTTACGATCTTCTCGACCGTCCTCTTGCCGTTCGCGGCGGTCACCTTGCCGAGAACGTCATGCGACAGACCGACGAGGTCCTCCTTGCCCCGCTCGAAGCTGTCGAGGACCATGTCCCTCAGCCACTTAGCGGATTTCAGGATGTTGAGATGACCTTCGAGGCCCGTCGTGTTCTCCTTCACGTCCGATATCCAGCCGACGAGGTCCCTGACGGACTTGCCGTAGGGATTGTCCGGGGAGGCGTGCTGGCCCTGTTGGAGCGCGAAGACACGGGCGCCGTTGTACAGCGGGACCGCGGCCCGCAGGACGTCATAGGGATACTCGAGGCCTGTCTGCTTGTCGGGGCCCGCCTCGATGACCTGGACGTGCCACCGATACCCCTTTGAATCATCGCCGGCGTCTTCCTCGGCTGCGAGCAGGCGGAACGACGCCTGGATCTTGACGTAATCCACCTGCCGGCGGACCTTCGCCATATCTCCCGTGACGACGCCCCCGTTGTCATCGATGGTGTAGGGCACCTCGTAGAGCGTCCCGGTGCCGTCGGAGATGATGCAATGGTCCTGGTAGATGTCAACGATATGCCCGGGCGTGTTCGGGAACGCCTGTGTGAAGGCATCGCACAGGGACCGGCGGATCTCCTCGAAGCTCATGGCGCCTTTCAGGTTGTTTTCCGCGGCTGCCAGCAGTCGTGTGAACATGTTATTCCCCCTTCTCCTTGATGGCTCCGCCACCCTTTCCCGCGGCAGGGATGTCATACTTCCTGCCGTCCTTGGTCACAATCCGCGTGAAGGTGTCGTAATCCGTCGCTGACAGGATATCGTCCGGCGTGAGGGGCCGTTCCACGCGCTCGTGGACAAACTTCTTTCTCCCGTCCTCGACTACCGGCTTGCGTTCCGAGGTCCGGAACACCAGTCCCTTAAGCTGCTTTTGTTCGATCATGCTCTGCCTCCTTTGTTGTTTGTTCCCACCTTGGATGGTACGGGATGTGGTCACACCCGCAGTGGATCACCTCCGCTATGGGAGCCCTTGGGTCCCTGGGATACATCATCTGCACGCCACCGATCAGGAACGGATCTTTCACAGGGACATGCTGGCCGTCGGCGATGACGTGCGTCAGCCTGGGCTCCTTCGGATGTCCCGCGTGGATCCATTGCTTCTCCAGGTCAGGCACGTACTCGGAGGCCTCGTCCATCCTCGCCTGTGTCGCCGTCGAGAATATCCTGCCCATCTCCGTCTGGGTGATCGTCTCGGCCCTGAGGAGCGCATGCTTGAAGATCCCCTCGTCCATGGCCATGCCGATCGCCTGGGCGACCTGCTGCGGGGTCTGTGCCCCGAGGATCCCGAGATTGATCTCCGCCTTCATGCTGTACCAGGTGTCCCCGAAGAGCTTCTGGAGGTACCCGTTCGAGTAATCCTTCAGCGCCTCGAGCGACGACGTGGAGATCCTGAACCCGGTGTACATGCCGCCGAGGGTGAGAGCGCTGTCAACCATGACAGTGCCGGCGGCCCACATGTCGTCGAGAAGTCCGGACAGGACCGTCCCGGCCTTCGCGCCGTAGGCCGACATCTGTTCCTCGAGGGCCCGGACGAGCTCCGTGAGGTAGTACGAGTCCCAGGAGCCCAGGGCAGCGCGGCCGAGGGCATTCACGACCTGGCCGTGCAGCTCCGTCATGACGGCGGCGATCGTCTCCCTGCCGGAGGCGATCGACCTCTTTTTTTCCTTCAGGATCCTCTTCATCTCCGTTTTGACGATTTTCATGTCCCTGGCCTCAGCCTATATACCCTGCCATTGCGTTGAAACACCGTTGAGAAAACGTTTTCCGAAGTGACCACGGGGAAATGCCCGTATTCGGACCCCCCGCCGAAAAAAGGGCCGTTTTTGCCCTATTCATTTTCGGGCTCCTCGCCGGCAGATTTCGGCGGATTGTTCCCGCCGAGATAATCCTCGTATCCCGCGGTGGCATCCTGCTTCTCAACCGCATCCTTGACTGCCTCGACATCGATCTCCATCCCCAGGAACGTGCCGAGCATGGCGAACATCTGTCTCGCGGTGTCGCGGTCGACCCATCCCTGCTTTTCCGCTATGACCAGGGACGCCGATACATCTCGTATCGCGGTGGAGAACTTCGCGATGTCCTTCTGTGAGAGTTCCGGAGTGATCACGGAGTACTGCCCGGCTTCATCGTCGGTGACGCGTAAGGTTTTCGCGGTGCGGCGTTTCTCGATGGCGTACCCGAATATGTCCTCGAGGATGTACTTCACGAGCCTCTGCTTCATGGCAAGCATCTTGAGGGTGGGCGCTCCCATTTCAGACGCGGTGGCCCTGTTCACATCCCCGCCGCCGCCAAACCAGTGTTCCGGAAAACCTTTCCGGCCGAGTATGTGGTTCCGGAAAAGACGGGCCCCTTTTTCGGCATCGAGCGCCTTGAGGTCAGGAGTGATTGCGCTGAGCTTCACCTTTTCGTTGTGGCCGTAGACGCTGCCCGATTTCTTGGAAAATGCCTTCACGTGAGTCTCTATTTCTGCCTTATCCGCGTTCTGGACCTCGAGGTCCCAGGTGAATGAATTCTGTTGCGGCCATTTCTCGGCATAGTCGTAGAGAAACTGCTCATAGGCGTCGAGCCAGTCGGCTGTTGACAGGAGCTCGCTTCGGCCCCGGGGGGAGTTCGTGACGTTGTTTATTGCATAAAAGAAACATTCCCCGTCGGTGAAAGTCCCGCGGAGGGATCGGCCCTTCGGGCTCATGACGTATTCGATGTCCTTCGGAAGGATGGTGCTCAGGCGGCGCTTCTCGTGGTCCAGATTATTGCTGACGACAACCCCGATGATAACCTTCACGTTCTCAGGATCCGTGACCACCTCGACGATCGATGCCGGATCGATATACCCGAGGCGGACCTTCCCGGTCTGCTCAGCCGTGAATGCCGGCAGGCAGAGTTCTCCGAAGATGAGCAGCTCCGTGACGTGCTTGGGGAAGTAAAGGTCCATGCGGTTGATGGGGTCATACCAGAAGTCATTCAGGGCCTTCTTGACGTCCTCATGCTTCGCTTCGTAGGGCAGGCCTTCGCCCAAAATGAAGGCAACCACTATGTCTATGAGCCAGCCCGCCATGGGATTCGTCTCCCAGAGCCAGTACGCGATCTCGATCATGCGCGCCTGCGTGGTGGTCAAAAGCTCCCTGGCAGCGTTGCCTGTAAGTTTGCGCCAGCCATATTCAGTCTCACTCGTGGACGCTCCCTTGAGGCGCTCCGCTACTTTGGATTCAATGACGTCGCCGAAGACAGCATCGACTATTCTTTCTTTGAGATTCATGCTGCGCGTCGCCTCCCCAGGAAACGTCTTCCTGTTTTCAGCCTCATGTCATGGCGTCCCGGCCGTTCGGCATGGTAGTCGGTCTCCGTCGCCTCGGATCCTGCCGACTCGGCGGGCCCGCCTTCCTGGAGCGTCGCGAACCAGGCGAGGGCTCCGGCGATCGCGGAGTCTCCGTGGCGCTGTTTCCCCTCCTCGCTTTTCGTCTTCCTGTCGGGCAGCTTCGCCACGCCCTTTATCACCTTGATGGCGCGATGATCCTCTATGACGTCCGCGTCCTTCGGGTGCATGATCGCCTTGCTCTCGAAGGCGTCCTTGTACTTGGGCATGTTCTCCCGGTACCACGATTCGGTGAGCATGACCTGGGCGATCCTGGAAGCGCCGTATTTCTGCATGGCGCGCTCAGCCAGATACTGGCCGTTGCCCCGCGCATCCAGGGCGCCGTAACGGAACCTCGGGAGACGGTCAACGATGTAGCAGAGGATCTGTTCTTGCTGCTGAAAGGGTATGTTGCGGAGCTCCAGGCTGAACGGAGCCCGAAAGGTCGCATTCTGCAGCTCGCAGAGCGGTTCGATAACGGTGAGATCGCCGGTGCGCCCGAAGTCTTCCCCGAAGTAGGAGTTCCGGTTGGGATCGAGGCCCGTGAGCAAAGGCTTGAGCGTCTCCTCGCACCAGTCCCTCACCTCGGCCTCGCGCAGATGATCCGCGAGCTCGGCGAAGGATGTCGGCTGCCGGTACCTGACGACGGGGATATCGGGGGACATGCAGCCCTCGATGACGGCCCTCGTCAGGAAGATCCCGCTGCCCTGGGAAGGTATGCAGAAAAGCTCCTCGTCGGCATCATCACCATAGAAATCGACGACCTCCTTTCTCCAGGCGTCCTGGCCCTCCTGGGTCCACTCGCGCCGGAGGACCTGGCAGATCCTCCGGTACAGCCCGGCGTCCAGGGCCTCGTCGAATGTGGTCCGGTGCAGGCTGTACTTCTTCTTGCCGGCGCGGATGTCCTGGACCAGGCTGTTGAACTCGTTGGAGTCCCCGAAGTGAGTGGATATGACGTAGACCTGTCCGCCCCAGATGAGCATGGCGAGGGCAGCCTTGAGGAGGCCTGCGAGATCCTCGTGGAACGCGGCCTCGTCGATGATGATCCGGCCCTGCTTCCCCCTCAAGTTGGACGGCCTCGATGACAGCGCCGTGATCCTCCAGCCGGAGGCGAAGGTGATCCGGAAGGCGAGGATCTTCTTCTCCTCGACGACGCCGGCGTACTCGGCGACGTCCTCCTCCTCGTACTCCTCCATCTCCGACGCGGCAATGTTATAGGCCCGGGCCCAGTTGCCGCAGTCCCGGATGAACTCCTGGGCCATGTCCTTGTTGTACCCGATGTACCAGACGTCCCGCTTTTCGCCGTTACCCTTCTCCGACGCGTAGAGCGTGGAATCCGCAGCCTCCCCCCAGGAGGCTCCGATACGGCGGGATTTCTCCCACACCTTCACAGGGGACGTGTCGGCGGCCCACTTTGCCTGGTAGGGGAGGAGAACACCCGTTGATTTCCTCGTCTCGTTGAAATCCCGTTGAACGTCCGTCATCAGACAATCCCCAGTATCTTCTTGCGGATCTCTTCCGCCTTCTCGGCGGAGAGGCCTCCGGCCTTTGCGACCTTCACCACGTCGTCAGCCGCAGCGCGGGCCCTTTCGCGCATGTCGGCAATCCACTTCTTCTGAAGGATTGCCGTTTTGTTCAGCTTCGCGACCATCTCCCCGAGCTTCGTGAAATCAACGTCCTCCGCGGAGAGCGATTCCATCTCAACGAGGAGTTGAAAGGTCTTCTCCTGGATTAGCCTCGTCAGCGCGTCACCGAGGACCCCCTGGTCGTCGCCGATCGTGTCGGCGATCGCCTGGGCCTGTTCGGTGGCCACTTTTATCGCCGAGAGACGCTGCTCGAAATAGGTTCCGTACCGATGGAGCGAGGACTTCGAGATCTCATAGCCCTGATCCTTGAGCCAGTCGGACAGGGCAACGTAGTCGGCGAAGCCGCCGGCGACGAGCTTCTTATCCAGCTCGGCCTTTACGGGATCAGGCAGCGTGAGAACTTTCGATCTCTGTGGCATGTCTCACCAGTATTTTTTCGGGCGGGCTATGCCCGGATGCACGTCGACGGTATACTCCACAATGTCCATCCCGTGACGGTTGATCTTTGCAAACCACACGGGTGAGTCGCGATGGGTAAGGGTTATGAGTTCTCTTTCTGCGAGATAGTCGAGCTGGTTTCGGATCTCCATCACCGTCACGTCAAGGATGACCGTCTCGATTGCATTCTTTACGATCGTCTCAGGCGCGCCTACCGGCTGCGCGGCGTTGAGTGCCTGGAGTATGAGCCACCTCAGTTCTTCTCGCCGGGCCTTCTCCATGTCCATCGTCATCCCTCCTTTCCTTTCTCGATCCTGTCATAGATCCGGTCCAGCTTGGAGCTGATAATCACTTCATGACGGATGAAATCCTCACGCCTCACGTAATTGAGCGGGAGATCCGCCTTGAGATCGAGCATCCGGCGCTCAACCTCATCGACCCTGCACTGATATGTGGCGACGATGTCCGAGCGCTCGGTGATCTTTTCCTCGAGCCTCTTTTCGGTTTTCGCCAGCATGACCTGCATGACCCTGAACGTTATCAGGGTCCAGGTGGCTATGAGCCCGGCCAGGAAGAGAACGAGGGGCCACTTTTCCATCATCTCGTCATCCCCTCTTTATGAGCTCGTTCTTATCCTGGGACCCCTTCGATGATCCCCAGTAATAGCCCAGGATGAGCATGCCCATGCCGACCATGAAGGTGGTGTTGTCAACGAGCGGTTTGACAAAGACCGTGATGAACATGTAGAGAATGACCGACGACACAATGCCGGCCGCGAAGACCATGAGTTTCTTTTCCTTGTCGAACATGGCTACCTCCCTATCCCCCCGAAATGCGGGGACTCATAGTCGACCCCGCCGTTCTCCAGCGAGCTGTCATAGATCAGGACCCGCGGTTTGAATATCTTGAGCCCCTCGAACTCCTTCCCGGTGACGGGGACCTTCCCGCGGAATCCGAGCTCCAGAAAACATGCTTCATAGCAGAAGAGCAGAGTGTCATCGTCTTCGACCTTCTTGATCGCGTTCATCAGGAGCCCGGGAATGTCGTATTCCGTGCCCACATGGGCCCACATCCTGACCTCGATCTCCCTGCGGATCTCGTCCTTGTCCCATTCGTCGCAGAGCGGGTACCACCACACCTTGCCCGCGAACTCCTTGAGCCTCAGGGACAGGTAGTAAGGGCGGAACGGGCCGCCCAGGGCCTCGAGGGTGAAGATCCTGTCGCCGGACAGACCTGTGAGGCGGTCGGCGAGACAGCCGTGGTTTCCCTCTCCGCCGGTCTTTGCCCGTATGGCTGCGCCGAGAAGGGTGTCCGACCTCCAGTCAAGGAAGTCACCCGTCTTGATGAGGGGCCGGTACTGGCTGTACAGATCGAGCATCAGAACACCCCGAGTCCGACGATCTTGGCCAGGGCCTTGTCGCCCAGGTCATCGATGCCGTGCAGGGTGAAGGAGATCCATGCCCCGACGCCGTAACAGCATTTGTATTCGGGGCTGGAGGTGTCCGCCACGCCCTTGAGCGCCTCGGCCGAAGCCCTCACCGATGCCGTGGTGTCCGGGGCGATGAGGAACGCCTGCGCTATGCCGGCGCGGCAATTGACGGACATCCTTTCCGCCTTCGGTTCACAGGCTTTCGTGATCTCCGACATTGAGGCGTCGATCTTCATGATCTCCCTGACTGACGCGCCGCACCCGGCAAGCAGGGTGACGGCTGTCATGATAACGACGATCGATAGCACCTTCTTCATGTCTCACTCCTTCGCCGTGGCGAGCCTTCGGGCCCGCACGAGCGCTCGTATTTGTTCGTTGAGCCGCAGCACTCTGAAGATGTGTCCCTTCACGAAGTCTCTCTGGGAACGTCTCATGTAGCGCTCCATTCGCAGCGACTGGTATTCCTGCCAGTTCTCCGGTCGGAGCGCCAGCAGCTCCCTGTTCGCGGCGTACGGAAGCTTCGGGTCGTTTTGCGGATTGACAGCCGAATCGAAGAGGGCGATGTCCCAGGGAAACGGGGCCTCGTCACACCCTTGCGGGATCCAGTACTCCTCGAGGTAAATGACCTTTGCCTCCTCGATGGACGTGTTCTCATCGACCTGCGGATGCCACCGTTTCGCCAGGCCCCATATCGTGAACCCTCCGGGATCCCGGGGATCGTTCGTCGGCTTTCCCTCGAGGCCGATCGTCATCTGAAAAGCTATGTCGAAGTTCTCCCTCATCCCTCACACTCTCTCGTTTTTAGGCCGCCGGTACCCGAGGACATCGGAGTCGCGGTAGACCGACAGCCTCACCTCGTCCGACTGATTGCCCCCCAGGACCTCGATGAGGCCTGGTTTGACCCACCGCACAAAGAACGCCACGTGGCCGAAAGGGGCGCGTCCGCGTTTGAGAACAACGATGCAGCCGGGAAGCGGATGGTCGAGAGGGGTACCCCACCCGAGGAAGGACCGCGCCATCGGACTGCCGGTCCCCTCTATTCCGGCCTGTGCGAGACACCAGTTGACGAACGCCGAGCACCAGGGGACTTCGTCCCGCAATGCCTGGAGCTGCGTTGCCTGGTGGTATTCGAGAATGCGCGGGTTGTGGCCCGCTCCCGGTATCTCCTTTGTGCCGATCTCGGTTCTGGCTATCCCGAGGATGCGCCGGAGCGCCGGGACGGTGACGGCATCGCTCATGCCTTACCTCCGTTCGGTTTGGAGAAGAGGGCAGGGCCGTGCGCCCTGCCCAATGCCGGTATTTCTTCACGGCAGGCGCGTGCGGGTATCAAACCAGGGCGCAAGACACCGGGATTGGCGGTCCCGGCATCCTGCGCTTTCCAAGGGGGTTGAAACATCACGAGGACATTCTATGAGGGAAAGGCTGAACTCTGATATGTGAAGCGTTTCAGTTTGAACTATTTCACTGGCTGGATTTCACTGAAGAAGAGGGGAAGGACGAGATCGGTCTCGTTATCAGGTTGCACGCCCAGTATATTGTAAATTTGCCGAGTCGTCAAATTATGTTTCCTGGCCAGGCCTCGGACGGTGTCCGTTTTGTCCGTCGACCCGTCGTATTCTTCGCGGATCGCAGCATTGCGCTCCTCGCGTCGCAGGTCGTCAAGTTTGGGGATGGAGATCCAGAGGCCCCCGAACTCCTTCGAGACGAGGAGGGCGTTTTCGACCCCGACGATCTCGGCGAGGCGTTTGAAGTCACCATTGAGGCGTCTCAGTATGGCATCATCGCCCGTCATCTTTCACCGCCTTTTCCTTCTTTACGCTCAATTCCGTCGTATGATATAGTGTTCGTATGCAGAACATCCCAACAATGCCGCGGCGGCCATATGATGAGGCCAACAAGGACCGAAGGCACATTCTTGAGATGGGCTATGACGTTTTTCCCGAAGAGGTGACGTGCCTCGGAAATGACGAGTTCAGCTGGTATAGTGATTCCGGGCGCGTGGCCATATTTGACATATATTATCTTGATTCTGCCGGCTATGTGGAAGTAAGCCAGGATTGCCACGGGATGAGTGAGCTCAGGGCACCGGCCACCTATCGTATTACCGCGGCTGGAATAGACCTCATCGATACCCCGGGAGAGATCGACAAGCGGTTTCCTGTCTACGCAATTTCTAACGTCAACGGGGACGTTATCATCGGGGACTCGAACATCGTCAACAACACGATCAATGTCCTCGAAAGACTGAAAAGCACAGTCAACGGCCTGCCTGTCCCGGATAACGAAAAGAAGGGCATTCTCGACCATATAAACTCAGTCCTCTCCCATCCGCTGTTTCAGACCATCATCAGCACAGGCGCTACCATCCTCAAGGATTAATCTCTCTATCGCGTAGTATTCGTTGCTCGCGTTCAGGGCGGCCGGTGTCAGCTCGAGACGGGCCACCTTGCCGGACGGCGTTCTGAACTTGACCTGGAGCATCCCTACCTTCCGGCTTTCTTTCGTCGCCCTCAGGCAAAGCATGCCGTCATGGAAATACAGCTGCAAAAACCCGGATCTACCGTTGTGTTGTGCCATGCTTCTTTACCTCCTGCCCTAACTCCAGGCAGCTCTGCTGGAAGATCTCGACGAGACTCGTCTTCTGAAGCCTGGCCGCCCTGACCAGGATCATGATCCCCCGGTGGCGCAGGGACCGCGTGACCTCGGCGATCTCCTCCGGCGCCACCGGTATGTAATACCCTTTCGAGTTGCTCCCGATGAGCTTGTGCTTGTGATTGATGAGATGCGCGATGATCGCCCTAACTGTTGTGTAATCGATTCCCGTCCTCGACGCGATAACGGTGCCCAGGACCTCGCTGCCCTTGCCCCGGCGGTCCTTGATGCAGTCCCAGACGGCCTGCTCATCAGGCATCAAGGGCTGCGTCTGGAAATCGAGGGTGAGCTGCTCGGGCATCCGGACTATCCCCTGACGGCGGAGCGGAATACGGGGCTTGTGGCGAGAAGCCGCATTATGCGCTCTTCCAGGGCCCGGTCCGATATCTCCACGGTCATATGCGCAGTTGGCGTCGAATTCATGGCGCTGTTTATCATGTAAAGGATCTGCTGACCAGTGCTGCGGTATTCGCCCTTCGCGATCTCGGATATTCTATCCCAGAGATCCTGGGGAAATATCACCGCGGTGGCGTGAATGCCCTGCTTGCCCCGGTTCGAACCGGCCTCGATGACGTGTCCACGATCCCGCAAAGGCGAGGATTTCTGCTCTTGCTCCGGGAGATCCTTCGCGATCCTGGCGGCCACTGTCCGAGGATCCTCCCGGGGCCGCAGGCGGTTTGCCCTGTATTCCTCAACGCTGATGCCGTAGACCGACCGGAAATGGTTCTTGCAATGCCCCCAGAATGCTCCGATTTTCGTGCATCCGGCCCATTTGCATTTACCGCGTACTGATTTTGACATAATTTTATCCTCCTTCTTTTCAGGCTTACCCCCCCCCGCAACCGGGGGAGTCATTGCACGGGCAGTCACCGCTGCCGCGAACCCTTTCTGGGTTCCGCACATGAGGCAGCTCTCGCCTGT
The DNA here is from genome assembly GCA_001603955.1 of Syntrophobacterales bacterium Delta_02. Classification (GTDB taxonomy): domain Bacteria; phylum Desulfobacterota; class Syntrophorhabdia; order Syntrophorhabdales; family Syntrophorhabdaceae; genus Delta-02. The sequence continues at coordinate 75,067 of LVAA01000012.1, read as the reverse complement.
CTCCGAGAACCGGTCCGGGATGATGTTCCTGCTGCCGCATTTCGGGCATCGTCTCACCACGTCACGCACGCTCCTAATCCGGCCGCGAGAAGCCAGTAGGCCCCGCGCCGCCAGTCTCCGTACAGCAGGTACGCGACGCCCGCGGCGGCGCTCAGGATGATTATGAGAGTTGGGAACACCAGGGGAATCAGGTGGCGCAGTTCAGGCATACTTGTCATCCTCCGTCTCAGTCTTCCGTAGATCGCGATGGCGGCCAGGCGCATCGCGCAGAGGATCGCAAGCATCGTCCAGGAGGCGAACGTCACGAGCAGGGCGTCACCTGAAACAATCTTGCAGATCCTCTCGATGTTACTCAAAGGTGTCACTCCTTCGGTTAGTTTGCCGGATCCCGCGATTGCTCTCCTCCGGCCGGAGAGTTCTGGAGGATTTTCGCGTGAGCTGTGCCGCATCGCGGGTGACGGCTATTGAGATCCTTGCGATCGAAACGTTCGTCGCCCGTTATGTCGGTGACGACGATAGTGGAAAGCTCATCGGGCCAGACCAGGTCGGCACCGCTTCGCCTACACAGGTAGTCGTAAAACACATCTTTATCCTCAGGCGGGATTCCATGCAGTTCTGCTACACCCCCGCATTTATAAGCCTCCCGCTGTTCTCTGTACATTGCTGCCCAAGCGTCATCGTCCATCTCTATCAAGAATCGTTTCATAGCCCCCTCCTGACGCAATTGGTGATTGACGCTATATAGACCTTCAAACTTCCGTCTCCTCTTTGATCCACAGGCGCTGTTTCATGTATTCGACCAAAGTCTTCGCCGCGGCAGTCATGCGGGCCGTGGCGGCATCTCCAGCGTTTGAGCCGGCAGTATCGAGGCGTTCGATGAGCTCATCAAAATCGGTCTTTACTGCGTCCATTTCCGCGAGAAATGCAACCTCCTCAGGACTCATGCCCTTCTTTTCGGCGGTACCCTTTATCCGTTTGAGCTCGCGTTCAGCCTTCTTCAAAGCCTTCTTGGTCTCAGCATGTTCCGCCTCACTCCACTCCTTGTCGTGCGTTGCCTTCTCCTCCTGTTTCCGAAGCTCATCCTGGAGTGAGCCGATCACGAGCTGGACGTCCTCGGGGGTGAAGGGCACCTTCTCTCCTTTGACGAAAATCTCCCCATTTTGGACGGTGACTCCTAATTTTTCGGAGTTGCCGCTTGTCAAGTACCTGATTTTATTAATGTCGTATCCGCAGTAACCCGAAAAAGTTAGGAGTGCCTCATCCCGGAAGTCTCCGAGCTTGTCTATTTCATAGTCCGCTTTCTTGATATCGATACCCGCGTCCAGGCAGAACCTGGACCACAGACCGCCCTCCTTGAGCCTCTCCTTCGTCTGCCGCAGAAACATGGTCCGCATGAGTCTGGACAGGTTCTCCTGCATGGCCTGGCCCTTTATCTTCGTGTCAGCCTCCACCCTCAGCAGGTCGTACTCGTGCTCTTTCTGCATCTCCCGGATCTGCAATCCGTACTTCGCTGCGACCGTGTCTTCCACCGTCCCCAGGATGCCGTCTCCGGTCGGCAATGCCAGTCCCTGATGCTCTTTCATAACCTGTCCCCTCCTTAGAATGCCCCGTAGTTCAAGCGATTCATCGCCTCGATTATGTCCGCCAGTTCGCGGAGCTCGAAGTTTTCCACCGCGCACTCGCACTGGCGCTTTTCCAGTACCATGCGTTCCGCGCACTGCCTTGTGTGGCCCTTTGCTACTTGCTCCTCGATGGCCTGGGAGTGCGCCGTCGTCGTTGTCATGCCGCGTCCTCCTCCGCCTCGTCGTCCTTCTCTTTCAGCAGCCTGTCAACGAGCTTCCCTATCTGGGTGTCGGTGGGTTTGATGACGACGGCGTCCGTGCTGTCGTCCACCTCGATCCCGAGCTTCCTGAGGTCCTTCACCGTGAGGCGGTTCAGGGCCTTCTTGATCGGAGTCTTTTTCGTCTCGATCAGGTCCGCCGCCCTCTCGGGAAAGTGCTTCTCGATGAGCGCCACTACGCGGTCGACCTCTGACTTATTGAACTCGATCTTGCCCTTGCCCTTCTGGAAGCCGACCTTGATGCCGTGGATGATGACCGTCCGCGGTTTCACGAAGAGGTCCTTGCTGTCCTCGAGGGCGTTCTTGAGCTCAAGCCGGCGGGCCTTTGCGATGCCCACCTGGGTGGTGATCCCCGGCAGGTACTGGCGCTTGATTCCTTCGATCTTTTCCTCGAGAGCACGCATCGTGGCTGCGAGGCTGGCGCGGGCGTCCGCGTAATCCTTGGTCAGTTTCTCAATTTCTGCGAGCGTTGGCATGGGCCACTCCTTTCATTTTTTCTCTGAAACCTACTATTGTCGCCACTTCCGCTATGTGCTGCGGCATCACCGTGTATCGTTGCGCGGGATCGCCATCGATCATTACAACCGGCGAATCGAAGGCGCTCGCAAAGATCGTCACCAGCGTTCCATGGACGGTTTCCTCATGGATCTTCCTGTGCCGGGACAGTTCGTCCGTCGGGTCCAGGCGGGTCACCGTGACCGATTTCTTAAAGGTCTTTTTCGCCACAGGACCTCCTCTCTCGTATCAGTCTTTCCCACAGGGCGGCCGTGGTCAGTGTCAGCAGCAGGTCCCGCAGGGTGACGGTGTAGCGCTGAGCGGGATCATTGTCGATCATGACGACGGGTTGCAGCCGACCCGAGGCAAGAACGTGCGGGGCAAAGGTGGTTATGCGCGCCCCGGACTGTTCGGTCCATTCGCGGATCATCTCGTAATCCGTCAGATCATCCTTTACGTCAAGGCGCGTTATCTGGATGCTTCTTAGCGGGATATTTCCTGCCATGGCCGTCCCCCCTCTAATTCCTGGATATGTCCAGGCGCACCACGACGTCCGGGCACATCCTGTAGTTGACCGGTATATTGTTCTCCAGGATGACGGCAGAGACCTCAAAGCGTTCGATCACGGCACCGTCATCACCACAGATCTTGACGATCTGCTTCCCGTCGTCATAGGCTTCAACGAAGGCCTTCATTCCGCCACCTCCGCTTTCGCCGAGTAGGCCCTCTCGTCGCCGATGAACCTGAGGTCCGTGATCGTGAAGCCCCTGGGCGAGAACCTGAACCCGATATCGGAGATATAGAAGGGCTGCATGTCGTTCATGCCCTCCCGGATCCGCGTGGAGATGTGATTCGAGGCGGCGTCGTACCCCGTTTCAAAGCCGCGTTGAAAGGCGCTGCCAGTCGCGGCTGTCCATCCAGCAAAAAACACGGAGATCAGGAAAAGGGCCCAGGAGATACGGTTCATGATCCTCGTAGTTCTACACTTCGTCATACTTCACCCCCTAAAGGTTGCACTGGCAGCCGGCGCATCGTTCCGGATGCCTGGCCGATCTCGTGATGCAGACGGGCAGGTCTATCCGGTCCTTCCATGCCCGGCACCAGATGTCCTTGTTCGCGTAACGGCCGTTCCCGGTCGCGGGAGCGGTGCGGGCCCCGGATTCAAAGGAGCTCTTCTCCCGGGACGGTCGCCGGTTGGTCCTTGCGGCATTACTATTTCTCATGGATCTTCTCCATCCCCGTTATGACGGCGCGGGCGCCCCACACGGTGAGGAACTGCACGTGGTGGATCCCGCATTCCCGCTTGATATAGTTGATGAGGTGCGTGTCCGACCAGCGGAGCTCGCGCTGCAGCCAGCGGATCTTGCGCCACTGTCCGTCACCGCAGGCGCCGTGTCGGATGTCCAGGTCGGGTACCGTGTCGGATGCCTTTGCCGGACCGTGGAAGAGGAGGTCCATGAGCTTGATGAACTCCACCCTCGTGAGGTCGTGGAGCCGGCCCTTGCCGGGATAGTGACCCTCGATGATGGCGTGGACCCCGTCCTTGCTGACGCCGGCCTTGCGGGCGATCGCCCAGAAACGCCTCAGTTCCCTGGCGTGGGCCCAGGGCCCCGCGGTCTCCGGGAGATTCGGCTGGGATCTTCCGTGGGAGTTCAGAACCCGTTCCTCATTCGTCACGGCCCGCCCCCTTCTTCCTGTCGCACGTCGGGCAGGCCCTGGCGAGGCTCACCCGGATGCTGTTCGCCGCGGAAAACGGCCTGTTCTGCTCCTCGATGCACCGGTGCAGCGGGATGTCCCCAAGCACCGGGCAGTCGATCTGCTCGTCCGAGAACGCCCGCTCTACGGCAACCAGGACCTTCTCCGTCTTACCCTTGTAGGTGCCCCGGAGGACGTGACAGACGGCGCTCTTCGAGTAGCCGATCCGCCCCGCTACCTCCTGGAGCCCGATCTTATCAACCATCTGTTGAAGGAGCTCAGTTTCCATGTTTGTTCATCACCCCTACTTGCCAGGAATCCTTATCCCATCTCATGAGGACAAACTCGTCGTGGCCCAGGACCTTTTTGGCGACGGCATGGGCGGCGGATTCTCGGCTTGCCGTGCAGCTCGCCGTCTTGCCTCTCCACCGTGCTATGTGGGTCCCACAACTGTCCCGCACGGCAATGACACCGTCCGGCCTATTCTTCATGAGAAACCTCCTGAGGGGCAATGGGCCAGACCACCTTTCGCACGTTCGGGTCCCACACCTGGTGGACGCGCTGGATGACCGGGGCCTTCGGGCCCGTGTTCTTCACGATCCTGTAGGTTGCCCGGGAGATCTCTTTTCCCTCGACCTTCCGCACGTAGCCCGCGTATTCCAGGTACTTGAGATACTGGGCGGCTGCTGACCGGGCCACGGGATGCCGGGTTGTCGAGGACAGGGCGTGGAGGTCGGACAGGTTGAAGACCTTGCGGTTGCGGATAGTGTTCCACATCCGTTGTGTCCCCGGATGTGCGTCCGTCACCGTTCCGTCCGGGAGGATCCTCGGAGGGTCCAGGCTGTCTTTGAGGAGACGGTAGGTGCGCCGGCGGCCGGCGGCACCGGGGAAGGTCTTTCCGTCCGGTACCTTCGTGACGGGATCCGCCTCGAGGATCCCCGCGGTGACGAGTCGGGCCAGGTACCGCGAGATCGAGTTGTATGCGAGATCACAATCCTCCGTGAGATCGGGGATCGTGAACTCCCTGCGCGTGCGGATCGACTTCCAGAGGGCGTCCCTCGTCTCGCGCTCGTCTTTGAGGTGCTCGGGCCTGCCGGTCTTCATGAGAACCGCCTCTCCGTGGTCTGGCCCGTCCAGAATCCTTTTTTGAAGCTCGTCCAAGCCCCGAGGTCAACGACTTTCTTGCCGACGGACAGGGCTGTCTCCTCGATGAGGGCAAGGTTGACACAGATCCTCCTGATGGACCCGGCAGCTGCCTCGGCAAGCGATGCCAGAAGGTCATCGGAGAGCTCGATCTTCGGGCAGTAGAACTCCGCCAGGATCCGCGCGTCTTCCATGTCGGCGGGCGCGGCGGCGATAAAATCGAGGATCCGGCCGTGGAACCGTTCCCACTGTTGGAGCTTCCGCGGGAGGTTTTCTTCGCCGATCAATAAGACCGGAGCGTGGGATCCCTCGTAGATGTCCCGGATCACCTCCACCGCTCCCTGGTTCACGATATGGTCCATTTCGTCAACGATGAGCGGCCTGCCGGAGAGTGCCAGGCGCTCGGAGACCTGCTCGGTGATCTCATACATGGTATGTCCTGGGGCTATTCCGAGTTCCCGGGCGACGTTGACAAGGATTGCCTTGCGGGTCCACGTGCTTTTGGCCTCGATCAGAACGGCGTTGTACTCGTTCATCGCAAAGGATGCCGCGAACGTTTTGCCGAAGCCGGACGGGCCGTGGAATTCTACGATGCCGGGCAGATGCTGCTTCCTTCCCATTGCCCGCTCCAGCGCCAGCGTGCACAAGGACACGTTCTTTAAAGGAGCGATCGTCCGATGGTTGCCGTTATTGTTCATACGTTGCCTCCCTTGGATGTAATGTTACATATGTTACATAGGGTCAGGTCCGCGTGATCTCAAGGACCTGGCCGGTTATTTCCTTGTCTGGTTCGGTTGTCCGTCTCTTAATGTAGAGTTCGGGGAACCGCTCGTGAAAGCGCCTCTGGTTGCGGTATCCGTCCGTGCCGGGATAGTTCATGAAGAAGGCATCTTCCTCGGGGGAGAGCTCGATGCCCGAGGAAGCCTTCTCTTCGAGCTCGAGATACGCCACATACCGAGCTTTATCGTCCGACGGGATCTGAAAGACCTCTCCGGCCGCAGCCTGCGCGGCAAGCCTTTGCTTGAGGTCCTCGCGGAGCTTGTTCCCTTCGCGGGCCGTCTCGCGGTCATGGAGCGTCGTGTTGTCCTTGCGGATCTCGTAGATCTTGCGTTCCTTCTCTGCCTCGTGCGCCGCGGCTGAGGCCGGGAGGATCCTGGCGAGCTGGGCCGTCGCGCGGACCGGCGTCGCGTCCTCGAGGATGATCCCGAAGGCTTCCTTCACCCGGTTTGCCTGTTCTCCCACCCACCTCATCAGCTCGGCCTGCCGGGTCCGCTTTACGGCGATGCCGGCGCGGTCGTAAGGGTTCTGCACGTGCCACGGCTGTCCCAGGTCGATGAACTGACCGTCCGGTGTCGTGAGGACCGCAGGTTCGTCCCGATCGTAAGGATTGAAGGATACGCAGATCTTCTCCCTGAGGCCGGCAAGCGCCGGGGAATAATATCCCCGCTCGTCATCGTGCCGGACCCTCACCTTTACGACGCTCTGGCGCGGAATGCGTTCGACCCGGGGCATACATATATAATTGAGTGTCGGATCGTCGAGGACAGGGCGATGCTGGGCCGTCAACCCTCTGGCGAAGAATTCTCCGGGGACAATGACTCCGCCCTCCTGGAGCTTCTTTTGTTTCCGGTTGTGGTCTTCGACGACCGAGAAGACCGTGTGTACAAATTCCTCAATCTTCATCAGACCCCGGACTTCCGAAGAGGCTGTTACTGGTCTCCGACACTGGAAGGATACCTTTCGGTCCCGCTTCAATGACGCCTGGATCTGCTTGTTGACCCATGCGTCATTGTTGCGCTTGCGGAAGCCTCCTATGAAACGGGCGTCCATCATGGTATCGAGAATGTTCATGATGTTTTCAATGGGCTTCTGCCACGGCACGCCAGGACGGGCTCTGCGGTGCTCCACGTCTTCGTAGGGCATGTCACCGAAACGCTCGGCCATCGACTGGAAATCTCCGGTCTGTGTGTGGCCCGACAGGCTCGAGAGGATATTGGAGATATGCTTCGCGCCCTCGGGCTTGCCCCAGTCCGTGAAGATCTCGTCCGGGATACCGTAGCGGAGCGCTTCGCGCAGCGCGTTGCCGACGGTATAGCTGTTGTAATGATCCATCTCGAGCCAGACGCCGGTGATCATGCGGCTGCTGCAATCCATCCAAAAGTAGCCGTTCGGGAGGATGACCTGTCCCAGGGCGGGATCATAGACCTCGTAATCGAAGATCTTTTGATCCCCGCACAAAACGCTTTGTACGGGCACCGCCGTCCACTCCCGGACGATCTTCGGGGCACAGGCGAGCTCAAAGCCTGTCTTTCCGCGATAGATGCGCGTCCATATGATGTCCGGAACTTTTTTCACGATCCTGGTAAAGCTGGAATAGTCGCCGAGGACCCATTGCTTCTGTCCGGCCAGGGACGACATCTCGCCGTATGCCGCCTTTATGCCGGCGCGCATGTTGTTCGCATAGACCGACAGGCCGTACGCCAGGGCCTCTGGTGAGAACGTCGTTGAGTGGGGGATCTCGATCCTCTCGTCGGCGAGCGTGATCCGGGGCGTTGATTTTACCCGGAGCCTGGTGACGTCGGCGATCCACCGGCGTATCTGCTGCTTTGACTTCCCGTAGCGCGTGGCGAGCTCGCCGAGGACGACTTCCCGGCCTTTGTAGGCGGGGCAGGCCTCATAGGCCTTCGCGCAGGCGATCTTTGCCTGGATGACGGGGTCCTTGAGGTCCGCGGGCGAGAGGGATATCCGGCGCGATGAGAGGTATACCTCGAGGTCGGGATCCGCGAAGGGAAGAGAGGCCTCCTCGGCGAGGAGGTGGGCCCGGGTTTCTTCGGGAAGAGAGGAGAGGTGATATTCTCGGCCGCCGCCCTTGCCCTGGCGAGGACGGGATTCCCACAACTCGACCCTTTTTAGGACGCCTTGAATAGTTCCGGGCATCCCGGGTAGTGCGACGAGCTCCTTCGCTGAGTACCACTCCTTCATGATTTGGCGTTCCTCCATCTCATGTGCTTTGTCATTTAATCCCGTCTGTGGTATTGTTCACAGATGCCCGATTGGTTCGCCTATTCGCTACGATGTGGCACACTGATAGAAGAATTGAGAGAATCCTTATCCATTGATGAAATAGAGTCCTTACTGGAATTGATGCCCGAAGGTGGCGACGAAACCTTTCAAGCGTGGTTAGCTGAAATCCGCCCTGAGATCGAATCCTGGCTGTCTCTAAATCCATCTCAGCGAGAAAAGCGGAAAGTCGATCCGCAGTATCGGGTCGTGTTGACTGTCGGGTCGATTCAACGTCTGATGGTTGCACAGAAGGTCCTACACCTTCTTGAAGATCACTGCCTTCATCCAGGCATGTCATACCGGGGCATGGCCGAAGCTGCGTCAAAGGTGGCTGCGGAGATTTCTGAATATGAACGGTCTTCCGAGATGAACATTCTGAAAATTCTTCTTGATCTGTAGTAGATTTCTTCATTGTTCCTCCATCAATGTCCTTCGCTGAGTACCACTCCTTCATGATTCATTTCTCCCGGACGGTGTGATATAATCCGAGCCATGCCTGACATTTTTCCCTGGGACGTTGCTTCCAGTGCCGCGGGTGGCATCCTGGGAGCCGTAATTATTGCTATATTTACAATAGTGATCAGGGCGTGGCGTAGTCGTGCGAAGAATAAATTCAAGGACGGCGATGGAATACCGGCTCAGGCGGATGCGATGGACGGTGCAGATAATTATGTTGTCTCGAATGGTGTAAAACGTCGCCAGAATAGAGACAAGGGATCCCTTAAACCAATCTTTCATCAAAATCTCCTATGGTTTCCCGATGATCCAAACCCGTTTTGCCCTCATTGTTATGAGAATTCCGGCAAGCAAATTCATATGGTCCTAAAGACGTATCTCGTCCGTCAGTCTCAATACCGTTGCCGAGTCTGTAACCACTACGCTTGGATGCCACGCACATCTGAAAAGTAGAGCGTGTCGTCTTTTTCACCAAAGCAGCATCGTCCGAAAGGATGACAGCCGATTGTGGGCAAAAAATTTTCCTGAGCCTCATTTCTGCCTCCTCTCGATCTCCTTCAGGTGAAACCGTCTCACCTGGATCTCCGCCTTTGCCTCGCGCATCATTTCATCGAAGTGTTGAATCTCGGCCCTCAGGGCATCAGGCCCAGGGAGCATGAAGAGCCCGCTGTGTTTCGAGAGGACCTCGACGGCCCTGCGCTGTCCGCCGGTGGCCCGGACGAACGCGGGGAGGTGGTCAGCCGGCATGCTGTGTGGGTGGCTGAGCGCAGTCCAGTTATTAATGGTGGACAGGGAGATCTCCTCGCCCAGGTAATCCGTCATCCGGGCGGCGACCTGGGCCCGGGATATCTCCCTGCCGAGCTCGTCGCAGGCGTGGCTCAGGTCATCCGAGAGGGCGGACTTGAACTCTTTCTCGATGGAGAGGGACCCATTCGCCGGGTTGGTATTTGTCAGCTCTTTTATGGCGTCGAAGAGACTGGGCTGGTCATATGACAATTTTTTGTGCTTCTTAGTCATTTACAAGCCTTTTTCCCCTTGTTATAATGGCCCTTATGGTGATCATGCTGATCGGAAGGGCCCCAGAGCCGCTCGTAGGGAACTTTGAGGCGGCGGGCAATATAGTCCTGAACTCTGCGGGAGGTTCTCTCGGGATAGAGATTGACGACGGTCTTGATCGTCTCGGGGGAAAGGTTCATTTCCCTGGCGATCTGGGTCATGGTGATCTGGTGCCAGGCAAGAAGCATTTTGCGCCGGCGCTTGAGGATCTCCCACCTGTTTTTTTTGGCCGTATCGGTAACTGTTTGGTTATGTCTCATCTGTCGGTCTTTTTTTCTCGGCTGCGTCACCGTAAGGTTACTTTAAAACCAATTAAACTACCCATCAAAATATTTGTCAAGGGCAAAATGGGTGGTTTAAACTTGGCATATACTGCAACTGGGTAGTTTATTATGGATAAGTCTTAAGATCACAATGAGTTACGCTTAACTTTAAACCTTTCGGCTGAGTTTAAAGTTAGGTTTAAAGTTTCCAGCCGAAAGTTTAAACTATGAAAAGGAAAATTCTCGACACGGATTTTGGAATGAGGGTGAAACTCCTCGCCGACCGACTGGGAGGAATATCAAACCTCGCTCGGATATCTGGTATTTCCCTGAGTATGATAAAGAAGTATATCGCGGGAGAGGCTGATCCCAGCAGAACAAGTCTGCTGTCACTGATGGCTGCCGGGCAAATATCGTTTGAATGGTTAGCTACAGGCGGAGAAACCGTCCCGGAGGAATATATTATTGCGAGGGACAAAGCCCTCGCTCCTTTATCGGACGAGACTCAGCGTGTAGTAGATGCTGTCATTGAAATAATGGCATCCGATGACGAAGGAACCAAGTTGGCTCTTTCCCAAAACGCTTTCACGTTCTTAAAAACTATCCGACAGAACAAGGAAATTGAGGAATTAAAGAATGATATGGAGGTAATAAAGAAGAGAATTTTGGGCGAGGAGGATAAGGACTTTAAAACTTCGGAATCAGCCGGGGAGAGTCAACAACAAGAGAAGAAACATCGTGTGGGCGGGGAATAATTGAGATTATCGATGGAGGCAAGATTAAGGAAAGTGGGGAAGATACTGTCTACGATCAGTGGGATAGGATCCGGCGGCGAGGGATTACTATCATTTACAGTGATCCGTTGCGGCTGTTCTGGCTACACGATCTGATTGAGTGGCGTTGGAATAGGTCATACATAAAAGCTATAGCGGGGGAATGATGATATTCAAAAAATCGTGCTTTCCTATTATGATGGTTTTTTGTATATTGGCAGGATGCGGTCACTATGCATCGAAAAGCGACTATAATATAGTACCTAATAAGGGGCTTGCGAAGCCCAACAACAATGAAGCTGTGGTATATTTCCTTTCTGTTGAAAGAGATATATTAAACTCTCCCGTAGTGGTTTTCCGTGATAGCAATGCTATTGGGGCTTTGTCTGGGGGTACTTACTTTTACGACCTGGTTAAGCCAGGCAAATATCAATATTGGGTTGATTCTGGCCTCATTCAGAAGAGCAGAGAACGGGTTGATCTGATCACTAAACCAGGAAAACGCTATTATCTAAGATGGTTTCCTGGCGGCTTCTACGTGGTCGCAAAGCTGGATTTAATCTCGGAGGACGTAGCTGTCGCGCACATTAACAGTTTAGATTTCATAGAATTTCGAAGCCCTTAAATTTCTCTCATCCAAATGCAATTTCGCGCACCCAAAATCCAAAAACAGACCCCTATGCAATTGCATTTCTAACATCCACTTCTAACTGCTTTTCCCTTTCCTTCCCACAACATCCACCTTCTTCCCACCTCTTCCCGGTTTCTAACGCTTTCTCTGCAATCTGCTTCTTTATCGTTCTGTACTCCGGTGAATCGATATCGGTTTTTCGCAAACCTTCCGTGAGCAGTCCGGTCAGCTTCGCCGTTTCCTTGACAACTACCTGGATCTGCAGTCTGATCTCTTGGTGAAGATCATCTGCTTCCATGGCTTGCGAATACCTCGGATCCTCTTCCCCAGTTTTTTTTGTCTTCACGATCATCCTCCGTAGATGACGGACCATATGCCGACATTGTGTTATCAAGTTGCGGTGGCCGCATACAAGAACATCTTCCCATTATCATACAGGGCGCGTTGGAGTGCAAGGGACGTGGAATACCCGTGGACGCGCGAAGGATTCCCGTGACGAAGGGTCCCCGTGAGGAGTTTCGCGGCTGATTACCGCCCGGGAACCGAACAGGCCCGCTACATCCCTTCCTTTCCCTTTGTCCTCCCCCTGAAGTATCGCACGATGATCCAGGTTGCGACCGATGCGAGCAGAACCACGATGAGAGCGTGGTCCATCCGCGTGATGTCCTTCCTCAGTATCATGAGGCTGTGGCCGCCGTAGTAGCCGAGAGCTAGAGTGAGCGAGGTCGTGACCATCGCGGAAAGACCGTCGGCAGCCAGAAACTTTGCGCGCGGAATGCGCACTGTTCCCGAGATGAGGAACATGGGCGCTCTGAAGCCGACAATGCTTCTTCCTGCAAATACCATCAGGGCGCCCCATCGCGCAAATCCCTGTTCGAATCTCGAGAGCGTGGCAGATGAGATCATTTTGGAGAACTTCTTGTGGTCGACTATCATTCTCCCGTATTTCCTGCCGATGGAATAAAGGGTGAGATCGGCGATCAGGAGGGATGGGTAGATAACGACAACGGCAGGCACAAGCTTGATGACGCCGTGAGCGATGAGCAGTCCGCTCAGTATAAGAACCCCTTCCTCCGGGAAGGGCAACCCGAACCCCCCGAGGATCAGCAGGGAGAAGATGCCAAAATAGGTGAAGTGTTCAAGAACAGCGCTTGCCTCTACCAGGGTCCATTCCTCCTTCCGTCGTGCTCCGTCATGCTTATGTCTCCCGACTCCCTCAAGATTATCGGCATATATCATGAACGGGTCAAGAGAATGGGGCCTCGGCCCCAACGTTCTTAATGAATCGAAGGGAATGACGATATATAGTGCAAAGGACCCCCTTCACAACGAGGGCGAGCCCGAAACCTGTCTCGGAAAAGAACGGAGAGCGGACTATGGATCACAAAGAATACCTGGGCATCGAGCTTGGCATCAACCTGCGTATCCAGCTCAGGGGGGGCAGGGATACCTGGAACGGGACCCTCGTGGGCATGGTGGAGGGCCGGTACCTCATCGCGGAGGTGCCTCCTATACCCGGTCTCTGGGTGAAGCTCCACCAGATGAACAATATCATCGTCCGCTATCTGCATGACGGAAAGGCCTACGGTTTTTATTCCACGCTCATCGCTGCCCTGAACGAGCCCTTTCGCCTCGCTTTCCTGTCATACCCGAAAAAGATCGAGACGGTCAACCTGAGAAAGTTCCAGAGGGTGCCCTGTCTCATCCCGGGCGCGGTCTCGATGAGCGGAGTATCGCACCACGGTGTTTTTACCGACGTGAGCGAAGGCGGGTGCAGCTTCCTTTTTGACCAGTCGGGATCCGCCTCCGATCCGGGCGTGAATGTCGGTGATGAGATAGTCTTTTCGGTGCGTCTCATCGGTTCGTCGGAAGAAAAGTCTGTCAGGGCAATAGTGCGGAACATCAGGATGGCGGAGAAAGGGACGTCCATCGGGACACAGTTCCACGAGCCCGGCGACGACCTCCTGAACTCTATCCGTTCCTACATGGGCAAGGTGGGAAACCTTGATGTGCCCTGACGGAACAACGAAGGACGGTGTGGAAATTGGTTGGCATTTGTCGCGAAGTTGTTTAGAATTCTTGTAGTCTCACACATCGACGGCGGGCCCTGGAAAAGCGGAATTGTAGACTGGAATTCCACGGGCTATGTGTGCGGGGAAGGAGGAAAAGGTTTTGAAGCGCTGGGTGTTCCTGACCTCCATTCTGGTCTTCGTGGTCGCCTGTTTTTATCTTTTATTCACTACCTATCAACGGGTCAGGAATGACGCCATAGAAGAGCTGAACATGCAGCAGACGGCCCATGCCAGGCAGGCCAAGGCCGCCATCGAAGGTTTCTTCCAGCAATACTTCAAGATGCTTCACCACCTTACCAGGCATGACGAGATCATCAATTTCAACCAGGCCGGCAAGCAGACCATGCAGGAATTCTACGAGTCAAGCAAGGACGACATAAGGTCCGTCACTCGAGTGGATGTCGACGGCAGATTCGTCTACACCGTACCCGGCAATGAGAAGTACCGGGGAACGGACATATCCCACCGGGATTTCTTTCGCACAATGAAACACGACCTAAGACCTATCATCAGCGATATCCTCACCACGGTGAAAGGCGAGGAGAGGTCGATGGTCCTTCATTATCCCATAGCCAGGAAAGGGAGGTTCGACGGGTCCATGGCGATCGTTGTTTCTGTCGATGACATCGCCGATAAGTATCTCAAGCCGATCCGTATCGGGCAGAGCGGCTATGCCTGGATGTTGAACCGCAGAGGCCAGGAGTTGTATTGCCCCGTGCCCGGCCACACCGGTATGTCCATATATGAAACATCCGGCCGGTTTCCGAGCGTCATCGCCATGGCGGAGGAGATGATGAAGGGAAAAACCGGGGTCACCACGTACGACTATGATTATATCGCGGAAAAAGAAACGAAAAAGGTCCTGAAGCACGCGGTCTACATGCCGATAGACATTGGCACCACCTTCTGGTCCATCGTCGTGGCGACCCCCGAGGATGAGGCCCTGGCCTCCATGAAGGGTTTCCGCGACAGGTGGTTCGCCATTATCGGGCTCCTCGTTGCAGGGCTCCTTGTTTTTGTGTTCTATACGGTCAAGTCCTGGGCCAGCCTCAAGGAAGCGCACAGGCGGATGAAGGCCGAGGAGGCGTCCGTGACGAGTGAGGCCAGGTACCGGTCCATCTTCGAGAACGCGGTGGAGGGCATATACCAGTCGACACCGGACGGTCATTTCATAAGCGTCAACCCCGCCTTTGCCCGCATCACCGGTTATGACTCCCCGGAAGAACTGGTACAGGCCGTCACCAACATCAGCAGGGATATCTACGCGGATCCCGAAGACCGGCGTATCTTTGAGGCCACGCTGGAAAGACAGGGGGTCGTGGCAAACCAGGAGGCGCGGTTCAGGCGGCGCGACGGGAAGATCATATGGGTCTCCCTGAACGGCCGTGCCGTAAAGGACAAGGATGGAAGGGTGCTCCATTACGAGGGTACCGTTGAGGACATAACGGACCGCAAAATAGCCCACATCATGATCCGGGACGAGATGGAATTCAACAGGACACTTCTTCAGACATCCCCGGCCTTCTTTGTTGCCCTGAGCGCGGCGGGAAAGACCCTCCTCATGAACCAGTCCATGCTGGATGCGCTGGGATATTCCATGCAGGAGGTTGCCGGGAAGGACTATCTCACGAACTTTGTTCCGCCCGAAGAGAACGGTGTCATCGGGGAGGCCTTCTCCCGTATTGCATCCTCCAACGAGTCCGTGCTGTTCGAAAACCACATTATCGCAGGCGACGGCCGCCAGCTTCTCGTGGAATGGCACGGCAGGCCGGTCAGGGATGATCAGGGAGCACTGCAGTATTTCTTCGGCGTTGGCATCGACCTGACGGAACGCAGAAAGGCGGAAGACGCCCTCAAGGCCGAGACGGAAAAACTGCAGATCCTCTCCGAGAACGCACCTGTCGGGATGGTGCTCATCAGCGAGGAGGGCCGTTTCACCTATGTGAACACAAAGTTCAGAGAGATGTTCGGATACGACCTTGGCGACGTGCCCGACGGCAGGTCCTGGTTCAGGAAGGCCTATCCCGACAAGCAGTACAGGGCAATGGTGATTTCCACCTGGCTGGAGGATTTTGTGGGCACCGAGCCCGGCGAAAGAAAACCGCGCGTGTTCACCGTGAACTGTGCGGACGGCAAACAGAGGCTGATAACCTTTGTTACCTTGAGGCTCACCTCGGGGGAACATCTCATGGTCTGTGAGGATATGACCGAGCTCAAACGCCTCGAGGACCGTCTCCGCCAGTCTCAGAAGATGGAGGCCATCGGGAACCTGGCGGGAGGCGTGGCTCACGATTTCAACAATATCCTGACCACCATCATGGGATACGGAAGCCTTGTCCAGCACGAGGTCGGTGACAATAAAAGGGCAAGGTCCCACGTGGAGCAGATACTGTCCGCAGCCCAGAAGGCGGCGAATCTGACCCAGAGCCTCCTTGCCTTCAGCCGTCACCGGACGGTGACCCTGAAACCGCTCAATCTCAACGATTCCCTGAAAGGTGCGGAGAAGTTGCTGAAAAGGCTTCTCACGGAGGACATCAACTTCAGGCTGGTACCCACGGATAGCGATACGACGATCCTCGCGGACGGGACGGAGATCGACCAGATCCTCTTCAACCTTGTCAGCAACGCGCGCGACGCGATGGTAAAGGGCGGCAGGCTGACCATCGAGACGGACATCGTCGAGATGGACAGCGCCTATCTCGAGGCCCACGGGTTTGGACGACCGGGAAAATACGTATCGCTCGCCGTTTCGGACACCGGTGTGGGCATGGATGAAGCGACGCAGGAGCGGATGTTCGACCCGTTCTTCACCACGAAGGAGATAGGCAAGGGCACGGGCCTTGGCCTCGCAACCGTTTATGGCATCGTTTCACAGCATAACGGTTATATCAACGTTTACAGCGAGCCCGGTAAGGGTGCGACCTTCCGTATCTTCTTTCCCCTCGCGGAGCCCGTGGTAAAGGAAGAGCAGTCCGATATCATTGACGTAAAGGGGGGCAATGAAACCATCCTCATCGCCGAGGATAATGAACCCGTCATGACCCTCATCAAGGAAATTCTCACGAAACACGGCTATCGCACGCTGGAAGCAGCTGACGGTGAAAAAGCGGTCGAAGCTTTCAAGGCCAACGGGGGGATCGATCTCGTGATTCTCGATTCCGTGATGCCGAACAAGAACGGCAGGGAGGCCTACGAAGACATAAAGAAGCTTTCTCCGGGCATAAAGGCTCTCTTCATAAGCGGCCATACCCGCGACACTCGCCTCGACAAGGGAATAGCCGACGAAGAGGTCGACTTCCTCCCCAAACCCCTCTCACCGATAAAATTGCTGCAGACGGTCAGGGAAATACTCGATCGAGCCTGAAAAACGGCTCGAACCGCTTGAACAGCTTAAACCGCTTGAGCGGAACAGCAAAAGACTCTTTCTTTCCAGCCAAAGAGGAAGAAATGTTTTTCTTTAACGTGCAAGCAGTTCAAGCGGCTTAAGCGGCCGCTAGGCCACGTAGTTTATTTCGAGTATCCTGTCTATGCGGAAGGTTCGTTCTTCCTTGCGGAGTTCGCAGTAGGCACGGAGGCCTTCGAAGGGTTTGCCCTTGAATTCCATGGGTTCTATCGACAGGGGGCGGATGGTGCGGCGGGATTTGGTGTCGTTGGGCTTGAGGTAGATGATCTCGATGCTGAGGTCGCGTTTGATGGCGTCCAGGATGATGGAGCTCCGTTCGTCGTAGCTTGCGCGCTCGTCGGCCTTGCGGTACTGGAACATGGTGAGGAATTTAGCGACCCGCCAGTCCATGCGTATGTGGCCCTTGCTGATCTTTTTCGTGAGGAGGATGCCGTCGAAGTTGGTGCAGCGGCTCAAGGCAACATAGACCTGGCCGTGCGCGAAGGCCCCGCGGCCCATGTCTATCACGACGCGCTCGAAGGTCTTGCCCTGGCTTTTGTGAATGGTCACGGCCCAGGCGAGGCGGACGGGATACTGGGTGAAGGTGCCGGTGGTCCTCGTGGAGATCTTTTTCGTCTTCCTGTCGTATTGATACTCGAAGAGCTCCCACGTGTTGGGGGTTACCTCCACCGTTTTCCCGTCGTTGAGCCGTACGAGCACCCTGTCGTCCTCGCCGTCCATTCTGGCGAGGCCCTTGACGATACCCAGGGAGCCGTTCACCCAGCGGCCGTACTTGTCGTTGTTGACAAGCATGACCTGGGCTCCGGGCTTCAGGGCAAGCTTCTGCTCCGCGGGAAGGGAGGAACGGTCAAAGACACCGCTCGTCTTGCCGATGAGGGTGAAGGACCGGTCGGGGAGGGCGTCGAGCATCTCCAGGTTGCGCGTCGCGGCGAGGTCATTGGTGCTTGTCAGGGTGATGTAGAACCCGTCCGCCGGAGCCGCGGCATCGGGCCGATGGTTCCTGTTGAGCCGTTCGATGTCGTCATCCGTGCAGGTGCGGTTGCGTATGGCGTTCAGGAGCTCGATGAAGTCCTGCTCCGTCTGGCGGTAGACCTTTTCCAGCTCGATGAACTCCATTTCGAAGGTACTTTCCTTAAAGACCTGGGCCGAGAAGAAATAGGGCGATTCGTAGCGGTGGCTGAATATCTCCTTCTCCGAAGCAGCCACCACCGGGGGAAGCTGGTAGAGGTCACCGACGAAGATCATCTGGACGCCTCCGAACCACTGCTTCCGGTAGGGCCCGTTGAGACGCATGAACTTCTCTACGCAGTCGAGGAGGTCCGCCCGCACCATCGATATCTCGTCGATGATGATGGTATCGAATTCCTTGTAGATCTTTGCCTCGGGTCCGCTCATCTTCCTGACCTTCTCCGGGGTGATGCTGGGCTTGAACCCGAAAAAGGAATGGATAGTCTGCCCCTCCACGTTGAGAGCCGCAACCCCCGTGGGCGCGAGAACCGCCACCTCTTTGCGCGTATTCTGCCGGAAGTACTCGAGAAGCGTCGATTTTCCCGTTCCCGCCTTGCCCGTGATGAACACGTGCCGGTTGGTGTCTTCCATGACCGTGAGGGCCTTCTGGAACTCGGCATTGACCTCAATGAACGATCTGCGCATGACAGACTAGTCTAGCATAAAAAAACCGCTTGAACAGCTTGAACCAGGAAAAGATGGCTTGAGCCGCTTGAGCGGTAAAAAGAAAAGACAAGCACTGCAGGCTGGTCACGGTTGGCGTCATCGGAGCCAGGCGGCATATGCATTCGACTCTTTTAATTCTTTTCCGTTCAAGCGGTTCAAGCTGCTCAAGCCGCCTTTAACCAATGATCCACTTTGGGCGGGTTGCGGTGTATCGGGTTACTGTTTGCCTGATCCATTCCTCGTCGAGAACGGGGGTTATGTAGAAGCGCGGTTCGAGGAGGGTGTCGCCGGGGGTTACGATACCCTGCTCGCGGGCCTCGGCCGCGAGGTCCGTGCCGGGATATATCCTTACACCGATGGAGACCTTAACGGAATCAAGCGACAGGGAGTCCATGAAAGCCAGGGTTCTTTCAACAGACCCGTGTGTTTCCCCCGGGGCACCGAGCATCAGGAACCCCATTTGCCTTATCCCGTATTTTGCAAGAAGCCTGCTGGTCTCGGCAACATCTTCGCGGCGGAAGCGCTTGTTCATCCTGCGGAGCACTTCGTTGTCGGCACTTTCGGATCCCAGTGACACCTCGATACACCCTGCCCGGGCCATTGCGGATGCCAGCTCCTCGTCGAGCCGCCACGGGTAGAGTATGCATCGCCATTTTACATCGAGAGAGGCGCGGCTCATCGCCGTGCAGAACTCCATGGCATAGGACCGCGGCAGATTGAACGTGTTGTCCACGAAGTACAGCTTACGCACCCCGAACCCCTTGAGCTTCGCGATCCATTCAACGACACTTTCCACGCTCCTTTTTCTGAGTATCCTCCCTTCGATGGACGCCGTCGAGCAGTAGCTGCAATTCAACGGGCAACCACGTCTCGTTTGGACGGGCACCCAGATATCCTCTTCAACGCCGGAGGTGTCCAGCAGGAGAGCGGGGTCGGGGAGCGGGGAGTCCCCCATGTTTCTGACCAGGCTCCGGCGCTCCGCCGGACCCCTGTCCTTGACATGCACCCCGGGGATACCATCAAGCGGCTCGCCTCTTTCAAGGGTATCGATGACCGTGACAAAAGCGACCTCGCCTTCGCCTTCTATTCCAACGTCGGCGCGTGAATCCGCCAGAATGGCATCGGCGAACATGCTGTAGCCCGCTCCGCCGAGCACTATGGGGCGGTCTGTCAGTGTCCTCACCAGGGAAATGACCTCCCTGTCGTCCTCGTAGAGGAACCGGGTGTCCCGCATTGTCTGGTCGTCAATGTTCCTGATGGAAATGCCGATGACCTCGGGCGCGTGCCGGCTGATGGCCTGCGTTATTGCGGTGTACGGGTCCCCGACTCGTGCAAGGTCGAGCATCTCCACCTCGTGCCCGCGCCGTCGTGCAGCCTCGGCCACAAAGGCAAGCCCCAAAGGCATCGTGCGCATGTTGATCTCGGTGCGGTTGGCCGATATGAGGAGGACCTTCATCATCGTCTGACAAACCCGGCGATATTGTAACACAAGGGAGGCACGGAACCAAGAGAAGTGGCTGTAACCGCTCGGGCGGAAAGAATGCCACACATCAAACGCTTCACATCACAGGTTCAAGAAACGAACCGTGCACAGGCACGGTTTTTTTGGTTTTGACGCGTGACCCGTGACTTGCGACATGCGACATCCTTTCCGTTCAAGCCGTTCAAGCCGTTCAAGATATTCTATCACCTTTCGCTTGCGGCGAAAGGTGATAGAATATTTAGATGGCCAGGGTGTTGGTAGGGTGCAGCGGTTTCAGTTACAAGGATTGGAAGGGGACCTTCTACCCTGCTGAGCTGCCCGGACGGGGATGGCTCACTCACTACTCGGGTATCTTTCCCACCGTGGAGCTCAACGTCACTTTCTATCGCCTGCCAAGGACGGAAACCTTCGCGAAATGGTACGGAGAAACACCAGCGGGATTTTCCTTCGCGCTGAAAGGCAGCCGGCTCATAACCCACATCAAGAGGCTTAAGGATGTGGAGGGCCTCCTCGATGAGTTTTTCGCGAGAGCCTTTACATTGAAGGAGAAGCTCACCGCGGTGCTGTGGCAGTTCCCGTCTTCCTTCTCGATCGAATCAAGCAGGCTGGAGCGTTTCCTCATCCATCTCGACAGATACCCCGTATGGAATGCCCTCGAATTCCGCAACAGGTCCTGGGTGAACGAAAGGGTGGCAGACACATGCAGGACACGGGGCGTGGCGATGTGCATGGCCGACTGGCCACCTTTCCTCAGGGAGCTGCCTGTGACAGCAGGCTTCGTCTACCTGAGGCGCCACGGGGAGGAGGGCAACTATGCGTCATCCTATCCCAGGAAGACACTGGAAGAGGATGCCCACAGGATAAAAAGCTACCTTAACGACGGCATCGACGTCTTTATCTACTTCAACAACGACGCCCGGGGCTACGCCCCGAACAATGCAAGAGAACTCATGGGTCTCCTCTAGTAGAAGACCGTTTCAGGAAAGGAAGACCGTTTCAGGTTCCAGGTTTCAAGTGAAAAGACTATTTGTCTCTGCCTGAAACTTGAAACGTGCAACCGTCTTTTTCCCTTTAACCATCCTTCAGGGCCTTGCAAGACTGTGCGGATTGTGGCAGAATTGGCTGAGTTATCGATGACTGGGGGAGAGTGTGCATGCCTTTTGAAGTGGTCAATGGTCTTAAGGTCTATTACGAGGTCCATGGGGAAGGGGAGGAGACCGTTATGCTTCTCCACCATGGGTTCGGATGCCTCAAGATCTGGCGGGGCATCTTCGGGCGTTTCGTGGATGCCGGCTACCGGGTGGTGATGTACGACCGCCGGGGGTTCGGGCAGTCGGACGATGGGCCGGATTTCTTCGGTTTCTATGTGAGCGACGAGTACAGGGCGTACAGCGTGGACGAATTGAGGTCGATGAAGGAGCGCCTTGGCATCGGGCCCTGTCATCTTGTGGGTCAGTGCGAGGGTGGGGTGGTCGCGGTGGATTATGCGGCGAGTTACCCGGAGGATGTAAAGACCGTTGCAACGGGGAGCACCCAGTGCTACAGCGAGATGCCCATGACACAGTTGAACATCGAAAGGCTCGTCATCAATTTCACGGACCTCGAGCCGCGGCTCCAGGCCAAGATAATTGACTGGCACGGCGAAATGGCCCAGGCAAAATACGAGCAGTTCGCAAGGTGCGGCGGGGAGTACGGTGTGGAGTATTTTGACCTGAGACCCGTGCTGGCGAAGGTTCAATGCCCTGCGCTTGTCCTCTATCCCGACCGCAGTTCCATATTCTATATCGAACAGGCAATAGCCTTCTACCGGGGCCTGCCAAAGGGCGAACTGGCCGTCTTTCCGAAATGCGGCCACAACACCTACGAGCAACGCCCGGACGACTACGTGCGCACCATTCTCGACTTCCTGAAACGCATAAAGGAAGGAGAAACCGAAGCAACCCGCCCATCGGTGTCGTGCCTGGCCTAGGAAAGACAGTTTGAATGGCTTGAGCCGCTTGAACCGCTTGAGCGGAAGGACCAAAGATAAACTGACTCACCCGTGAGGTCCATTATTGACATCAGGAGCCAGAGGCCCTGTCCCAACGGTTTGTGGACGAAATGATGAGCGCCGTTAAGAGATAATTCCCTGTGGTCTGACGTCAAAGTGCTTTACAGCGATCGGAACTGTACTGTAAAATCCATAGTGGTGGAGAGCAATGAAGGGAATGACGAAGCAGGATGTTTTCCGCATTCTTCAGCAAAACCAGGCCAGGTTACGAGCTTTTGGCGTCAAGAGAATCGGGCTTTTTGGTTCCTTTGTTCGTGGACAGCAACGCCCGGACAGTGATGTCGATCTCCTGGTCGAATTTGAACCGGGAGAGAAAACATTCGATCACTTCATACAATTGTCCTTTTACCTCGACGACGCGCTGGGGCGCCGGGTGGAGGTTGTCACCGTTGAATCGCTTAGCCCTTACATGGCTGCCCACATACTGAACGAGGTCGAGGATGCCGCCCTCGTCGCTTGAGTACTTGCGCCATATTCTCGATGAAGCCCGGTACCTCATTAGTTCCAGCAGAGGATTGAGCCGGGACGATTTTCTGAGGGACGAGACTCTCAAGCGCGCTTTTGTCAGGAGTATAGAGATCATCGGAGAGGCATCGAAGAAAGTCTCCCCTCAATTGAAGGAAAGACACAATGAATTGGAGTGGAGAGCGATAGCGGGTATGCGTGATCGACTGGTTCACGACTATCTCGGTGTGGACTATGATATTGTGTGGGATGTGGTCCTGAACAAAGTCCCTTTCCTCTGCATGAAGATCGAGAGTATCATTCAACAGGAAGCAGTCATTGGCGATGGCTGACATCATCGGTTACGTAGCCGCCTGTTTCACGACCTTTTCGCTCTTGCCGCAGATATTGCGCATCTGGAGATTGAAAGAGGCCAGGGACGTCTCACTTCTTCTGCCGCTGATGATCGTCATCGGTTCCGTTCTGTGGTCGGTTTACGGTATTCTCATCAGGTCGGCGCCCGTCATCGCGGCAAACGGTATCGCCCTGATCATCGCGCTCATCACCATTTTCTTTACGATCCGATACAGGTAAGACAGGCCCCTTATTTCTCTCTGGATACCGTGAGGTTCTTTATCCCGCTCTTTGCGAATTCTTTCCGGTATTTCTCGGCGAAGACCTCTTCCTCCTTGAAGAATTCATCGTCGGACATCTTTTCCAGGGCTTTGGCTCCGTGTTTGTCGAGCATATCCCGTCCCGCAAGATTGTAGATGAGCTTGTCAAGGAACGTGAAATCGTCGTAGCGGTCGATAAGTTCGTTCAGGACCTCATCTTCTTCAAGAGCGGCGGAGGGCCAGGCCGTTTTCTCTTTTTCGTCGTAGTCAGCGTATTTCTCGATTCCGAAATCCCTGGCGAAACCGAAGATATACTTCTGGAGTTCAACGTACTCATTTCCTTCTAGGTCATCTTCATAGGCATTGACCGTCCTGGCCCCCAGGTATACGGCCTTCAGCAACGTTTCAAACTGTTTCTTCGTAAAGTCGATCTTCATATTCTCCTCTTTTCCTTGATCTGGATCAGTACCTGTCCAACATTATTTTCCGCTCTCACACACCCTTCTGCACGCGTCCTCCGATTCGAAAGGAACCGTTCCGCCGCAGCCTCCGTATATGAAAGATTGGCACGTCTTCGCTATCCCGTTGTAGTATCCCGCATGGAAGAGAGCCATGCACGGTCCGGGGTCCGGTTTCATCCGGCATCTTGCCGTGAGGTCGATCTCTTGACCGCCCGATCTTTTCAGCGCATCGTTGAGAAGGACGGCGGCATCCCGCCTTCCCTTGTAGAGCGCGAGGTCGACATCGTCCGCGGTTGGTCTCTGCCCTTTTTCCAGCAGGGTCTTCAGGATGCCGACGTTCCCGGAGGCAGCGGCGGCGCGAAGGATACCCTTGTCCCCGGGGTCCGCCCCACGGGAGAGAAGGATGGCAAAGATGTCCTCATATCCCATTCCCGCGGCGTCGCGAAGTGACGAGTCATCGAAGGCCACGCCTTTTTCCAGGAGGATGACGGCGACGTCATGATGACCCCTTCCGATGGATTCGTTGAGGAGCTTTGCATCGGCGGAGCGGCTGACGTTGAAACCTTTCTCTATGAAAAAATCGACGAGGTCGACGGCCAGTTTCCTGTCATCCATGAATACGATACTGATGAGCGGAGTCTCGCCATCCTTGTTTTTCATGCTCATATCGGCGCCATTCTCGACAAGGAACCGTGCGACATCGTACCGGCGATATGCCATAGCTTCATGGAGAGGCGTCCTTCCGTCCTTGTCCCGGGCATTGATATCAGCCCCTTTCTTCAAGAGCAGGGCGGCCACGTCCAGGTATCCCCTGTTCGCCGCGTAATGGAGCAGGGTGTTTCCGTTCTTATAGCGGGCATTGACGTCCTTGGCCGAAGAAACGTAGTCCTTCATCGCCGCGGGATTGTCCGCGATCGTTTCGACCGGTGTCTTCTGACTGTCAAAGAATTGCTTCAGGGTGTCTTCGGATGATCCCTTTTCCCCGGCGATGGCGCCCGAGGCAACGAAGACGATGGCGATGAGCACTCCGTACACGAAAGATCCGGACCTTTTCTTCATTCTCGTTATCACTCCTTAATTGATGCGCCTCGGTCCCCGTCTCCGGACGCCCGGCGCTATTTGTCACCACAGATTGTAATATCAGGTGAGGCAAATGGCAAGCAGATCGAGAAGGGAGTTGTTCCGTGGGGGGTCTCGATACGGGGATGACGGGTGCGGGGTGGCAATGTGAGTGGCAATTATGGTAGAAATTTTCATGATGAAGGCATTCTTGTATGCGTGCATTGTTTTCTTCCTGTTTCTTTCCTTCAACAACGCGGTGTTCGGCGAAAGCCCCCGTCCCGGTAGACTGAACGTGGTGTACACGGAATGGTATCCGTACACCTATCAGGAAGGCAATGACGCCAGGGGTTTTGAGATAGAGATCTTCAGGGCCGTAATGAAGAGGATGGGCATCGAGGCCGTGTTCCAGCTATTTCCTTTCAAGCGGTGCCTGAAAATGCTTGAAGAGGGCAAGGCGCATGTTCTCATATCGCTTCTCAAGACCAAGGAACGTGCGCGATACACCATATTCCCCAAGGAGCACATAGGTATTTCCCGGACCTCCCTCTTTACCAGGAGGGACAACCAGATCCGGTATGGGGGTTCCTTGAAGGACCTGAAGGGATATACCATCGGTGTCATCGCGGGTTTCAGCTATGGGGCGGCCTTTGACAACGCGGATTACCTGAAGAAGGAAGAAGTGGCGAACGCCAGCCGGCTCATCAAGATGGTCGTCAGTGGCAGGTTCTCTCTCGGTATCGAGAACGAGGCGGTCATCAGGGGTGTTGCCGGCGACCTCGGCGTCGCGGGATCGATCCGCTTTCTGAGTCCTCCCGTTCATAGCCAGAGGCTTTACGTGGGTTTTTCCAAATGGCACGATCTCTACGGGCTGGTGGTAGAGTTTTCCAGGAATCTCAAAGACTTCAAGGGCACGAAGGAGTACAAGGACATACTGCGAAAATACGGCGTTTCCCGCTCCGATCTGACCCGGCAGGAAGAACCGCCCCCCGACAATTGATTTTTCTCGCGATACGCCGAAGATTATTGAAAAGGACCGGCCCGATTGACTCCCGTGCGGGACTCGGCCCCCGGGCCGTTTGAGGGAAAGGAAGCGTTCGTGGACATATTCAGGAGAAAGATCCTCGCGAAGCTCATAATGATACTGGTCGTTGCCGTGTCCGCGATCAGTATGGCGTCCATCCTGTATTTTGACAGGAGGAACAGGGAGGGGTTAAAGGGGGAACTGGAGGATACCATTTCAAGCCTGGGGGACATCGGTCGGCTTGCCTACGCTGTTCCAATGTGGCAGATGGCGACAACGGAGATTGCCTATGTCAACCGGGCTGTACTGACGAACAGGGACATCGTCGCCGTCAATATTCGCGATGAATCAGGAAGATTTCTTGACAGCCTGAGAAAGGACCTTCATACGATGGAGGTCATCGAGGACAATACCCCGCCGGTCATGTTTGTCATCCCCGCGGGTTCGGAGAACATCCGAAGGGCCTACTATGCCGTGTTTCACCGTGAGTTCATCGTGGGCTTTTTCGAGATCTTTTACACCGAGCGCTACGTGAACGCCGAGATCCTTCGCAGGCGCTTCAACCTGACCGTAGCCTTTGCACTCATCGGTCTTTCCATGATCGTGGTCATTTTCGTGGTCGTGAAGAAGATGCTCATATCCCCGGTCCTGACCCTCGCGGACGTATCGCGGCACATCACGAAGGACAGGGATTATTCGGCCAAACTGAAGAAGAGGTCAAACGACGAGATCGGCATACTTTATGAGAGCATAGCCGACATGCTCCGCGAGATAGAGCGTAACGAGGAAGAACTGCGCAGGACAAGGGGCTACCTCGGCAATATCATCGAATCCATGCCTTCCATGCTTGTTTCCGTCGACCGTAACGGAACGGTCACGCAGTGGAATCATGCGACGGAGGTGGCGACGAACATCTCATCCGATGACGCGCTGGGAAAGAACCTTTGGCGGGCAACGGATTTCTTCGACGGCTTCAAGGAGGCGATAGAGAGGGTCATTAAGACCAATGAAGTCGTGCATCTCTACGGCCACCGGTTCGATCGCGAAGAAACGCGGTACAAGGATGTGTCCATCTATCCCCTCATGGCCGACGGTATCAGCGGTGTGGTCGTCAGGATGGACGACGTGACGGAGCTCGAAAAGAAGGAGGGCCTTCTGCAGCAGGCACAGAAGATGGAGACCATCGGCACGCTCGCGAGCGGAATAGCTCATGATTTCAATAACATCCTCGGGAGCATCATCGGGAACGTTTCCCTCCTCCAGTACAAGCTGAAATCGGGATCGGTCATCCCGGCCGAAGAGCTTTCGGAGATGTTGGCGACCATGGACAAGGCAAGCAGCAGGGCCGCGGACGTTGTCAAGCAGCTCCTGACCCTTTCGAGCAGGAGAGAGACCGCGTTCTCCCCCGTCGATCTCAATGTCGTCGTGAAGAACGTGCTTCACATATGTGAGAACACCTTCGACAAGGTAGTGATCCTCGAGGCGAGATATCCCGACACGAAGGCGATGATATGGGCCGACCAGGTACAGATAGAGCAGATCGTCCTCAATCTCTGTATCAACGCGTCCCACGCCCTCACGATAATGAGAGAGAAAGGCGGCGAGGAAGGCGGCAAGATCGTGGTGTCGCTGAACGAGGTCAAGCCGGACAAAGGATTCCTGTCCCGGCACCCCGATGCAGGTCCCGATCCGTACTGGTTCCTTTCCGTCGAAGACAACGGTGTGGGGATCCCGGAGGAGATGCTGCCCAAGATATTCGACCCCTTCTTCACGACGAAGGGCACGGGAAGGGGGACAGGACTGGGATTGGCCGTTGTCTACAACATCATACGCCTGCATTCAGGTTTCATCGACGTCATCTCTTCCCCCGGTGTCGGCACGATCTTCAACTGCTTTCTTCCCTGCCTGCAAGACGCAGGTCTTGAGAAAGAAGCAGGTACGGAGCAGGGCCCGCCCCGCGGGGAGGGGATTGTGCTCATCGTCGACGACGAAGCGGCCATGCGGGAGGTCGCCGGAACCATCCTTAAAGAGCTGGGTTACAGCATCCTCCTCGCGGAGGATGGCGACGAGGCGCTGCAGATCTTCCGGGAGCGAAAAGACGAAATAGACATGGTGCTTCTGGATGTGATCATGCCCAGAAGATCGGGTCGACAGGTCTACAGCGAGATGAAGAAGATCGACCCCGGCGTAAAAGTGCTCTTTGCCTCGGGTTACTGGCAGGACGGCGGAGACGAGGACCTCTCCTCCCTCGACGACGCCCATTTCATCCAGAAACCCTACACCCTCCAGGCCATCGCGGAAGCGGTAAGGAAGAGACTGACATAAAGGCTGGCTTGAACCGCTTGAACGGCTTGAACCGCTTGAACGGGAAGAACCAGCCTTTTGGGCGGGCAGGCGTCTCGTTCCTGTCATTCCGCCCCCCTTCACCGAAATGACGCAGAAAATGACTTTGTCAACAGACTGTTGAGCGTTAAGGAAGATAGCTCGCGGTGCGATTACCTGCCACAAGTGGCGGGTTGGCGGCGAATGGGGTTGAATTTGAGGGGGGCGGTCTTTTATTATTGTGGTAAGGAGGAGCGTGCGATGATGTATTCCCATGTTTTTTCTTCCATCGTTGTCGGCGGGATCACCTTGAAGAACCGGATCACCATGGCTCCCCTTTACCTGGGCTACGCGGACCAGGATGGCGGTGTGTCGCCTCTTATGCTGGAGCACTATCGTTCCATGGCGAAAGGCGGGGCCGCGATGGTGGTTGTCGAGAACACCACCGTCGACCACCCGGCCGGAAGCGGGGCAAGCAGGATGCTGAGGAGTGATACGGATGCCAATCTCGCCGGACTGTCGAAGCTTGCCTCGGCCATCAAGGATGAAGGGGCCGTTGCCTGTGTCCAGATAAATCACGGAGGGCGTTTTTCCCTTGGTGATTCTCCCCTGGCCCCGTCCGCCGTCGAAACCTTTGGCAAGATCCCCCGGTCCATGGACCTGGCTGACATCAGGCGTGTGCGCGGCAAATTCGCCGAGGCAGCCCTGAGGGTGAAGAAGGCCGGTTTCGATATGGTCGAACTTCATGGAGGCACCGGGTACCTGCTGTCGGAATTCGTGTCCCCGCGGACGAACAAGAGGAACGACAACTATGGAGGTGCCCTCAAGAACAGGATGCTATTTCCGCTCGAGGTCCTGCATGCGGTCAAGGACGTGGTAGGGAATTTTCCCGTAGGATACCGTTTCCTCGCGGACGAATGGCTCCCCGACGGTCTCAGGCTCGACGAATCGACCCAATTTGCCAGAGCCCTGCCCGATGCCGGGGTTGCCTACATTTCAGTGATGGGCGGTACCTATGAGTCTTTCACTCTGCCGGAGATCGTCGAAAGGTCGCGGAACGAAGGCTACATGGCGGACCTGGCGGAAGCAATCAGGAAGAATGTAGCGGTGCCGGTCGTAGCCGCGGGCAGGATATCCTCGGGAAAGACGGCGGAAGAGATCCTGGCGACGGGTAAGGCCGATCTGCTGGGTCTCGCGCGGGTCCTCTGGGCGGACCCCGAGTGGCCGAACAAGGTCAGTGAAGGCCGCGAAGACGAGATAATCCATTGCGCCCCGTCATGCAACGACGCCTGCATGCACCAGGTGCTGAAGGCAAAGCCGGCGGTTTGCATGCAATGGCCGCAGGAAAAGATCGAGCTTTACAGGAGCCGGTTCGACCGGTGAACCGCTTGAGCCGCTTGAACCGCTTGAACCGTTAGAGGCGTTGGAGGCGTGGGGCTGTTGGAAAGGTTCGAGATGGCTTGGTTGTTTGCGGTTTTGTTTCTTTGTTCCTGTGGTTGTGTGTTTTTGTCGTCATCCCGGCGGAGGCCGGGATCCAGGAGAGCGTTGGGGGGGCGGCGCCTGCGGCCTTCCGGGCGTTGCGCTGATGGCCCTCGGTTCTTGACGTATTCCCACGAGGTAAACATATTGTTTTAAGGTAGCCTGTGATGGGTATAGTTGCGTCGAAATGGAAATGGGTTGTGGCGGCGGTGCTTGCGGTTTTGCTCCTGGCCGTTCTGACCATCTTCGCCATCCTTTCCGGTTACGATTACAACACTCTCAAGCCTGAGATCCAGAGCGCGGTGGCGAGCGCCACAGGGAAAGAGCTGACCCTGAGAGGCAACATCAGCTTGAAGATAGGCCTCTCGCCCACCCTTGTTGTCCGGGATGCGAGTGTCCGGAATGTGTCCTGGGGATCTCAGCCTGACATGGCGAAGGTAAAGCGGTTCGAGATAAAGGTGAGGCTCTTTCCCCTTCTGACCCATCAGCTTGACATCGTTCGCCTGGTCGTTGTCGAGCCCGAGATCCTCCTGGAGACGGACGCCGCGGGCAGGTCGAATTTCTCGGTAGAGAAGGAGATGAAGCCGTCTCAGGCAGGGAAGGGGACGGAAGCGGGCGGCTGGAAGCTTTCGAGGATAACCTTCAAGGAAATGCGGGTGGAAAAGGGTCGCGTGACCTACGTCGGTCACGCATCGAAGAAAAGCTATGGGGTTGACGTGGCCAGTCTCACCGCGAGTTCAACGGGGCCGCTGGGAGGTGGCATTCGGATCCGGACGAACGGTTCGTACGACAGGGAATCCTTTGAAGCCGAAGGGACGGTGGGTTCTCTTTCCATCCTGGCGGACCCTTCCGCTGCCTGGCCTGTCAAGCTCACGGTGCACGCGGCGGGCGCGGTCCTTTCTCTTGACGGCAGCGTCATGAACCCCCTGGCACGGCGCGGGATGAAACTGGACTTCAGGCTCCAGGCCAGAGATCCCGAACGCTTGAGCCGCGTCCTGGATCTGCCGCCGCGACTCAAGGGCCCCCTGGACATCTCGGGTCGAATAATGGATACGGGTCCTGACTCCTATTCCATCTCCAGCCTTCGGATCATCCAGGGCGAAAACGATATCTCCGGCTTGCTCGAACTTGGTCTGGCAGGAAAAAGGCCGGCGGTGAAGGCGGAACTCTCCGCCCGGAAACTGGACCTCCGTCCCCATATCAAATTGTCAGGGGAGACTGAGGCGGGATCGACGAAACGAAACAGGGTATTTTCGAACAAACCCTTGCCCCTGGAAGGCCTCGACAAGGTAGACGTCGATATGAAGCTCAAGACCGCCGAGGTCCTCCTGCCTGATATGGTTCTCAGCAACCTTGATCTTGGCCTTGTCCTCAAGGACAGATCGCTCGACGTGAATTTGTTCAAGGCAGGCTTGGGAAAAGGCACGGTCGATATCCGGCTCTCCCTCAGGCCGCAGGGCAAGACTGTGCTGTGGGCTTCAAACATCAAACTCGGCAAGGTGGATATCAGGTATCCGGGAAACATCATCAAGGCGCTGAAAAACGTCGAGGGGAACCTTGACACGGACATCGACGTGAACGCCCGGGGAACCTCCGTGGCGGCGTTGATGGGGAGTATGACAGGCAGGGCCGTTATCCGGATGGGAAAGGGCCGGATACACAACAGGTACATAGAACTCCTTGGCGGTGACCTGTCGACGGGCCTTTTTCGATTGCTCAATCCCTTCGAGAAACAGAGCGACTACACCAGGGTCAATTGCTTCGTCGGCGGGTTCAGCATGAAAAACGGTCTGGTGCGGGCCACCACCCTCGTGTTGAACACGCAGTACATGGTTGTAGTGGGTTCCGGTACCATCAACCTGAGGACGGAAAGGCTGAACCTTTCCCTCAAACCTGTCCCCAAGGAGGGTATTGGCGCCGACCTGTTCGGCAAACTGGGAATAAGCGCGGGGGAACTGACGAGGCCTTTCAGGCTCCGCGGCACACTGGCGCATCCCCGGCTGGTGATCGACCCCGCCCAGACCGCGATCAGCCTGGGCAAGATAATCGGTTCAATAACACTTTTTGGCCCTGCTGGCATCGCCGCGGCGCTGGCAGGAGGGGCATCCGACGACGAAAACTCCTGCGCGGCGGCCATTGCCGCAGCGAAAAAGGGTGTCAGGTTTGAGAAGAAAAAAGGCCTCCCCGGGAAGGTCTCCGAAAAAGCCGGAGAAGTCCTGGAGGACATCGGCGACCGGTTGAAAGACCTTTTCGGGAAATAGAAAACAACCGGCGAATGCGATGAGTGATCATACGAAAACCCTGAAATCTACGTTTTCCTGTCCCAGGCGTGGTCGTTTATGGCCGGGTTGTCCATGTGGTCCTTCGTGAGCAGTTCTTCCTGGACAGAGATCTCTTCACGGGTGTTGAATATGTATGCCTCCTGGTCGTGGCGATGAGCGGCCAGGCGGGGGAGTGCGGCTTCGTCGTACTTGATAAAATTCTGGCCTGCCCTGGTGGCGGTATATTTCCTGAAACCGAGGTGGACAAGCGCGTCAACTCCCATCCGTACCGATGTTTCCAGAGATTCGCGATAAACGTTCTTCACGCCTGTGTCGATGAGCTCGTATGCGTCCATCCGGTTGCGGGCCCGGACCATGATCGTGAGGTGGGGGAATTCCGTTTTCGTTTTTTCCACCATCTCCGCGTTGATCTCCGGTGAGTCGATGGAGGCGATGAGGACCTTGGCATGTTCGGCCCCGGCCGATTTCAGGATGTCTATCCTCGTGGCGTCGCCATAAAAGACCTTGAACCCCATTTTCCTCAGCAGTTCCACCCTGTCGGAATCGTTGTCCAGGATGGTTGTGTGGACACCGTTTGCTCTCAGGAATCTGCCGACTGTGCTGCCAAAGTGTCCGAACCCGGCAATGATCACGGAATGCTCACCTTCGATCTGATCCGCTTCCCTTTCCTCCTGGGTCTCTTTCGTCCCGAATCTCGGGAGGATGAGCCGCTCGTTCACGAGAAGCAGCAAAGGTGTCACCGCCATGCTGATGGCTGTGACACCCATCATCATATCCGACCAGTGACCTGACAGGATACGGAGTTGAGCAATAAAAGCGAAAAGGACAAAGGCGAACTCACCGACCTGGGACAGCCCCAGGGTGAAGATGGAATTCTGATCGAAACTGAGGCGGGACACCCTGCCCGTCATGTTGAGCACGAAGGCCTTGACGACGATAACGCCCAGGACGAGGGCAGTGACCGTAAGGGGATTGTTGAGGATAAGCCTGAAATTGATGGAAGCCCCCACGGCTATGAAGAACAGGCCGAGCAGCACACCCTTAAAGGGTTCAATGTCGCTCTCCAGTTCGTGGCGGAACTGAGAGTTGGCGAGGACCACACCGGCCAGGAATGTCCCCAGGGCCGGACTGAGGCCCACTATTACCATCAGGTCGGCGGTGGCTATGACGATCAGGAGTGCGGCGGCGGTGAAAAGTTCACGGAGGCGTATCCGGGCAATGAATCGCAGGAAGGGCACTATGAGAAGCCGCCCGCCGATAATGACGGCAACCACGGCTCCTATCAGTGTCACGGTCTGTGCCCATCCCGGCAAGTTTTCAAGAAGCGTTCTGTGCCCTTCCACCGTCTGTGGCGCAGGCGACATGGCCAGAAGGGGCAGGAAGGCAAGGATCGGTATGACTGATATATCCTGGAAAAGCAGGACAGCGAAGGAAGACTTTCCAGATTCGGTTTTCGTCAGTCCTTTTTCGCGCAGGGTCTGCATCACTATCGCGGTGGACGACATGGAGAAGGCCAGGCCGCAGGCAAGGGCCGCCTGCCAGGAGAAACCTGCGACAAGGAGACCGCCGAAACATAACAGCGTCGTGGCGCACAGCTGAACCGCTCCCGTTCCAGCGATGAGCTTGCGCATCCTCCAGAAGCTGGCGGGCTCCAGTTCAAGACCAATGAGAAAGAGCATCATCACCACGCCGAATTCGGCGAAGTGCATGATGTCCTTGCCCTCCTGGCCCACAAAGCCAAGAAAGAAAGGGCCGATGATAATGCCGCCCAGAAGGTAGCCCAGCACCGAACCCATCCCCAGCTTCTTTGCGATGGGTACGAACACGATGGCGGCCGCAAGATAGATCAGCGCATCGTGGAGAAAACCGTTGTTCATCGGTCGGCCTGCTCCTTCCCGGCTTCAAGCCAGTCGTTGAGATACTCGTGCTCCAGGATGTCCCTCAGGCCCGTTCCGCCCTTTGTCAGTTGCTCGAGAAGGTTGCGATAGACCCGTCCGTATTCCTCCACCTGCCGGTCTGTGAGGAGGTACGTGCCGTGCACGACAAAAGGGGGCAGGTAGACCATGTTGCACAGGCGCGCCGTCTGTTCAAAGGATATGAAAAACTCTCGAAGGGTGTACCCGTGTCCGCCTGACACGTAGGCATCCCTCGTTCCGCCCGCCGTCAGCGCGTTGAAGGCGACTTTGCCCCTGAGGTTATTGCCGCCTTCGCCGTGGGCCCAGCCATGTTCCAGTACCATGTCGATCCATTGTTTGAGCAAGGCCGGTGCCCCGTACATGTACAAGGGGTGCTGCCAGATGATGATCTGGTGGTTGAGAAGGAATTCTTTTTCCCGCTTCGCGTCCACGTTGAAATCCGGGTATTCCTCGTAAAGATCATGGAGGGTGACGCCTGGCAGGTTTGAGACCCCCTTGACAAGGGCCCTGTTTACCCTGGATTTTTCGAAGCGGGGATGGGCGAAAAGTATAAGAACCTTGATCTTCGACGTTTCCATCAAGGAGACCTTTTCCTGCCGGAGAAGTAGTTCCCTCGATCACTGCGGCAGGTAATCTACATTATCATATCAGGTACATACCTGACAAGACGCCGTGCCGGCGGACGAGTGGCTCCAACAAGTCCGGACATCGCGATGCCGGGTCCTCTTCGGCATCGTTTATTACATTCCGGGTGAGGGGCCGAAGTACTGGTCTTCGTCCTCATCGGATCTGATGATGTTTGCGGGTGAAGTCGTGGTGCCCGGCAGACCTGCCAACCCCTCGGAGAGGTCTTTGGATCCGGTCGAGTACTGTCCCGGTTCGTATCCCGGGTTGTAGACGATGTTGGTCTCCTCCCGGATGGCCTCATAGGCGCCGTCAGGGTCGCCAGTCCTGAGGCCGTTCACCCTCTTTGTCTGGTCGACGGATGTGTTATGCCGCAGGTAGGCATAGTCCTCAAAGGTGAAGGGGACATCGTTGGCAGGATCGATGAATCTTTCCCATGCCTTCAAACCTTGGGGATCTTTCCTGAATAGCGTTTCAGGATCAGTTCCGTCCATCAGGCGGTCGAATTCCTTTCTGTATCGCTCCAGGTCCGCCAGCAAGACGGTGACCTGCGCGCTGGTTTGGTCCTTGTTTGTCTTCCATGGGAAACCTTTGAACCTGGAATTCCGGTCGGGTTCTTTCGGGTCGTACTTGTAAGTGCCGGCCCTGGTATCCCACGCACCCTGCGTATAGTGATACATGCCGCTGATGGTGCCTCGCCCGTTCAACTTCTCGCCAAGACTCGATTCCGCAAACGCAAACCACGCGGCGGTGTAACCGTCGTCCTTTGACAACCCTGCCTGCTGTGCCCTCTCGAGTATGTACCTTGCATTCCGTGTCTGATTCCTGTTAAGGGGTGATCTTCCCATCGTTTCCTCCTTTGCCTATTGTTTCAGCATGGGGTATCCCTGTCTAACGAGCCTCTCTATCGTTCCCTTCTTTGCCAATGGAGAGGGGTAGGGGAGTTCTTTGAGCTTCTTCAAAGCATTCTTGATGATCGTGACATCTTGTGTGCTCTCGATCGTGGCGAGCCAGTTCTCCACGATGTAGTCGAGCTGTTTCCTTACCTTTTCCGTCATGCCGGAAGCCGTCGCCTTCTCCATCCATCGGGGATACGTTTTTTCGATGAGTTCCTTGGCATGGGCCACGAAGTATTTTTCGAATCCCTTGCCCTTTACACGGACGAAATCGGGTGTGTGGCGATAGATGGCAAGGATGGGACCGTCCGCATCGAGATCGGATATGACTTCCGTAACATCTTTACAGGGCGAGACCACAGGTATGTACAGGTGAACCATCGTCTCGTACATGCCATCCCCGTCGAGGTCCTCAAACACCGGTTTGTGGCTCCCCAGACCGAATTCGGAATACGACCGGCCATCGAAGATTCCCAGATCGTATCGCCCGAAGTACCAGTTTTGATAGATAACGACAAGGGGGTTGTTGTCCTCCACGACCACCTTAATGGGCATGATGCCATCTTCGTAAGAAGGCTTTCCGGTGATGATGGAGAAATGCAGTCTGCCGGACCTGATCTGCCTGAAATACCCGTAGGCATAGCCCTCTTCCGGTTCGTAGACAATGCTGTAAATGAACGTATCCCGTCCGTCCTTTACGGACCTGATGCTGTCCATTTCCTCCGGCCACCCGGCGCAGGCGGCATCACCGGGGGCGGTGCATGTTCCGAAATGAACCCATTCAGGCCTCTCCCGCTCCGCTGCGTTCGCGGCAGGCGCCGAAAGGTAGGGGCAAGGCATCACGACGAGAACGGTGAAAAGCGCGCCATAACCAATACATTTGCGTATCCAATTGACCGTCATCCGGAGTCCTCCTGGTTCGGGATTTCTGTGGTATTACTTCCCGTGAACGAAAATGATGCCCGGCAAAAAGACAGCACCTGTGTTCGTCCTTGATGGAAAGACCATTTTGATCCTCGCATCGAGGCCGGAAAGGGTGTTATCATTGTGGATGCAACGCGTCTTTCCTTCGGAAGAGGGTGGTGAATGCCTGTCATGAAACGTTTCGTAGCGAGCTGCCTTGTTCTCCTTGCGGTTGCCGCCGTGCTTGCTTGCGGCTGCAACCGTCAGACGGAAGAGGACAAGGTGAAGAAGGTCATCACGGACGTGCAGGCGGCGGCCGAAGAAAAGGAGGTGAGAAAGGTAGTCAACGCCCTTGCGGATACGTACAGCGACCCCCAGGGGTTCAACCGCGAAGGCATCAGAAGGGTCCTGCTCGGCTATTTCCTGGGACATCCGAAGATAACCGTGTACATCAACTACCTGAGGGTATCCGTCGACGGAGCGTCCGCCAGGGCGTCCTTCCAGACCATCCTGACGAGCGGGAAGAAGACGGGTTCACCCGCCGACGTCATCCCCGAATCGCTCGGTGTCTATCGGTTCGACGTCTCGTTGAACAAGATATCGGGGGAATGGAAAGTCACCTCGGCCACCTGGGAGCGCGTGGGGGAGGAGTGAAGACAGTTTCAAGTCCCAGGTTTCACGTCTCAGGAAGTGAAGATCGTTTCAAGTTTCAAGTTTCAGGAATGCGGGCATTATTTCTTTGACTTTCTCCTGACCAGGTTGGGATAGAGTTTTTTGGCGCAGTCGGGGCAGATGCTGTGGGAGAATTCGGCGTCAATGTGGTCGCGCATGTATGTTTCGATCTGCTGCCAGTATCCCTGGTCGTCGCGGATCTTCTTGCAGTGGGAGCAGATCGGCAGGCAGCCGCGCAGGGTTTTGACCTCCGAGAGTGTCCGCTGAAGTTCCCCGATCAACTCCTCGTTTCTCCTCTCAGCCTCCTGGCGGAGCCGGATCTCCTTCTGTGCAAGGTTGAGCTCCATCCTTATCTCGGCCACCTCCTTGAGGATGGCGAGCACGGGCCGGTTCTCGATCGGGTTGCCTTTCTTTGAATTCTGCCAGTTCAGATACAGATAGAGGAAGGGACAGGCGAAGACCGCGATGATGAAGCGGCTGAGCAGGGTGCCCTTCATGATGTTCACATAGTCGGGATTGCCCAGGAAGGCACCCGTGGCGAAGAGGAGCACATCCAGCCACATCACCCCCAGCAGGGTAATGAAGGCCCTCAACCAGAGCCGGTTGAACCTGGTCTTGCCGAGAAATTCCCATGCTATGGCCAGGAAGATCAGGTCCGCCACGGTGGTGGCCACCGAAGCGGCATTGATCCTGAAGCTCGGGATGGGAACATAAGCCAGGGGATTGCTGCCCATGACCTTTGTCTGCAGATGCAGCGTCAGCGCTATGAGCGGCACCATTGCGGACACCCCGGCGACGGTCGATATGGCAATGCGGGTGGCACGGGGCCCGTCAAATATGTACACGGCAAAGACTCCCAGCAACAGCGACGTGTAAAAGACGGTGGACCCGACCATGAATGTGATGCCCGAGACCTGTACCGTGACACCGGCATCGGTGACCCATGACATGACCGCGGTGATCCCTCCCATCAGCGCGTAAA
The DNA here is from genome assembly GCA_001603955.1 of Syntrophobacterales bacterium Delta_02. Lineage (GTDB taxonomy): Bacteria > Desulfobacterota > Syntrophorhabdia > Syntrophorhabdales > Syntrophorhabdaceae > Delta-02. The sequence goes on along the minus strand of LVAA01000012.1, from coordinate 37,292 downwards.
AATGGGCCAGCCCGAATCGATCACGCAAGGAATGCGCCCACAGCACCAGGAAGTAGACGACCATTGCCTCCGAGATCAGTATGACGAGTTCACTTTTCATGTCCCGGCAGGATTCGAGTGTATTCTATGTGGATAGCGCTGCTGCCGGCAGAACAGGTACAGATCAGTTCCCCGGTCGATGACCCGCCAATGCCTCCAAAGTCTTTGCCCCCATGGCATTATTCCATTATTCTTTGTGGAACGCCATCAAAACTTGTATCGCCTTTGTCGAGCATAACTTAAGTGAATGATAGAGATTGTCTCACGTTTCCCCTCGTTCGGAGGGTGTGTCCTCTTTTGGGGAGGCCCCAAGTCGGCAAGAGTTGGACGTCATTGAGACCGGGACTGACATTTCAAGGCCTTTCAGCCCGAATATCCTGCCAATTTGCCACTTTTGAGCCGTTTTTTTTTGGTGTCATTATTGACTCCGCCCCGGAGCGTTTGGTAGGATTAACCCCATCGTGCCCTGATAAAGGGAGAACCTGCGCATAAGGTGGCAATATGGTAGACATGGAAACGAAGATCGACCCGGGAGACTATGTCCTGGCGGTCCTGTCGCCCAGGGACAGGCTGGACGCGGCATTCAAAGTTGCCGGAGAAGCACTGAAGAATTGTACTCTCACGATGAAAGATATCGACCACGCGGTGAAAACGATCAGGAGAAAGGCTTACGAAAAGAAAGCTTAGGGTCGTTGTCGACACGGGCGTAGTGGTTTCGGCCTTCGCCTTTGGCGGTCCGCCGAAAACGGCTTTGATGAAGGCCTTCGAAGAAGCGGAGATCTGTGTTTCGCCGACGCTGCTCGACGAATACCGTGACGTACCAGAGGCGCTCTTCGGAACACGCAAAGACGGCAGGGAACAGTTCAAGGGACTGATCGCCGGAATAGCGGCCTTCGTATCGATGGCAAGGGTCGTGTTCCCCCGGAACGTATTGAAGATCTGCCCGGACCCAAAGGACAACATGCTGCTGGAGTGTTGCTCCGAAGCCGGCGCCGACGTATTGATCACCGTGAACAGGGACTTGCTGGACATCCGGGACCTCCCCTTCCGCCTCCGAATACTGACCCCCAGAACATTCATCGCGACCGGTTGAAAGGAAGAGACAAAAGACAAAGACTTGCCTCACGCCCGTCGCGTTTTTGACGGGACTCAAGCCCACAGAGTTTGCAGAGAAAAGACGCGGCCTGATCGCGGAGGCTTCCACAATCAGGCCGCCCTTGCACTCCCGCTCCCGAAGGTTCTGTGGAACTGTCGTACAACGTCCGCACTGCCTTCGCAAGTGTTTCCTTTTCGCTTCTAGTCACGGTTACCTCCTGGGAATGAAGTCAGCCGGGCCGTTCTCGATGACGGCTGTTTGTGTATTACTTTCCGTTTCGAGAAAGAGTACCTCGGTGGAGAAAAGTATTGAGATGAGAAAGGAAACAAGGCATACTTACTGTAAGGAGATAAGGAATGCTTGCAAAGAAGACTTCGAAGAACCAGGTCACCCTGCCCAGGGAGATAGCGAGGCAGTTTCCGGAGATCGACTACTTCGATGTGGTCGTGAAGGAGAGTTCCATCGTCCTTACGCCGGTCAAGTTGTCCCCGGTGACATCATCGGTCAAGGGGATAAGGGACAAAATGGAGAAGCTCGGGATAACCGGGGAAGACGTGAAGGACGCTATTCGATGGGCAAGAAGAAAGAAGGAGTAAGGGTAGTCCTCGACACGAACGTACTTGTATCTACCCTGTTCTTCGGAGGACGGTTATCGTCGATCCGGACCGCGTGGAGGGAAACAAAGATCATGCCGCTGCTTTCCCCGGAGACATTTCGGGAGTTTGTTGACGTGCTGGGATATCCGAAGCTCTCGCTTTCAAAGGATGAAGTCTCATTTCTCATCGAAGATGAGGTCCTCCCCTATTTCGAAGTGGTGGATGCGACAGAAAGCGTGACAGGCGTGTGCAGAGACGCCGATGATGACAAGTTCCTGGCCTGTGCGGTAAGCGGGAAAGCCCGGTATCTGGTGAGCGGTGACCGGGACCTTCTTGAATTGAAGGGATTCAAGGGGATAAGGATCATATCACCCGCCGACCTCGTAAAACTTCTCTGAATGCATTTCGATCAAAACAAATCTTGCTCAAAGCGAAAAGGCCTGTCTCACGCCCTCCCGCCTTCTGCGGGATTGAGGCCGCAGAGTTCACAGAGATAAGACGCGGCCTGATCGCGGAGCCTTCCACGATTAGGCCGCCTTTGCACTCCCGCTGCGCGGGAGCGAGAATCCCATGATTTTGTTGATGATAGCTTTTCACAGCCTTTCCCGTTCAAGCGGCTCAAGCCGTTCAAGCTGTCTTTTGGACTGTGCCATAGTGTTGTCACCGAGGGATGGGAGAATGAGAGATGCAGGTTATGGGTGTTAGGTCATAGGTTATGGGAAAAGATGGAAGAAAGCTTCTTCCTATAACCTATGACCCGTTACCGATCGCCTTTCTTTTGCCCTTTTCCCTTGAAATTTAATGGGGGAGGGGGTAAAACGGAAAAGACGGTTTTGGGAGTTCAAGGGTTCGTGAGCCGTTCCGGCTTATGGAGAACTGGCAGGCTAATCATCCTAGAGACGTGTACCCCAAGCTTGCAACCGTTTGCACAGTGCGAAGCTCACCAGTTATTTCAACGTAGGTAAGACGTCCGAGCCGACAGGCTGTGAGTTGGCAGCGTATGAAGCATTACGAGGGCCGTGTTTGGTTCACAGTCTTTCCGATCATCAAACGCTCCTGAGGATTACAGGGCTGATAATGATCAACCACACAGCAGAATCTCCGGGTTGATTTTGAAGGTTTCCAAAGAGGCAGCAGATCCATGTCACATACTGGCGAAGATATAGATACTCTTCCTCCTGGCATCTACGATGCTTTTTTTGATGAGAAGTTGCGGGACATTGTTCAGCGCAACCCTGATCTCCGTGTGGTACTCTCGAGAATTGATGCTGAGGAGCAGCCCTCTCGTTTGGCAGCGTTTCTGGGGAAAATCATCGCTAGCGCTCTGCGGCAAGAGACCGACGGAAGAAAACAGCTTGATCTCTGTAATGCTCTAATCGATTCTCTTGCTCAAGACAGTGGGCGAGCTTATCTTCAAGCGCACAGACTTGCATTTGCAGAAAAGCAGATTCTGTCGGAAATCACTCCTCCCCATTACGGCAAACAAGGTGTTCCACGTCCCGAAACGTCTATTGTGGAGAGCAGCTTATTCACCGGATCGCCCCGTGAGCCTCAACTGGTTCACGAGTTACAGAAGGAGATGAAATCCGCAGACTACGTCGAAATACTAGTGTCCTTTATCAAGTGGTCAGGCTTGAGACTCCTTATTCCTGCCCTTGAAGAGCTCCGTGGACGAAAAGTTCCTGTGAGGTTGATAACAACCTCTTATATGGGTGCTTCAGATGCAAGTGCCATTGAATGGCTAGCAAGAATGCCGAACGTTCAGGTTAGGGTGTCATACGACACTGAGAGAACTCGTCTTCATGCCAAAGCGTATCATTTTCGGCGAGACTCGGGTTTTTCAACAGCGTATATAGGTTCCGCTAATATGTCCAACGCGGCAATGACGAGCGGTCTTGAATGGAACCTCAAGGTTACTGCCCAAGATATGCCGCACGTTCTGGACAAGTTCTCTGCTGAGTTTGAAACATATTGGAATAGTCGTGAATTTGTCCCCTTTGATCCTGAAAGTCCCGAAGTTCTCCGTGATGCGATACGGCATGCTCGCAATACAAGGGGGATCCTGACTACCACTTTCTTCGATCTGCGGCCGCATCCTTTTCAGGAGAGAATTCTGGACTTGCTGACAGTCGAGAGAAAGACTCACGGTCAGCGGCGAAATTTGGTGATCGCTGCCACTGGAACGGGCAAGACTATTGTGGCGGCTTTCGACTTCAAGAGGTTCTTTGAAGAACGCCATGGTCAAGCCAAGCTCCTTTTTGTTGCACATAGAAGGGAAATACTAGAGCAGGCATTAGGTGCCTTCAGAAACGTCCTGCGTAGGGCGGATTTTGGCGAGCTTCTGGTGGGTCCCTACGAAGCCTCTCGCAACGATCATCTTTTCTGTTCTGTGGATATGCTCGGTTCACGCCAACTGTGGAAGCAGACTGGGTCTCGTTTCTATGACTTCATAATCATCGATGAGGTCCATCATGGACCATCGGACAGCTACCGACCTATTTTTGATTTTTTCGAGCCGGAGATTCTCTTGGGGCTGACTGCCACTCCAGAACGTATGGACGGAAAGAGTGTCGCTTCAGATTTTGGCAACCGGTTTGCCGCAGAGATACGCCTATCGGAAGCACTTGAGGAAAAACTGCTCTGTCCATTCCACTACTTTGGTGTTGCCGACCCAGTAGGCCTCAATGCGGATAGATTTTGGAGAAGCGGTAGGTATGATATCCAGGAGCTGGAAAACGTGTACACAGGTGCCCACGCCTTGGCGTTGCAGCGTCTCGATACGATAATCAACTCGCTGATGCGTTATGAACCGGATGTTTCACGAGTCAAAGGCATTGGTTTTTGTGTATCGGTAAGGCATGCGGAATACATGGCGCGAATGTTTAACGAAAGAGGGATAGCCTCTGATGTAATTACGGGGGAGACTGGAAGCGAAAGAAGAGCCAATTTGCTGAATGAGTTTCGCGATGGAAATCTGACTTTCCTTTTTGCGCGAGATGTCTTCAACGAGGGGTTGGATGTTCCCGACGTAAACACTGTCCTTTTCCTTCGCCCAACGGAAAGCTTAACTGTTTTCCTTCAGCAGTTGGGCAGAGGCCTCAGGCATGCGCCTGACAAGGATTGTCTCACCGTGCTCGATTTCGTTGGCCAAGCACATCGGCGTTATAGGATTGACACTAAGCTGAAAGCTCTTTTACCAAAACGCCGATTCGCCATTGACCGGGAAGTGGAATTTGATTTTCCACATCTACCCCCAGGATGTTCGATCCAACTAGATCGTATCGCACGGGACTATGTTCTCGCCAACATACGGGAGAACTTACGAAACCTGTCAATTCAGATTCCTGAACGTATCCAGACTTTCGAAGACGACAGCAATCTGCCGTTGACCTTTGCCAATTTCGTGAAATTTCACGATTATGAACCAGAAGTTCTGCTTGCACGAGAAACGTGGACGGGTTGGAAGGCAAGGGCGAGACTCTGTGCCACGCCGAATGATCCTGACCTTTCCCGTCTGAGGCAATCTTTGGTACGAGTGCTTTCCATCTCTGGACCAAGGGAACTTACCACAACTAGCCAGACTGTAGAGAGGTTGTCGAAAGGGGATGCCTTGGGCGCACTCCAATTCGCCGGCAACGCAGCTATATCAATTCATTACCGTATTTGGGGCGAGGCTGGCAGGCTTTTTGGCATGAACACACTTGAAGAATCTTTCCGGCGAATGTCTCTGAATCCGTCCGTCCTTGGCGACCTGAGTGAGATTATTGCGTGGGTCGAATCTGAAACGGATGTTTTGGGGGAAGTGCCCGATCTTCCATTTCCATGTTCCATGGAATTGCACGCGCAGTATGGAATAAAAGACATTCAAGCCAATATGGGGAAAGCAACGCTCGTAACGGCAGGGTTGCGGGGAGTAGGTGTTATCCATTTCCCCGAAGCAAAAGCTTACGCATTGTTGATCACTTATCAGAAGACCGAGAAAGAATTCTCACCGACCACAATGTACGCGGACTATCCAATAAGTAGAGAACTCCTTCACTGGGAGTCCCAATCAAACACCTCTCAGAAATCAGAGGCAGGACAGAATCTCATAAACCATAGGGAAAGAAGCTACACGATATTGGTTTTTGCTAGAGACCAGAAGAAGCGAAACGGCCTTACCGTTCCGTTTACATATCTGGGTCCTGCAGAAATAGTGCACTACGAAAGTGAACGGCCAATCAAGATGATCTGGAGGCTGCGTTATCCTATGCCAGTTGACATGTTTGAGGAGAATAGAAGAGGTGGATAACCAGAACGGATTCTCAAGCCATGGCTCTGGGTGAAGGCGCGAGCAAAGCTTGAGTGGAATGATTCTGCATATACCTCACGCATCACAAAACATACTCGTTGATTTCAAGGATGTTTTTATTCTTGACCCGGACGTCCTGAAGACCGAATTGCTCCGTATGACCGATGCGTATACTGACGAGTTGTACGATCATCCCTCCGCCGCGAGGATCATATTTCCCATCAGTCGCCTGATCGTCGACCCGGAGAGGTTTGTTGTTGATGACGAAGAACCCATGTCGGCGATGGGGATGGGAGTTATCTATACGAAGACGTCTCATGGAGATGTTCTGAAGCGGGAAATGACATCGGGCGAACGACGGGAGTTGCTCGACCGGTTTTATTACCCGCATCACAAGGCGCTCCGTGAGGCGGTGCAGAGCGAACTGTTTTCCGAAGGCTCCGTATTGATAGTTGATTGCCACAGTTTTCCCAGCCGGCCGTTGCCGTGCGATATGGATCAGATGTATCCCCGTCCTGACTTCTGCATCGGGACCGATCCGTTCCATACCTCAGCGGAACTGTTGAATAAGGCGCTGGCCGCAATCAGGGAGCAAGGTTATAGTGTCATGGTGGACCGCCCCTATAGCGGAACGATCGTGCCGATTGAGGAATATCGGAAGAATAAGGCCGTAAGCTCGATAATGATCGAAGTCCGCCGGGACCTCTACATGGACGAGGCAACCGGCGCAAAGAACAAGAATTTCGACAAAACAAGGAATGTAATAGCAGAGCTCCTGAAGGCCCTCCTATCCAGTTGAAGCAGTTATCTTTCCCTCCAGACAAACACACCCCGTAAGACCCCGTAACCCGGCACCGGCCTCTTCCTCGCCTTTCGCCTCTAACGCTCAAGCGGTTCAAGCGATCTTTCACTTTTTCGGAGGTTTGCTGTGACCGAACTACCCTTTGGCCTCAAAGGCAAGATCTTCCGCAGCGCGATGCCCTTCGGGACGTATGACCCTGAGGGCGTGGTGCTCGACGAATACGTGAAGAGCGGTATCTCCGTCGTCGTCCCCCTTGCCAGCGTCGAGGAATGCGAGGAGAAGGCGAACCGGAACCTGCATCGGCTTTACGAAGAGATGGGTTTCGATGTTGCGGCTTTGCCCGTTGAGGATTACGCGGCGCCAAGGGTCGAGGTCCTGGCTCACGTTATTGCGAAGGTAATAGCCTATGCCGGGGCGGGCAGGAATGTTGTTGTCCATTGCTCCGCCGGGCAGGGCAGGACGGGGACGTTCATGGCGTGCATGGCGAGAACCCTGTTCGCCATGTCGGGGGAAGAGGCGATAGCGTGGACGAGAAGGTATATCCCCGGCGCCGTCGAAACACCCGAGCAGGAAGAGTTGGTTCATGAATATGTGCAGGAACTGTAAAGGGGTTATGGGCAATGGGTGATAGGTCATAGGGAAGACAAGAATGCCTTTCGATGAGCATAGGATAGGCTTCAAGGGTCCCTGTCCTTAGCGTTCAAGCGGCTGCCATTCAAGCCGTCTTTCTCGTCTTTTGAACCACGAAACGCCCTTGCTCATGTAAGATATAAGTGGTATTATTTCTTACAAAACATTGCGGGGTAATGTGATGCAGAGCGTTGATAATAGGATACTGAGCAGGATTTATGGACGTGGGAGGGGTTGTGTGGTCACGCCAGGGGAGTTTCTCGACCTTGGCAGCCGGCAAGCCGTTGACCTGGCACTCCACCGTTTGACAAAGAGAGGGACTTTGCGGCGTTTGGCGCGTGGGCTTTATGATTATCCCAGAACTCACGCGGCGATGGGATTGCTGTCACCTGGTCCGGACGCCGTGGCCAGGGCACTTGCAGGGAAACACAGTATCCGGCTTCAGCCCTCCGGTGCGTATGCGGCCAATCTGCTGGGTTTATCTACGCAGTTGCCGGCGAAGGTTGTCTATCTGACCGATGGTCCTTCGCGAACGGTGAAGATAGGCAACCAGGAGATACATCTCCGACATACAACCCCGCGTAATATGGGGCCTGCGGGCCGCGTCAGCGGGCTTGTGATCCAGGCGTTGCGGTACTTGGGAAGGGAGAATATCGACGATTCCATTATTGACATCCTGCGGCGGAGATTGACGGAAGGGGATAGGAAACAATTGCTCAAAGATATCAGTCACGCGCCTGCATGGGTGGGTCAATGCCTTCGAGCAATCAGCCGTGAGGATCGTTGATCAATGGACGGATTTGCCGGGTTTTCTCAGGATGAACAACGTTTGTATTTTGAACAGACCGGTGAGCGGATGCGGCTGAGTCCGCACATCGTGGAGAAGGACTTCTGGGTATGCTGGACATTGAGCGAACTGTTTGCGCTGCCGGACATTGGGAAGACACTGATATTCAAGGGAGGCACCTCTCTGTCGAAGGCCTACCGGTTGATTGAGAGATTCTCCGAGGATATCGATGTGTCGATCGATCGGGCAAGCCTTGGTTTTGGGGAAGATTATGATCCTGAAGCGGACGTCAGCAACAAAGAGCGGAGACGGCGGATCGCTTTACTCAGGAAAGCCTGCCGTGAAGGTCGAGATGGGTGCCAGGTCAGACCATTGGCCGTGGGATGTGGCGCGGATCTCACCCTACGTGGCCGAACAATTTCCAGATACGTTTCAGTCCCCTGGTTTTGCAGTCAAAGTGCTGTCGGCGGAGCGCACATTTTGGGAGAAGGCCACCATGCTTCACGCGGAGTATCACAGACCGGATGACAAGAGGATACCGATGCGTCTGTCTCGCCATTACTACGATGTCGCCCAAATGGTCCAGGCTGGTCTTGGTGAGAGGACTCTGGAAAACGCCGAACTGCTTCAAAGGGTGGTGACACATAAGAAAGCTTTCTTTCAGAGCGGTTGGGCGCGTTATGATGATGCAAAGCGGGGCAGCCTGCGGTTAGTGCCCAAAAAGTCCCGCATGAAGGACCTCGAGGACGACTACAACAGGATGCGAGAGATGTTTTTCTCCGCGCCGCCGGGGTTCAGGGAAGTATTGGCAACGCTGGCCGAGTGGGAAGACAAATTCAACCACATGATATAAAGAATGAGGCCGTCAGGTCACCCATGCGCGTCCCGGCAATCAGCATGCTGTGAATTCAGCCAATTTCTCGCACCATTGGTGCGAGTTTTTCGTTATTCGAATAGAGTTGATAGAAAACCTTCATTCTCCAGAGGTTGGATGCCGAAAATCCCCGTGTCCCAGGGCTTTCGGATCAATGCCGGATAGGCGTCAAAGATTCCCGCTCTTAACGTTCAAGCGGCTCAAGCAGTTCAAGCGGCTCAAGCAGTCTTTTCTTCATTCAAGCGGCCTTTCCCGTCTTTCCCTTTGACACAAAAATGGGATTCACCTATACTTTTCATAATCTAAGCGGTCTACAACGGCAGACGGTGACGGGTGAATTATGGGAAAGAGAGAAATAATTGATATCATAAGGCGCAGCAAGCCGGAGATGGAGTCCCGTTATGGTGTGAAGAGGGTGGGACTGTTCGGGTCTTACGTCAGGGGACGACCGAGGAAAAGAAGTGATATCGATATCCTTGTAGCCTTCAGCCGCGACATTGACCTCTTTGACTTTCTTGACCTTCGCGAGTACCTTGAAGACAGGCTGCAGTCGAAGGTTGACCTGGTGATGGAGTCAGCCCTGAAGCCAACCATCGGCAAACGCATCCTCGCCGAGGTCGAGTATGTATAAAGGACAGCGGGACCTGTCCGACTACCTTGGCGATATCATAACGGCCATAGCAGACGCGATAGAATTCACGAGCGGTATGGATTACGCGGCGTTCGCGGCGGACAGAAGGACCGTGAACGCGGTGATCAGGAGCCTGGAGGTTGTCGGCGAAGCCACAAAACGTATACCCACGTCCTTCCGTCAGAAACATTCCGACATCCCATGGAGCAAAATGGCCGGCATGCGTGACGTTCTCATTCATGACTACATGGGCGTCGACATCAAGACCGTTTGGAAGGTTGTACGGGACCGGTTACCGGAATTGAAGTCTCTTCTGGAAGAATTGCAGCGATCATCAATGCCTTGAGCACCGGACAACAAGGCCAACGCAACGGAAAAAAGGTTTGCCCTTAACGTTCAAGCGGCTCAAGCGGTTCAGGCGGCTCAAGCCGTCTCTTTCTTCGTTCAGGCGGCTCAAGCCATTCAAACTGTGTTCAAACATTGTCAGCGAAGGTGGCGACAGTCTATGGTCTGTTGTCGGTCGCGCAGGACGCGAGTCGTTCGATTGTAACCTTTTGGCGGGTTTTGGATCGTTTCAGGAGCTCTATCGTTTCTCTGTAGTGTGCGCCAATGGATTCGCTTGTCATTGACCTCAACACCTCGAGATCTCTGGCCCTGAACTCACGGTCAAGGTTCAGGTAGGCTTTATGGTCCGGGCTGATCCAGAAATAGAGGTACTCGTAGGTGTCCTGCTCCGGCGTCGGCGATATCCTGCGGAGCGTGTTGTTTTCGGGGACGCTGGCGTAGTGGGGACTGCTGAAGCTCATCACGTAGCCTTCCTGGGTGAGCCATTCCGGGTACTGATAAAGCAGCTTGGCGGCAAGCTGGTTCTCGATCAGGAACCTTGCCCCTTTCTTTGTGCTTTCGAGGCCCATCGCCCTCGCAAGGGTGTCATCCTGCGGCAGTTTCTTCTCGTAGTTGTCATAAGTGAGGCGGGGTTCAAACTCCAACCGGCCTTCTACGATGGCACCCCGCAAAAGCAAGCCTTTGTAGAGCAGTCTCGCATAAACGGAGTGCAGCTGTTCGAGGGCGGCATTCACATCGTTACCATAGAACAGCAGGCTGTCGCTGAACATTTCGACGGTGGCCGTATTGTTTTGCCGGCAGTATTGCGACAGGCTTTCAAAGGTAATATCGTAGAACTGGTTCAATTTTTCCTTGGCAACGCTGGGGTTGAGTCTGTAGTAGCCGGAGATGCCCAGCAGATCACCGTAGTACGTAAAGTCCATGCGTTCCTTTCTCTTGTGCCATTGGTGCTAGCGATAGTCTAGCACAGGCGATGCCGGGACGACAGGGATAAAAGACGAGGAGAAGGGGGATGGCGTGAGGGCGAATTTCCGAACGATCGCGAGACATGCCTCTAAAAACTTTTGCTCCTGACATTCAAAAGGCCGTTGACAAAGTCCCTTTGCGTCATTCCGGCCTTCGCCGGAATGACCTAGAGAATGACTTTATCAAGAGGTTGTCAAGCGGTTCAAGCCGTCTTTTCTTCATTCAAGCGGCTCAAGCCATTCAAGCAGCGTCATCTTCATAAAGGTCTGCCCTGAGGCGGCGATAATAATATCTGGAAGTAGTCCTTCCGGAATAACGAAGATGATGTTTCTCGACCCTGATAGACCGATAGCAACCTGTGGATCCGACTCCTGCGACGGTTGCGCCTGCGGGCGGGAGCTTCACTGCCATTTCGGTCTGAAGGATTGGCTCCATTTCTTCCTTATTTCATTGCCGCCTTTTCTGCTGGGCGGTGCGGGGATCTATCACGTAAGCGGTTGGCTGCTCGTCGCCTGGATAGTCATCCTGGCCGCCTTCTTCGGGTTTGTCGAGATCCGCGTCATGTGTTCCCACTGTCCGCATTATGCCGAGCCGGAGAAGTCCTTGAAATGCTGGGCGAATTATGGATCGCCCAAGCTGTGGAGATACAGGCCGGGGCCGATGACGAAGATGGAGAAGGGGGTATTCTTCACGGGTTTTGCCGTTGTGTGGGGCTATCCCGTACCCTTCCTGATGGTTGGCGGTCAATGGTTTCTGCTGCTGGTCTACGTCATGACGACCATCGGTTTCTTCACGACCTTGAAGATGTTCATGCGCTCGCAGTGCTTCAATTTTGCCTGCCCGTTAAACTCCGTGACGGAAGAGGCGCGCCGCCGCTTCTTCGATCGCAATCCCTCTGTTGCGAAAGCGTGGTCGGATTCTTATCCTGGATGAAATCAGCCTATCTCACGCCTGCTTCACTCGAGCCGCCTTTCCTCTCTCTTGCTATCGCTTTCGTTGGGTGCGATAATTCTCCGACAGACGAACAACCGGCCCCACAAGCGATCCGCGCGCGCGGGGTCCGATTGGAGGAGGGGCGGTATGACAAGAAAGTGCGTGCTGTTCTTGATCGGGATCATCTCGATAGTTTTTGCCCTGCAATGCCTGTACGCGGCTGCGGAGTCTCAGGGGACATCCGTTACGCCGCCGGCGGGTTCGGTCGAGAGGAAGGCGATCCTCGATGCCCTGCGGGGTGAGATGCAAAAGCTGCACGGCATCAGCGCTGTCTTCACGGTCAGGTATCTGAAGGTGCTCAACGGCTGGGCCTGGATCGAAACATCTCCGAGATCTGCCGACGGGGCGAACCAGTACGAGGACATCTTTGCCCTGCTCAGCAAGAGCGGAGCGAAATGGAAAGTGGCGGAGTTAGCGTGCTCGGAGGAAGACAACGAAGAATGCCTCGGAAGTCCCGATTACTTCAAGGGCCTGAAAAAACGTTTCCCCAAAATGCCCACGCAAATCCTCCCGGAGTGAGGTGTCGCAGGGTCCTGCTCCTGGAGAAAACACAGAAAAGATAATAGCCTGAGAGCGCGATATGGAGAAATGTTGCGGAACGTTTCCCTGCCGGGTGGTCGTTTACCGCCAGTCCTTCCTGGATCCCGGCCTTCGCCGGGATGACGGAGAATGAGGGTGCCGGGATGATGGGGAACGATGGTGCCGGGATGATGGGGAACGAGAATCCCCGAAGTGCCCGTGAAGATCGGAGCCTTTAGAATCTTTTTTTGCCTTCAGACTTGCGACGTGGGACCTGCGACCTGTGACGGGTCTTTGACCCGCAACCCGCAACTTGAAACTTGAAACCGTTTTCACTCCCCTTCGCGCTGTATGTATATTGTTCGCGTGGGGTAGGCGAATTCGATGCCTTGTTCGGCGAAGCGCCGGAAGAGTTCCTGGTTGATCCTTTCCTGAATGTCCATGTACACGGTGTAATCGGGGTTGGTCACGTAGTAGACGACCTCGAAGTTGAGGGATGAGTCTCCGTACTCCTTGAAGTGAGCCCTGTCGAAGCGGGTGTTCTCCTGACTGCGGACGATCTCGGTGACCATCTCCTTGATCATCCTCAACTTGTCCAGGGAGGTCTGGTATATGACGCCAAAGCCGAAGACGATGCGTCTTTCGGACATGCGGCCGTAGTTACGGATACGGCTTTTCAGAAGGTCGTTGTTGGAGAAGACCAGTTGCTCTCCGCTGAGACTGCGGAGCCGCGTGGTCTTAAGGCCGATATGCTCAACGCTGCCCATAAGAGAATCCACTATGATAAAGTCGCCGATAACGAAAGGCTTGTCCAGCACGATCGACAACGAGGCCAGCAGGTCACCGAGGATGTTCTGGACTGCCAGGGCGATCGCAATGCCTCCTATGCCCAGGCCGGTGATGAGCCCGGTAACATTGACACCCAGGTTGGCCAGCATCGACAGAAGGACAATGCTCCACAGGATGATGCGCGCGACGAAGCCGAGGAAGGTGATCGTGGTCGTGCTGGACGCGTCCTGATCCATGCGCTTCTCGATATTCCTGGCGAGGCCGAAAGAAACGGTGGCGCTTGCCCAGAACCCTCCTTGCAGGATGAGGACGAGGATGATCAGCTTTTCCCGCAGGGCGGTGACGGAAGGTTCGAGCGCGAGCGTGTGGGACGCCACATACGCGGAGGCGAGAAGAAGGAAGAACAACTTCGTGTTCTCCAGGATGCCGACGAGGAGATCATCGACCTTGTTGTGGGTCAGAAGGCTCAGCTTCGACAGCCGGCTGATCCCGACGCGCTGCACGATCTTCAAGATGGCGAATACAACTATCAGGACACCGGCGGCGATGAGCCAGTCCCGCGCTGTGTTTCCGTAGTAGATCTTGTTGAGCAGTTCCATGCGCTTCCTTTGATCTATTGTACGAGGCATGGAGGATGAATTGCCTCGCCGGTCTCCGTTGTCCGAAAGAAAAATGATAGAACAAGGCAGTTTCGTATGTCAAGGCCGGGAGAAGGGTTTACCGACCCGCGGGCTATTGGACCGGGGTTTTGCGCGGTTCCCACCGCGGGAACAGCTCCGCGAAGTTCATCGGGTCATAGCTTGACCGCAGGTATATCTGGGGGAAGGCGGAAGGAAGGCCGGGAACGGAATAGACGTGGCGCAGCAGCTTGAGCACGTTAGTGTCTCCCGACCATATCACCTTCGAATCACCATCAAGCGCGGCCTTTGCGCAACAGTTGGCGACAAAACGGGAAGCTACTTCCATCGCGCCGTCTGATGCCGCTCCGTCGGTCTCCGAGAGATCGCGGCAAGCCGACAGGATGCGCGCGTAGAGAGGATCATCGCTGCAATCGAAGACGTGGCCGCGTGTCCTCAGGGTTTCGATGAGCATGTCTATCTTTTCAAGGTAAAGAAGCTGGTGTTTCCTGATCGTGTCTACCTCTCGATCATGGTTGTGGGCGGTTTGGTGGTGATAATTGACAAAGAAACCCTCGAAACCTCGTTTCTGCGCTTCATAGATGTCGCGCGACGTCCTGATATCCAGACTGTAGGTGATGTCCTCCATGACGACGAGGAACCTGCCGAGTTCTTCATAGAGGCGGGGAAGGTATTTCAGATGGTCCAGATTATGAATGCGCTTGATATATCCGATGCAGCTGAAGACCTGGTTGATATACCTCGACCGCACGTGGCCCGGCTGACGATAGGTGCCGATGTTGAGAGAGGACCGGCGGGGGTCGGTGAACCGGGGGATGCCGGTGTCCCTCGGGATATAAGCGGTGAACATGTTGGAGTCGAGAATATTCTCGAACCGGCTTTCCTGCAACGCCGACCGTAAGCAATCAGGGAATCTCTCCATTTTATCCATAAGCGATCACCTTCTCCACCATACTGTACCCTGTGTTACGAAAAAAAGTAAACCACTGGATAGATCACAAAACACTATGAAAACATACTATAAGACTTTCATAGTGCATAAGCGTCCTATTGTAGTGGTTTTTTGTGGCGAGGAGAAAGCAAAAAAGGTGTCAGGTCATGCTTCGTCGAATTGGTTCGTTTTCAGCAAGACGAGGGTGCAGGCCTCCACTGTCCTGATGCCATGGGATTCAAGATTGCGGCGGAGGGTTTCGTTCTCGGAATCGGGATTGAAGATGACCCTGTCCGGATGAAGCGTCAGGAGTTCTTTTTCCAGGGAACTGGAAATAGTCGGCGATACGTAGAGAGTGACGGTGTCAACATGGTCGCGCACATCGCTCAGGTGAGGAACGGCGTGGGCGCCGTGAATGGTGGTCGCCGTCGGATGAACAGGAATAGCCTCGTGCCCATTCTCGATCAGAAGGGCCACGGCGCGGTTTGAATAGCGTTCCGGTTTAGGGCTTGCGCCGACTATGACGACACGTTGTTTCACTTTTGTCATTCCTTCCCCGGTCCCTCCTGAACCGGTGTTTATTGTACCACAGATATGCGGGCACATGCTACGGTGGATCGCCGGTCCCATCCTTTCCCGGAGAGCCGGGAGCAGCGGCTATTCGAAGAGGTACCGCGAAAGCATATCCTGAAGTTCATTCACCAGCCGTTCCTCTCCCACGGAAGAGTCGAAGATCACCGCGCGGTGCGCCACTTCCTGGGTGATAGGTAATAGGGAAGAATGGTTCTAACGGCTCCAACGGTTCTAACCCGCGTCTCTTCCCATCACCCATCACCCATGACCCGCTCCACTTCGGTTGACAAAGGGCGATCTGTCGGCTATAGACATTAGATAAAGGGGGAGAGGGGATGGGGCAAGAGTCCACAGTCGGGTGGGCATGAGAGAACACTTCAACGAGAGGAGGGTTTCGTATGTGGGAGAACATTACCTCTGATAAGTGCGAGTCTTACATCGAACGTCATTTTGGTCAGAAGGGAAAAAGACTTTCGGGAGAACCCTCAAAACCCGCGATAACGATATCACGAGCTGAAGGAGCCGGCGGTCTGACCGTTTCCTCGGAACTGGTGAGCTACCTGAGAACGAAGGTCCCGAGTCATGAGGAATGGACGATCTTCGACCAGAAGCTCGTTACAAAGGTCCTCGAGGTGTTCAACCTGAAGAGCCGTGTCGGGGAGTACATGAAGGAAGAACACAAGGGCACGATATCCGATGCCGTCGAGGAGTTCATTGGGCTCCACCCCAACACATGGACACTTGTCGAGCGAACAAACGCGACGATACTGCGCCTTGCCCAGATAGGGAATTGCATTCTTGTGGGCAGGGGAGCCAACATGGTCACACGTGACCTGCCGAACGTCTTCCACGTGCGTCTCGTCGGTTCCTTAGAGAAGAGGGTCGAGCGGGCGCAGGAGGTTTTCGGGTACGATCTGAAAACGGCGACCAACTACGTCAAGAAGAAGGACCATGGCCGCAAGCGGTACCTGAAGGACAACTTCGACGCCGACATCGACGATCCGATCCTCTACGACATCGTCATCAACACGGACCGTGTCAGGTACGAAGAGGCGGCCCGGTTGATAGGCGACGAAGTGATACGGCGTTTCGACCTCGCCACCCCGGCGAAGACCGCCATGAGCACTATAAGCCAGGCGGTGCTTTAAAGGCGGGGAAGGACCGTAAATAAACCGCTTGAGCCGCTTGAACCGCTTGAGGGCTAGAAGCCAAAGACGGGGAGGAGACAACATCAGGTCCTGTACGATTGCGGGGCTTGGTCGTGTAGTTCCATCCCCGTCTTTTTTTACCTTTACCATTCAACAGCCTGTGAGGCAACTCAAGCCATTCGGGCGGTTTTTTTACGGTCCTACCGCGCTTCGACAAGTCGGGCGAAGTTGGTCAGTATGCTGGCCGCGTGAGGGGTTTCGACGACTGCGGCGAGCAGGTTCGCCACGTTGACGCCGGCGGATGCGAGGTCGGGGGCATCTTCGGCTATGTATGATCTCATGATCTCGGCGGAGTACTCGGGGTGGAATTGAACTCCCCAGGCCTTGCCGAGCCTGAAGGCGTGATTGGGTTCGTGGGTGTTGCCCGCGAGGCGCGCGGCTCCCGGGGGCAGGCGAAGGACGGACTGGGAGTGGGTGGCGTGGACGGGGAAGGCCTCCGGAAGGCTGGCGAAGAGAGGATCGTTGGCGCAGGGCGGAAGGAGGTTTAGAGGGACCGTGCCGAATTCCTTTCCCGCCGGGGGATGACCGGCCTCACCGCCCGTTGCCTTTGCGAGAAGCTGGTGGCCATAGCAGATCCCCAGAAAGGGGACGCCGGCTCGGATGACGGACGGTATCCATTTCTCCGTTCTCAGGCTCCAGGGGAGATCATCCGTTATCATCGAATGAGACCCCGTGACAATGATTCCCGCGCACTGTGCCGGATGGGGAAGTTCCGCACCTGTCTCGGCGTTGACAACACGGGCGTCCACCGTCGCCAGTCGAAGCCCGGTCAGGATCCAATCCTCGAAATCACCATGCCTGGAGGCTATGACAGGATGGGTGCTGCCGACCTTGATGATGTAGAGCATGGCGGACATCGGGGAAATATTATTCCCGGCGGTTGTTCATGTCAATCGAAAGATGGGACCGGCGGTGTTTGAGGTTTTTCGTCACGGAGGCAAAAGTGAACCCCCCTGCTCGTGTAGGTTGGCAACAGGAAAGAGCAGGGGGGTATCGGAGGTCCAGCAATGAGTCGTTGCTGGAAAGGAAATTTCGCAGGCGTCTACGCGGGGGGCAGGCACTGAAGGATGCGCCGCGCGTCCTCATCCGTTATGGTCTTGCCGTATATCTCCGAATAGAATGTCTTCATTTCCTTTATCATGTCCCAGTCCTTGAACAGGTCAGGGTGGAAGATCTTTGCCAGGTATATGATGAGGAGGACCGTCTCCCCGCTGGCGTTGTCCCACGAATAGATGCCCTCGGGCGTATAGTAGACCCTGCCGTTCCTGACAGCCTTCCCGGTCGCCCAGGCGGGATCCTCTTTTACAGTGTCGATCGTCACGTTCGCCCTGCTTATTAGGACCACGTCGGGGTCCCATGACAAGACCTGCTTCCTGTCGAGATCGGCGAAATTGTCATCCCTGGCCCGGGGCAGGTAGTTACCGCCTGCGATTTCGGTGTTCCAGTGCATGGTGCTGCCCTCTCCCTGGCTGGCGAGCATTTCCCCCCCCTTCCACCCGTAATAGACGGAAGGCCTGTCTTTCCTGTCGATCCTTGATGTGATCGAAAGGATACGGCCTACTCTGTCATCAAAGTACCTGCAGTACCTGTCGGCTCTTGCCTTTGCGTCGGGACCGAGGATCTGGCCGTAGAACCGCATTTGTTTCTTGAAGCCGGTGATAAAGCCTTCGACGGTCCGCGGTCTCTTATCGGCAGTGAACGAGCATGCCGTTTTGAGCCCCGCTTTTCTGAACTCTTCTCCTTTACCCTTGAACATGCCCGTTGTATAGAGTACGAGGTCGACGTTGAGGGTGCGCAACTGGCTGACCTTTCCGGTCCTCCGTGTTTCTACGTTCCTTATCTCGGGGTATAGTTTGTAAGCCCAAGGCGATTGTTTGCCCATCAGGCAGAGCCTGCTGCCAGCGCCGAGTATGTACACCCTTTCGCATGAGACACAGTGCATGCTTGCTATCCTCTGCGGGTTGACGGGAACTTCCACCGTGTTGCCGCACATGTCGGTCATTGTCTTGTATTCCGCGGCATATGCGGGAGCGCCTTGCAGGCTTGCCGCGAACAATGCGGCCGCTGTCAGGACCAATGCTAACAGGAAACGTATGCTTTTCATTCGAGGATCCTCCATGTATTGTCCGGTTGCACGGCAGGCCTGCTACCTCCGCGTCCTCACTCCTTCAATCTTCGAAGGATATCATCATAGTCCTTGATCATGGTCACGAAACGGACGCCTCCCCTCTTCTTGAGCTGCATGAAACTGATCCCTTCGCCCACCGACTTCAGTACGCTGTCCTTATCCATCACCACGCTTCCCGAGAGGATGTCTATGCCCAGGGTGAAGAAGGTTTCCGTCAGGGGTGTGCTCGGCCCGAGAAGCATCTTGACGGCCCCCTCCTTACACCGGTCGAGGATGCCCGGGAGGGTGCGGTTGATGATCGTGGTGCTGGAGATGACGACTATATCGGAGCGGGGAATGAGGTCCCTGCCTTCCTCTTCAGAGAAATCGCCCGGATGGGGTCTCTTTTCGATTATCCAGAGGTTGCGGGCAACCTTGGCCACATCGGCAAGGTACGGGAAATGGCCGATGACGGCAATGTTCTTTCCCTTGCCTATATCTCTCGCCAACTGCAATCCCTCCCTGTCGCTGCATCTGCTTATATCGACATCGATGAGGGAATTGACGGCTGCGAGGCCGAGGGATAACGTGGCCGTATCATTGCTGAGATTGCAGTTGCGGGCGAGTTCGAGGGCCGTCATTTCCGTAAAGGACCTTTCCATACCTGCCGTCGCCTCATGATTGCACCCGCCCGTCGAGCCCAGCATAGAAGCCAGGCCGCACCGTTTACTCACCACGGCGGTCCAGGTCAGCCCTCTTCGCACTTCCTGGACCGGTGTATCTTCCCGGAGGGTCCTGATCATTTCCGTTAGAATGTCCATGCCGTTCTCCTTCTCTTTTATCCTGCAGCTGTGCTCACCCGCTATATATCATGGACTATAACGGTGAAGCAAGTGCAAAAAGACGGCGAAGTGTCCCTTTCAGAGCTATCGCGTAAACCTGGTTTTGATTTTGTACACGAGATGGCGTATCTTTTAAAAGGGATCCTTGGGAAGTCGGGGGGCTTCGAGGGCCGCGATCCTGGAATATCAAAGGAAGGTTGATCATGGACAACGAGGAATTGACCGTCGGTCTTTTCAGACCCGGGGACGCCGAAGGCGTGGCAAAGCTCTTTACCGAAGTTTACGGGGATGCTTATCCCGCGAAGATCGTCTATGATCCGAAAGGGCTCGTCGAGGCCTTTGAGGCACGCGACCAGATACCGATCGTTGTCCGGACAGCGGATGGAAGAGTTGTGGGATACAGCTCCCTGTTCCGCGCAGCTCCGAACAGGAGTGTCTATGAGAAGGGGAATGGAGCGGTCTCGCCCGCCTTCCGGAACGCGGGTGTCATGGGCATGATATTTAAATACGTCG
This sequence comes from Syntrophobacterales bacterium Delta_02, assembly GCA_001603955.1. Classification (GTDB taxonomy): domain Bacteria; phylum Desulfobacterota; class Syntrophorhabdia; order Syntrophorhabdales; family Syntrophorhabdaceae; genus Delta-02. The sequence continues at coordinate 17,122 of LVAA01000012.1, read as the reverse complement.
GGAAGACCGTACCTGGTATTGAAGGCGTAAAGGTCTTTTTCGGTGAGCCCGTCTGCAACCATGTCTACATCCAGAAGGCGGCGCTCGCTAACCTGCCATTCATCGAGACGGCTCTCGAGGTGGACCTTATGCCCGCCGAGGCTTACGTGAAGGAGAAAAGCGCCTCGGGAAGGGTGGCGACGATCCTCATGTTTATAACCGTTGTCGGGAATCCCCATCTTGTCCACGTTCCCGACGTATACGCCCCCTGGTTCGAGTACATCTACGCGGGACTCGACGACAAGCGTTCCTTCGCGCCGTCGGCGGATGACTTCCCTGTCTCGGGGCAGACCCGTATCGATACACAGATATACGACTTTGCCCGGGTGGCCCGCACCGCCGTGCATGACGCCGGGCCCGATTTCGCGAGCGTCTTTGCGGCTGAAGAGCGCCGCGTGCTTGGTCAGGATGCCGACGTCGTCCAGGTCTTCCTGAAATTGTCGCAAGAGTGGGTCGGTCCTGCGGCGGATGTACTCAGAAGGAATGGGTATTTCTTTGGCGGAATACTGCCCCAATGGTTTGGTGAGGACGGTTTCTTTATGCAGAAGATCATCTCCCGTCCCAACTGGGAAGGGATCCACGTTGCTTCGGAAAGGGCGCAACAAATACTGGAATTCGTAAGGTCGGATTGGGAGCGGTCGCGGGTCTAGGGCTGTCTGCCGGGTACCCTTAGAAGGCCCGCAGGTGCCCGAGGCAAAGATCTATCCTTTCCGGATTCAGGTCTTTCTCGGTAACGCGCCCCCTCGTTGCGAGGATTCCGTTGCGGTCGGCAGCGAGTTCGGTGAAGCCGGTCGAAAAAAGAGCGACAAGCGCTTCCTGCCTTTCCTGTGGAAGGAAGTAATCGGTCGCCTCGGCGGGGTTGTCGACACGAAGCGTCAAGACCTCATCCAGCATGGGAACATTGAAATCGGCCGTCTTAAGGCCGCTCAGACGCATCGGCTGGAAAAGCACGTTGACCCTCGGCGCAATGCGAAACCTGAAGCCCGGGTCCAGGCGCCTCTGGACGAACAAGACGGCGGCGGGAGGCCTTACGATCCCCCAGAGACTCCCGTAGGCCATCCGGTCATCGGGCTTGACCCACACCCGTTCCTCCACGCCCTCATGGTCGCGCTTCATGAATGATCCACGCATCTTGTAGACCGCTTTCCCGCCGAGCCCGTGGGCCATCATAAGGGCCATCTTGTACCGGGCGTATTCAAAGGCGGCAATATAGACGAAGAAGAAGAACAGGATGGCATAGAAAACGATGGTCATGGTGTTCATTGCGGCCTTGCCTCCTTTGCGAGCTTCGACAGAAGCGTTCCCGTTCTTTCGTGGTGCGGAACCGCTTTTTCTATCCCGATGGGTTTTATGAGGATAGCACAGAACAGGTGCTTTTTGGAACACCCTGAAATCGTTGAGGGGGTTTTTCCACCTTGCACTTGTAGTTGGCGGAAGGCCTGCCTTTCGTGTCTGGCAGGCATCCATGCGAGGCTGCGGCAAGGCCGAGGATCCGTGCTATCTCATAAAAGGCCTGTTCCGTCATGCTCTCTTCCCGTGGGTACTATTGAAGCATGGAGGGATTTGGGCCGGTCCCTCCCCCCGCCAGGTGAAGAGCGATCTACCTTTCATCCTTTCGCTCTCAGGCTCCTGTGCAGGAGTTTTTCGATCTCGACAGCGGCTATGACGGTGACCGCCACGGCGATTATCCGCAGCCACTCCATCCCGGAGAGTTCGTTGGTCCTGAAGACCCACTGAAGCGCCGGGACATGGATGACCGCGATCTGGGCAAGACAGGCCACTACCATGCTGTAGAAGAGAAAGGGATTTCCCAGGGGGTTCATCCTGAAGACTGACTCCCTTTCGGACCGCGAGTTCCAGGCGTGAAAGAACTGGAAAACGACCATCGTTGTCATGGCGATGGTCCTGGCATGTTCCACGGAGTAGCCCCCGGTCAGGGCGTCACGGAAGTTGTAGACAACGCCCGCTGAGATGAGGATGCCGACGATGACGCTCCGCTCGAGCATGAGGGCCGACATGATGCCCTCTTTCGGGTTGCGCGGTCGTCTCCTGACGATGTCCTTTTCCCCCGGCTCAAAGGCGAGGGCCATGTCCTGCAGACCGTTGGCGACGAGGTTGATCCAGAGGAGCTGGGCTGCCACGTAGGGAATGGGTATTCCGAGGAACATGCAGGCGAGGATGGAAAGGATGGCGGCAAACCCCGTGGGGATGAGAAACACGGTGACCTTCCGTATATTGTCGAAGACTATTCTTCCCTCCTCCACGGCGTGGAAGATGGACGCGAAATTGTCGTCCGTCACAACCATGTCGGCGGCCTCACGGGCGACGTCCGTCCCTGTCTTTCCCATGGCGGCACCTATGTGTGCCGCTTTGAGGGCGGGTGCGTCATTCACGCCGTCGCCGGTGACGGCCACGATCTCTCCATGCCGCATGTACTCCCGGACGATTCGCAGCTTGTGCTGGGGCGAGACCCGTGCATAGACGCTGGTTTCCTGGACCCTGTCGAAGAGAGAATCGTCGCTCATCCGTTCCAGTTCTTTCCCCGTGATGGCGGCGGACTTCCTTTCCCCCAGGCCTATCATCCTGCCGATGGCCGAGGCGGTGACGGCATGGTCGCCCGTGATCATGGCCACCCTGATACCCGCCACCCTGCACCCGCTGATGGCCTCCACCGCCTCCGGTCGGGGAGGATCGATCATGCCCTGGAGACCCGCGAAGACGAGATCGCTTCCAAGACGGTCGCGGGTGAATGCCTCCGCGGTCACGTCCGCTCCGGCATCCTTGTAGGCCATGGCGAGGACCCTCAACCCATCTTCGGCGAAGTGCTCCGCAGTCTCGGTTATCTTCGTCCTGTCGACGGCCTCTCCCGAAAAGGAGGTTGAGCACATATCGAGCACTCTTTCCGGAGCTCCCTTGACGAAAATGACCTTTCCGCCGTCACTTTCGTGGAGAGTCGCCATGAATCCGTGATCCGATTCGAAGGGTATGATCCCCGCCTGGGGGTATTTCTTCCGCTCGTCCTCAGGATCGAGCCCCGCCTTCAGGGCGGAAACGATGAGGGCTCCTTCCGTCGGGTCACCGTCCACCCGCAGCCGGCCGTCTTCCCGAATCAACCGGGATTCGTTGCAGAGGAGGCCGATCCTTAACAGGGTGTGCAGCTCTTTCAGTGGTCCCTTTTCACAGGTTTCCCAGTCATGGAGTATCTCGCCTTCGGGATCATAGCCGCTGCCGGTGACCTCAAAGGCGCTGCGCCCGTCATAGACGGCCTTGACGGTCATCTCGTTCTTTGTCAGCGTTCCCGTCTTGTCGGAACAAATGATGGTGGTGCTTCCCAGGGTTTCCACGGCGGAAAGCCTGCGCACGATGGCATTGCGGCGGGCCATTCGGGTGATGCCGATCGCCATGGTGACCGTCACCACGATGGGGAGCCCTTCCGGTATCGTGGCCACGGCGGCGGCGACGGCGGTCGTGAACAGGTCCTTGAGGCTCATCCCCAGGAAGAGCCCCAGGATAATTATCGCGAAGGCGCTTGCCAGCACGAGGAAGCCGATGAACCGGGCGAATTTGGCGATCTTTTGCTGAAGAGGCGTTTCCGTGACGGAGAGCTCCTTTACATCGCGCGCTATCTGCCCGAGCATCGTTCTTTGCCCCGTCTCCACGACGATGCCGCGGGCACGGCCGTTGACGATGCTCGTCCCCATGAAGGCCATGTTTGTCTGGTCCCCGGCGGTGAGGTCCTCCTCGGTTATGGGACCGATGGTCTTCTCTACGGGGAGAGACTCTCCGGTGAGTGCGGCCTCATCGGCCCGCAGTTCATTGACCTCGATGAGCCTCACGTCGGCGGGGACCCTGCCGCCCGACGCCAGCAATACAATGTCGCCCGGGACGAGGTTTTCGCTCGGGATCTCGGCTTCTCTTCCATCCCGGACGACCCTTGCCCTGGCGACAACCATTTTCTTGAGGGCTCTCACGCTCGTTTCCGCCTTGTATTCCTGAAAATAGCCGACGATGGCGTTGAGGATGACCACCGCCAGTATCACGCCGGTGTCGATGTATTCCTTCAGTATCGCGGTGACGATGGCAGACACGATGAGTATATATATGAGGGGGCTCGTAAACTGGTGTATCAGGATCTTCAGGCGGCTGAGCCCTTTCCCCTCGGGCAGGTTGTTGGGCCCGAACCGTTCGAGTCGTTCCGCCGCCTCTGAAGCCGCAAGACCCGCAGGGCGAGCTCCGCTTTCGCTAAAGACCGTCTTCGTGTCCAGTTGGTACCATCTCACGATCGACGCCCCCTCGGCCTTTTCCCGCACGTTCCCGTCGCCCTTTTTTGCAGGATGGTCGCCTGTCGACGGGAGTCGCTCCAGGGTCAACTCTCCGTAAATTTAAAGTATATCACATGGATGGCCCTCCGAAAATCCGGGGAAGGCAGGATGCGACACGTGAAGCGCCGGGAAAACAGGGTGAATGCCGCGTCGGCTCCCTGCTTTTTTGGTTTTCTAAAATCTTGCCCCGGGTTATAGTTCACCTGTGGAACGATACTCGATTCTTCGGGGCAGGGCGCTTCTCTTCCTCTTCTTCCTCTGGTTGTTGTGGTTCCTCAACTTTTCGGTGAGGATAGTGCTCTCACCGATCCTGCCCGTGATAGAGGACGAATTCGTGGTCAGCCACGCACAGGCGAGTGGGATCTTCATATTCCTGTCCGTCGGTTATGGTGTTTCGGTGATCGTTTCCGGTTTCGTGTCCGGCAGGTTCGGTTACAAGAGGTCCATCATTTTCTCCCTGGGCCTGTTGAGCCTCGCCACATTCCTGGTTCCTTTTGTCCACACCTTTGTCGTGCTGTATCTATTTGCCTTTGTGCTCGGTTTTGCCGTCGGTATCTACATACCTTCCGTCATCCCCCTGATCACCGAGTACTATTCCGAAAAGGACTGGGGCAAGGCGATCGCCATACATGACACCGGAGCCTCCATCTCCATTCTCACCACCCCTTTCGTGGCCATCGCGCTCCTTGCCCTTGTTCCCTGGCGCGGTATATTCGTGGTGTTCGCCTGCATCTTCCTTGCCTGTGCCATCGCGCTCTGGTTCGCCTGCGGCGAGGTAAAGATCGAAGGCCTTCCAAGGGCGATGTTCCGCGATATCCTCCGCATGCGCTCTTTCTGGATAATGACCGCGCTTTTCACGTTTGGAGTAGGGGCCAACCTCGGCATCTATTCCATCATACCCCTCTACCTGACGAAGGAACTGCGGTTGAGCATCGATTACGCCAACACCATTCTGGGTCTGTCCCGCCTCGGATCGGTCGGTGTGGCCGTCTCGTGCGGGTTCCTCATCGACAGGTTCAGCCTCAGAAGGATCATGTTTCCCATGATGGCCGTTGCGGGCGTATTCACCATACTCATGGGTCTTGCATCCATAAAGCTCACGGGAGTGGTCCTTTTCGTCCAGGCGGTTTTTATTACGGGCTTTTTCCCTGTCGGTCTCGTGGCGATCGCGAAGATATTCAGCCGCGAAATGAGGGGACTCGCCACGGGGATGATCCTTGCCGTGTGCATGGTCTTCGGTAGCGGCATCATACCCTACCTGCTGGGGGTCTCAGGCGACCTGTGCAGTTTCAGGCTGGGTATCGTGATCCTCGGCGTGTTGGTCACGCTGTCCAGCGGTTTGATCTTCCGCCTCAGAGACCTCGATTGAGCCCGTTCGTCGCTTGAAGCTTCTCGCTCAAGCTCACAAGGGACGCAGAGAGAGAAAGGTTGAAGAAAACCCCTGAAAACTGACGTCACAACAGGTACAATAGAGGCGGAGAAAGAACATGGGTATTGAAAGATCGATCGATTGCCCCGGGTGCGGGCTTCATTTGCCCTGCCCATCGTGGGGCTTCTTCTACGTCACGGATGAGAAAGGTTCGCGGATACCCCTGGAGGGAAACATGGAGAGCACCATCATTGCCGAGACGCTGGGTATCGACGAGCAGGCGATCACGGGGTGCGTCTTCGCGCCGGGCCGCGATGCGGTTTCTGTGCGATTAATGGAAGAACGCGTGGGATACGCTTCCTTCTGCCTGTGCCGCACATGCCTCGAACGCTGCTCGCTTGACGGCAAAAGGGATGTATTTCGGTGCCCCTCGTGCGGGTCGGAAGATGTGAAGACATTTATCCAGTTGATAGGCACCGCCTGCCCGAGATGCGGCAGGGGTATGCTCGAGGAAAGATAAACGGCGCCTCCGGGTTCCACGGCAAAAGAAAGATCTCTTCGAGGAACCTGACGCGTGGAATGACGGCCTGTACGAGGAGGGCTTAAGATCGTGACAATGGATGCGGGGCGGATCAGGGGGATAATTTACGATTGTGACGGAGTGCTTGTTGACTCCGTGGAATCGAACAGGGCGTACTACAATCACATTCTCACACGTTTCGATCTCCCCGTCCTCGACGAATCCTGGATGAGCCTGGTCCTGACCGGGACCGGCAGGGGTGTGCTGGAGGCTCTTTTCGAAGGGTCGCCATTCATCGGCGATGCACTGGAACTTCAGCGGCAGCTTCCGCCCGAGGCCTTTCTCGATCTGGTGAAACCGGAGCCGCAGATATACGAGGTGCTGCGCCGGGTAAAGATGAGATACCGCACCGCCGTGGCCACGAACCGCGGCAAGAGCCTCGTTCCTCTTCTTGAGATGCTGAAGATGAAAGACCTTTTTGATGTTCTCGTCACGTCCAATGACGTGACCCGGCATAAGCCCGATCCTCAATGCGTCTTAATCATACTCGAGCGGCTGGGGTTTGAACCCGGTGAGGTCCTCTACGTGGGTGACTCCGACGTTGACCGCGAGACGGCAGCCCGGGCAGGTACACCCTTTGCAGCTTACCGAAACGAGGTCTTGAAGGCTGACCTCCACCTCCCGGACCACGCCCATCTCCTCAAAGTGCTCATATCAGGACCCTGACCCTCGCTTCCCCAGGCACGGGACAGGCATCATAGGTCACCCAAACGGCTGCTTCTTCGCGTTCAAGCGGCTCAAGCGGCTCAAGTGGCTCAAGTGGCTCAAGCCGCCTTTCGGATGAAGTCTTGACCTTTTTTTTCGGTTGCGCTTAGAATCTATGTAATGCATGTTGCCGAAATTCTTCGGAGCTACAGGGATGAGGCCGTCGACGAATGGGTCGACCGTCTTCATGCCGAGATGGGCCCGCACTACGGCCGCAGGCCCTCGGAGGAGCTGAAGATCACCTGCGCGGCCGCTTATGACGCGAGCTACGCGGTGCTTGTAGACCAGGACTACCGGTTGATCGATTGCCATATCCGGTGGATCACCAGGTTGAGGCTTCTTGGCGGGTTCAACCTGTCCGAGGTACAGGGCGCGTACGAAATGTTCAGGAAGCTCGTGACCCCGGTCCTGACCCGAAAGCTTAAAGGGCATGAACTGCAGAATGCCCTGGAGCGCGTCAACGAATGCCTCTACTACACGATCACGAGGTTCAGCGACTATTTCCAGCAACAACACGAAAAACAGATCAGGGACCATGCCCGGGACCTGAAGAAGCAGGTCGAGGAGAGGACGAGCGAGCTTGCCGAATCGGAGGCACAGTACCGGGTGCTCGTGGAGGATATAAACGACGGGTATTTCGTCAATCAGAACGGGATCATCGTCTTTGCCAACAAGGCCTTTTGCGATCTCCACGATTATACCGTGGCCGAGGTTGTCGGCAGGCCCTACCTTGATTTCATCGCCCCCGAGTCGCGCAGCGAAGTGAGAAAGATCTATGAGACCCGGGTGGAGAGGGGAGCAGCCCAGGACCTCTACATGTATTTCCGCCGCACCCGGGACGGCCGCGCCCTTCCCACGGAGAACAAGGTGAAGCTTATCATCTACCGGGGAGAAAAGGCCGCCGTCGGCGTATGCAGGGACATAACGGAACGGGTCGAAATGGAAAAGAAGGTCCGCGAATCGGAGAGCCTTGCCCACATCGGACAGCTCACGACGTCTCTCGCGCACGAGATCCGGAACCCCCTCTCTTCCGTCAAGATGAACATCCAGATACTCTTGAAGAAGATCGAGTTCAGGGGAAACGACAAACGGCGAATGGAGATCATGACGGAGGAGATATCCCGCCTCGAGAGGATCCTCACGGAGATGCTGGATTTCGCGAAACCCCTCAGGCTGGACCTCAAACCTGCGTCCATCAGGTCCATTATCCTTTCCTGTATCGAGATAATGACGGTAAGGTTTCAGGAAAAAGGCATCGAGGTACGCAAGTCCTTTTCGAGGGAGATCCCGAGAATATCCATAGACCGCGACAAGATCGAACAGGCCATTATCAATGTCCTGCAGAACTCCATCGACGTGCTTCCCGAAGGGGGAAGGATCGGGGTGAAGACGAAGTATGCCGCCGGGAACGGCAGGTTCGTCAGCATAGATGTCGACGACAACGGGCCGGGCATAGCGGAGGAAGACCTCCCCTATGTCTTCGACCCCTTCTTCAGCAACAAGAAGAAGGGTACGGGGCTGGGATTGTGGAACGTGAAGAAGGTCATTGAAGCACACGGGGGGACGGTGGGCATTGCCACGAAACGAACGGGGGGCGTTCATCTCTCCATGACGGTACCCGTCAGGAGGCGGAGCAATGAGAAAAAAGATACTCATCGTTGATGATGAGAAGTCGCTTCTGGAATCCCTTGAGATGTTCCTCAGCGAGAAAGGCTACGACGTTGCCTGCGCCATGACGGCCGCCGAGGCGATCGAGAAGAATGGCTCCTTCAAGCCCGATGTGATCGTCCTCGATATCCGCCTTCCCGACAAGGACGGCCTCGAGGTTCTGAAGGAATTCAGGGAGACCACCAGGAAGAGCAATGTCATCATCATAACCGCCTTTCACGACATGGACACAACGATCAAGGCAATGAAGTTCGGAGCCTGCGAGTACATCCCGAAGCCGATCGATATCGAGGAACTTGAGAGCGCCGTCGAGCGGGCAACTCGGGCCGGGGCGCCGGGACCGGCCACGAACGCCATATCCCTCGACCCCTCCCTCATATATGAAAAAGGGAAGATCATCGGCAAGAGCCGGGAGATGAAGGAGATATTCAAGGCGATCGGGATACTGTCGGAGAACAAGGTGACGGTCCTGATAGAGGGGGAAACGGGAACGGGGAAGGAGATGATCGCCCGCGCCATTCACTATCACAGTCCGGTAAAGGATGCCCCTTTCATCGGGATAAACTGTTCGTCCATAGTGGGAACCCTCCTGGAAAGCGAGCTTTTCGGGCATGAGAAAGGTTCCTTCACGGGTGCCATCGCGACGAAGAAGGGAAAGTTCGAGCTTGCCGGCGAAGGCACGATCTTCCTCGACGAGGTGAGCGAGATACCCTTCGAACTGCAGGCGAAGCTCCTCCGATTCCTCCAGGAGAAGGAGTTCGAGCACGTCGGGGGTGAGAGGAGCCTGAAGTCCAACGCCCGGGTCGTAGCGGCGACGAACAGGGACCTCTGGCAGATGGTGCGGGAAGGGCATTTCAGGGAGGACCTCTTCTACAGGCTGAGCGTTGCCATGATCAGGGTGCCCCCGCTTCGGGACCGGCGCTCCGACATACCACTGCTCATCCAATACCTGCTCAAGAAGATCAATGCCGATCTGCACCACAGCATCAAGAGGGTGGAGGGAAGGGCCATGGAGAGACTCCTCGAGTATCACTGGCCCGGCAACGTCCGTGAACTGGAGAACGCCCTCACGAGGGGCGTGATCTCCACCCCCGGTGAAGTGATCCTCGACGAGTTCATCGTGGCCCTCCTTGAAAAGGCCGACGCCGTCGAAGAGGAGGCGAAGGACACGCCGGGTGCCATGACGACCCTTCAGGACGTGGAGAAGGTCCACATCCTGAAAGTCCTGCAGCACACCGGGTGGCATTTCGGCAAGACCTGCGGCATCCTCGGGATATCGCGGCCCACTCTCAGGCAGAAACTGAAGGAGTACGACATAGCCCTTCCTCCCGATCGCTCCCGATCATCGCTGGCATCCTAATTGCAATTAGCATCTCCGTGACCCCTTCAATGAAGACGCTGCAGGAAATACGAAAAGAGCACATCTGCAAAGTGCTCGAAAAGACTCACTGGAATCTCAAAGAGGCCAGTGCCATCCTCGAGATCCCTGAAGACGTTCTCATAAAAGAGATCAACAGTACGGGCATCACAAGAGCCAAAGTTCCCCACCAAAAGTAAAAGTTCCTTTCAATCTCCCCCGGGGAAATTGAAAACTTCCTGCAACTTGCCGCTGCATCCTGCCCCGTGCATTATCCTGCACGTTTTGGACCGATTGAGGTGCAGCGCGCCGCAGACGGCGTTCCCAAACGGTCGGGAGAAACGGGGGCAGATGGACATGGCATAAATATTGCTCACTCTGTGCGAAAGGGTAAAAGAGGGGTACCAAATATAGTCAAAGGGGGAGGTTAGCATGAGGAAGCTGATGTGTATCATCATCGCTTTATTTGCGATGGGATTTTTCCTGCCCGGCACTGTGAGTGCCGCGGATCCCATCGTCATCGGCGCACCGCTCGCGACCGCATTCCTTTACGGATGGGACGCGGAGAGGGGCATCAAGCTTGCGGCGGATGAGATCAATGCCGCGGGCGGAGTGAAGGTGGGCAATGTAAAGAGGCCGCTCAAGGTGGAGGTCATCGACACCAGGGACCTCGAACCGGGCGTGCCTGTGAGCGAGGCACTCCTCGGACTGGAAAAGCTGATACTCGAAAAGAAAGCGGATTTCATAGTTGGCGGCCCGGTGCGGTCTGAAGCGGCCCTCGCCGCCATGGACCTTTTGAGCAGGTACAAGAAGATCAGCATTGTCACCACCGGTGTTTTGACGCCCGCCTACCAGAAGAGGGTCGCGGATAATTACAACAAGTACAAGTATTGTTTCAGGAATACGAGCCACGTCGGCGTCATGATGCCCGAGTTCCTCACCCTCCTCGAGGATATGAGGAAGGCCTACGGGTTCAAGACAGCCGCCATCATGGTCCAGGACGTGGCGCACGCCCGGGCGGGTGGGGCTGCAATGGAAAAAGCCCTGAAGGGCAAAGGGTGGACCGTTCTTGATCCGAAAATATACCCTACCGGGACCACGGACTACTCCGTCGGGCTTACCGATGCCGGCAAGAATGGTGCCCAGATCCTCTTCCTCTGGATGGACATGCCCGAGAGCACCATCCTCCTCAAGCAGTGGGCGGACATGAAACTCAAATGCATCCCCATCGGGTTTGTGAACGCGGCCGAGCAGCCCGGTTTCATGAAGGCCTCGGGAGGCAAGGGAGAGTACCTCATAGTGAACCTCGTCAACGGCGGAAACGCGCCCGCGAAGATCACTCCCTGGACGATGAAATTCGTCAACGCCTACAAGAAGAAATGGGGTCTCGAGCCTGAGGGCTACGGTACATCCTCGAGCTACATGGCGGTCTATCAGTTGAAGGACGCCATCGAGAAAGCGGGGAGCACCGATTCCGACAAGGTCATCACGGCACTTGAGAACTCGGACATCATGGGTGTCTACGGCAGGATGAGGTTTGACAAGAAGACGCACCAGATCATCCCTTCCCTCGACCCGAAGGAAGGCGCCGTGACAGGTATCATCCAGTGGCAGAAGGGCGAGAGAGTACAGATCTTCCCTCCCAAAGTGGCCGATGCGAAGATCATACTTCCGCCCTGGATGAAGTAGATCAAGAAAGAGGGGACATATGGAGCTTCTCGTATACGGGATCATCAACAGCATCACCCTCTCCCTGGTATCCCTGGGCTTCACCCTTGTGTACAGCATAAGCAGGGTCCCGAACTTCGCACACGGGGCCCTGTATGTTGCCTCGGGATACCTTACGTGGCTCTTTCTCAACGAGTTTCTGGGATTCCCCTATTTCCTGGCGATTGTGTTGGGAGTGATCATCACGAGCCTGGTGGGGGCGGCGATATACCAGTTCATACTGGTGCGCATCAGGGGTATGGAGATATCGGAGATAATAGCGACATACGCGATCGGCCTTGCGATCCTCGAGGGTTTAAGGTGGGGAGGCTTGAGGGGCGGGACATTCGTCCTGCCCGCCTTCTTTTCAGGCTCCGTCAACATACTCGGTGTGAGTGTCGATTACCAGCGTCTTATCATTGTCGGGGCGGGCATATTGACCTTTATCCTTCTTTACCTGTTCACGCGCCTGACAAAGGTCGGCCTTGCCTTTCGCGGCATTGCCCAGGATGAACGGGCGGCCATGATGCTCGGCATCAATTCCGATATGACCGCGGTTCTCTCCCTGGCCATAGGATCGGCGCTCGCCGGTCTTGCGGCCGTGCTCCTTCTGCCCCTGGGGAACATAGTGGTGGAAGGAGGATACAACGTCCTCGTCTTCGCCGTTGCCGTCTGTGTCATCGGGGGATTGGGGAGCTGGGGAGGGGTGATCGTCGCCTCCTTCATAATCGGCTTTGCCCAGATCCTGACGGAGTATTTCATTTCCGCCCATTACCAGATGGTCGTTGCCCTTCTCGCCATCATTCTCACACTTCTCGTAAAGCCGTCGGGGATATTCGGCAAACAGAAAGAACTGGAAGAGCGGGTGTAATCATGGATACGATGATGCGAAAAGAGAGGATCGACCGGGGACTCAAGGTGAGGACGGAGGGCATCTACGCGATAACCTCCGCACGGGAGATCCTCTATCTGATGGGGCCGAGGATCCTGCTCATCGCGGGGCTTCTGGTCCTTCCCCTTGTATTCGAGCTTGCTCCGTACTGGAGAAAGGTCATCAACATCATGTGCGCTTATGCGCTTTTGGCTTTGTCCTTCGACTTTTTGGCGAACTACGTCGGCCTTGTGTGTCTTGGAGGCGCGTTCTTCACCGGGGTCGGGGGATATTTCGCAGCGATCTTCAACGTGGAACTGGGGATGCCGATATGGCTCTCGATGCCGCTGGCAACGGTTACCGGGGCGATCCTGTGCACGGTGTTCCTGCTGCCGTGTCTTCCGCTGAGGGGTGTCTATTTCGCCATCGTTACCCTCATGTACCCCTTGTTGTTCACAAGGATCATAGAGGCCCTGAACATACTCGGGGGAACGAACGGAATGACCGGCCTGGACGCGCTTCCCAATGCGTACGTGGAGAACTACCTGATCATTGTCGTAGCCCTCGCCTTTCTCTTCGCCATGCGCAGGTTCGTGAACGAGGATGTGGGCCTCGTCCTTCGCGCGGTGAAGGACAACGACCAGTCGGTCAGGGCGTCAGGGATAAGTGTCACGCGCATGAGGATCATCGGGGTCTTCGTCGCGTCCCTGCTCGGATGTTTCGCGGGGGCCTATATCGCTCACCTGTACATGTGGGCGGGGATCTCGCTCTTCGCCCTCGATTTCTCGATAATCCCCATCGCGGCAGTCGTCATCGGAGGCGGCGGGACCCTGGTGGGGGCCCTGATCGGTGCCTTCATCCTTGTACCTCTGTCAGAGGTCCTCCGGGCCTTCGGGACCTTCAGGATCGTTATCTATTGCGTCATCCTCACGGGGTTCATCGTTTTCAAGAGCGAGGGGATCATGATCTTCCTTCAGAGGAAATATCACCAGTTTGAAAGGTGGGTGAAAGTATGAGCGCGCAAGCGGTACTGTCCGTACAGGGAATCACGAAATCCTTCGGCGGTCTGAAGGCGCTCATGGACGTGAGCTTCGATATCAACGAAGGAGACGTCTTCGGTATAATCGGTCCGAACGGGTCGGGAAAGACGACGCTGATAAACTGCATTACGGGGTTCATCAAGACGGAAGCGGGTAAAGTCAGGTTCAAGGGGAAGGACATCACGGGCTGGCAACCCCACAAGATAGCGGATATGGGAATCGCCCGGACGTTCCAGATAATGAGGCCCTACCATTCGTTGCCCGCGTACAAGAACCTCATCATTCCCCTGTGGTCGCCGCGGGCCCGCAAGACCGGCGGGTGGCGCGGGGGAGGAAAACACGGCGACAGGAACACTGTGGCCGTCGATATCCTCGAGGAGATCGGGTTCGAGCGCGATTCCCGGGTGCCTTACAAACTGGCGTCGACCCTGCCGACGGGCTATCAGAAACGGCTCGAACTGGCGAGGTGCATGGCGCTGCGCCCGGAGATAATATTCTGCGATGAGGTCTTTTCGGGATTGAGCATGAGCGAGATCGCCGGTATGGTCCCTCTCATCGAGAAGATGAAGATGGAAGGGATAACACTCATCATGGTCGAGCATCGCTTAAGAGAGCTCTTCAAGGTGGCAAACAGGGTAATGGCGCTCAATTTCGGGGAGAAGATAACGGAAGGCGAACCGCTCGATGTCATCGAGGACAAGAGAGTGAGAGAGGCCTACCTGGGAAGCGAAGGAGTGTAGCCCATGTTCGAAGCCTTTGAACTGATGGTGTTTTTCGAGAACATGATCGCCCTCAACAACGTGAGCATGACCTGCGGCGAGGGTAAGATCATCGGGATATTCGGTTCCAACAGCGCGGGGAAGAGCACCTTCATGCACGCCATCTCCGGGATCATCCTGGACATCAAGAAGAAGGAAGAGATGCGGGGTGGGGAACGGATATCGGTGTTCGGGCGCGTGTTCTTCAACGGAAAGGACATATCGGCGGTAAAGCCCCACAATAGGGCGAAGGGCGGCATAGTTCTCTGCCCGGAGAGGCGAAGGATATTTCCCGAAAGCTCGGTGCTCGAGAACCTGAAGATAGGCTCCTACCTGACGGGAAGCCGGGAGACGAAAAAGAATATCGATTACGTCCTCGACCTTTTCCCGCGTCTCAAGGACCACCTGCACCGGCAGGGAGGGTTCTTGAGCGGCGGGGAGCAGCAGATGCTCGCTATCGGAAGGGCGCTCATGGCATCACCGAAGCTGCTCCTCCTTGACGAACCTCTCCTGGGCTTGAGCCCGGCGTACCAGGAGATCGTGGTCAACGGGACAAAGGCCATCCGCGATTCGAAGGGCATCTCGATCATCATCACGGAACAATACGCGCGGCCGGTAATGCCCATAATCGACTACGGATACATACTTGAGAACGGCTCCAGCGTGCTGACGGGGACGAGGGAAGAGCTGCTCGACAACCCCGACGTGAAGTCGGCATATTTCGGAGTGTAAGGGGTGAGGCAATGGCATCCTTAGAAAAACAGTACACATTCACGCGTTTCGAGGAGGTCTGCAAGGAGCATTCCTCCAAGATCGCCCTGGTCTATCTCGGCGAAACCTTCACGTACGGACGACTGGAGACCCTCGTCCACAAGTTCGCGCGGGGCCTTTCGGACATGGGTGTAAAGGAGCAGGACAGGGTGATGCTCTACATATCGAACTGTCCGCAGTGGATCATAGCGAATTTCGCCATAAACCGGATCGGCGCTGTCACCGTGCCCGTGTCGCCCATCTACACGGCCTTCGAGATCGAATACATGATCAAGGACGCCGGCATAGAGACGGTGATCTGCCTGGACACGAACTTCGTCTACGTGAAAGAGGTCATGGAGAGGACGAACCTGAAAAGGGTCATTGTCACGAACCTCGTCGATTTCATCTCGCCCTTCAAACGGGTGGTCGGCCATCTCTTCGACAAGATCCCCACAGGCAAGGTGGAGAAAGGAGACAAGATACACTTTTTCAAGGATGTCACGTACCGGTCCCCGAACATACCGCCGGACATCACGATCGACCCGAAGACAGACCTCTCCTACATCATGTATACGGGGGGCACGACGGGTTTTCCGAAGGGGGTTCCGGGCAACCACATCGGAGAGGTCACCTACATAAACGACATAATGGAGGACGTCATCAAGGACTATGTGGATCCCGGGAACGACACGGTCCTCATGATCAACCCTCTCTTCCACATCATGGCGAAGGGCTTTTCGATCGCCTTCGGCTTTAACTATGCCAATACGGTAGTACTCATGCCCCTTCCGGAGGTGGACCCCACGCTTTCCGCGATAGAGAGGTACAGGGTCAAGTGGATGCTGGGTGTCCCGGCGCTCTACAGGATGATCCTTGAGAGTGACCGGATAGATCAGTACGACCTGAGTTCGCTGAGATACTGCTACTGCGGTGGAGACGTCCTTCCCGTGGAGGTCTTCAAGACCTGGCAGGAAAAGTACTCCATACCGCTGTACCAGGTCTACGGTTCGACGGAGATAGGCCACGTGACCTACAGCCTGCTCAACCAGGAGCCTTCGCCCACCGTCATCGGAACCCCCCTCAAGACGCGGAAGTCCATAGTCGTCGACAGGGACACCCTGGAAAAACTGCCGCCTGGAGAGCTGGGAGAACTGCTCGTGACATCACCTTACACACTGAAGGAATATCTCAACAAGCCGGAGGAAACCGAGTACTCCTACGTGCAATTGAACGGCGACACCTATTACCGCATGGGCGATTACTGCAAGATGAACGAGAGAGGGGAACTGGAGTTCGTCGAGAGGACCGCTGACATCATCAAGTACAAGGCGTACCGGGTGTCCGCCTCCGAGGTGGAGGCCGCCCTGCAGGACCATCCGACGGTCATTGGCGCCTGTGTCATCGGCGTGCCCGATCCGAAGGTCGGCGAGAGGATCAAGGCGATCGTCGTTCTGAAAGAGGACGCGAAAGGGATCGGAAGCACCGAGCTTCTCAAATGGTGCAGGGACCGGTTGGCCCCTTACAAGGTCCCGGGTTACATAGAGTTCCGTGATATGCTGCCGAAATCGAAGGTCGGCAAGCTGCTCAGACGTGAGATACGGGACGAGGAGAAACGCAAGCTCGAGAAGGAGAAGAGGAGGTAAAGGAAAGAGGACCGTTTCAAACAAAACCCTTAGTTTTAAAGCCTCAGGTTTCAGGAATGAAGTGGTTTCAGGTTACACAGATCCAGGAAAGGGACAATTTCTCTTGCTTTGCCATGCAAGGAGGACCTACCCCCCCTCCTTGACGGCAAGAGGGGGGCAAGGGATGTCGTCCCTTTCTCTTTTGTGAGATGCTTTCCTTGTAATTTCATTGATTTGGTTTTAATCCTTTATTTGAAATCACAGGAAGGTGTAAAATAGTTTACAGAACCTCAGGCATATTTTGAATAGAGTCTAACAAAAAAACGTAAGG
>LVAA01000104.1 GCA_001603955.1 Syntrophobacterales bacterium Delta_02 | reverse complement strand
TTCAATTCCTTTAGATTTCTTGTACTTACTACCTCTATCCCGTCGGGGCGGGCGTCGTCGGCTGGGCAGAAGATCCTTTTTATACCGATGCGCTGGCATTCCTTGATCCTGAGGTCCATGTTCACCGTCTTTCTGATCTCTCCGGTGAGTCCCACCTCGCCGAAGAAGGCAGTCTCCCGGCCGAGAGCGATCTCCTTGTAGCTCGACAGTATCGACGCGGCCACGGGCAGGTCGATTGCGGGTTCAGTCACCTTCATGCCTCCCGTCACGTTCACGTAGATGTCCCTGTCAAAAAAAGGTTTCCCCACGGTCTTCTCAATGACGGAGATGAGAATGAAAAGGCGGTTCACGTCATAACCGAGAGAAAGCCTTCTCGGCATGGAGAAGTTGGTCTTCTGGGTTATGGCCTGGACCTCGAGGACGATGGGCCGTGATCCCGTGATACAGGGGAACAGGCTGCTCCCTTCGCCGATATCACCCCGCTGGGACATGAAGAACTGGGAAGGGTTCTCGACACTTACGAGGCCACCCCCGGTCATCTGGAATATACCCACCTCTTCGACGGCGCCGTAGCGGTTCTTGATGGTCCTGAGCATGCGGTAGGGGAGCATCTTGTCGCCCTCGAAGTACAGGACCGTGTCGACCATGTGTTCCAGCACCTTGGGGCCCGCTATGACGCCCTCCTTGGTGACGTGGCCTATGAAGATGAGGCTGGTATCGAGGGCCTTTGCTTCCATCGTGAGCCGCGTGGATACGTCCTTGACCTGGCCCATGCTTCCCGGCAGCATAGGGAGCTTGGGGTTGTAAACGGCCTGGACGGAATCGACGATGACGAGGGCGTAGCGTTCCTCATTGATCGCCGACAGGATGTCATCAAGGTGATTCGTTGTGAGAAAGGCGAATCCCGCCGTGAGCCCCAGCCTCTTCTTGCGGGACGCGAGCTGTTTCAGGGATTCCTCTCCCGAGACATAGAGGACCTTGAGCCCCAGCTCTGTGAGCTTCGCGGCGACGTCAAAACAGAGCGTCGTCTTGCCTATGCCGGGATCGCCGCCGAGGAGGATGGCCGACCCTATCGTCATGCCCCCGCCGAGAACACGGTCCATTTCTCCTATGCCCGTCGCGATCCTCTCTTCATCGGCAAGGTCTTCATCGGTGAGGATGACGGGCCGGCGCGCTTCCCTGCCGTCCGGCCCTGACGCGGGCGCGAACTCCCTGAAGGTATCCCATCCCTGGCACATGGGGCATTTCCCCAGCCATTTGAGGGTTTCATGTCCGCAGGAAGAGCAGACGAAGACAGTCTTTTTTGCCATGCTATACCACCGAAGCTCCCGTATGGAGCTTGATCAACCGGAGTTGGTACTCCATGAGCCTGACGAGCCATTCTCTCGTTCTGGGGAGCTCCCGGGGGGACACCTCGAAGGTTATCGTGCCTTCGTAGCCGAGCCTTCGGACCGTGTTCAGGAACCTGGCGATGGGAAGGTCCCCCCTTCCCAGGAAGAGATGACTTTCGTGCTCGCCGGAGTCACTGAGGTGAATGTTGCGCAGCCTGCCCGTCCTGAAGACCTTTATGAAAGGGGCAATGATGTCCACGCCGAAACTGGCGAGATGGGTCGTATCGAAGGTGAAGTAAAGGTTATGCGCCTCGCCGAAGGCGACGAGGTCGTTGATATCGTTGAGGATATACGATGTCAGCATGAGGTGTTTGCCTGCCCGGGGCATGTTCTCGATGGTGAGCGCGATATCGGCGCAGTCTAGCTCCTTCTGGAAGTCTTCAACACTCCTCAGCCACCGGGCGAAGCCGATCTCCATTGTCAACCATGCCGGGGGATGGAAATTGACGACGCCTGCTCCAAGGACGCGGGCGATATCGATGGTCCTTTTCAGCTCGTCCACCTTTGTGCCCCATTTTTTCATTTTGAGAAAGGGTGCATGGATGGTGAGAACGGGAAGGATGTCAAGACATGCCTGGACCCTATCCAGGTAACCGTCACCCATGAAGCGCTGGTCTATCACCAGTTCGCAACCGTCGAAACCACCCTCGCGCGCAAGGATGAAGATCTCTTCAATGGGGAGATGGTACAGGCATCCTGTGGAAAAAAGGTATTTCATACGATAATGATGCTGTCATCAGTATCCGTGATTATCCTGCATTTTCCGTTCCTGTAGTGGATAGTGTTCTCGTATCCGCAGCAGCCCTTCTTCGGGAAGACCATTTTCGGCTCGATGGCGAAGACAGCCCCATCCTCTATAGGGTAGGTATGGGTGGCGGCTATATAAGGAAGCTCCGCCAGTTCGATGCCGATGCCGTGACCGAGGAACCGGACCTTGTGTGGCTTGTACCCGAGATAGTAGTCCCCGTATCCGAGTTTGTCCCCCAGTTCCCTGGAATATTCAAAAAGCTCCTTGCTCGTGTATCCTTCGACGACCTTGTCCAGCACCCGGTCGTGGATCTCCCTGCAGGCGTCGTACCCCCGGATAAAGATATCCGGCATGGAGCCGATGGCGTACATCCTGGTCTGGTCGACCTGGTAGCCATGATAGCAGATGCCGAAATCGATCAGTATGGGTTCGTTCCTCTTGATCTTTTTGAAGCTGGCACCGACGGGAAACGCCGGGGACAAACCGAGCCCGCCCATGGGAGAGTCGGATTGGCTGACAATGCTGCCCGTGCGTCCGCTCAGGATGTGCCAGGTGTATGCTTCGTAGTTGAGGGAGCGGACCCTGAGGAGTCCCTCATGGCCCAGCGATTTCGCGTAGGCTTCCATATGCCCGCCTATCTCGATCTCCGTCGCCCCTTCCCGCAGGAACTCGGGCACTTTTGCATAGACCTTCCTGCCTATCTCCGCTGCCTTTTCCATGAGGCCTATTTCGAAGGGAGACTTGTGCTTCCGGATCTCCTTTGTGAGCGGCGAGCAGTCCACAAATTCAACGTCGCCGAACAGGCCCTTGAACCTGATCACGTCGTTGTAGGGTATTACGTCAAGCTGCATTCCCAGTCGTTTCATGGGCTTGAGGTGCTGGGGAATATCCTTGATCGACCGGTAGGGCAGGATGTTCCCGAGGGGAGACTCCCTGCGCGCCCTCGATATCTCGCGCTTGACAAAAAGGGTCGGGTCGGAGTCGAGAGGGACGAAGAGCAGGGAGTCCTGCATAGTGCCCGAGAGGTAGTAATAGTCGATCTTGTAATGAAAAAAGGCCCCGTCGAGAGAGGCCTTTTCCATTAACGTTTTCAGCTTTGCGATCCGTGTGTCTATCTCTTCTTTTGGTGCGTATTTCATATGTGTCGATTACTCGTCCTTCCAGACCGCTTTTCTCTTTTCCATGAAGGCGCCTATCCCCTCGATGGCATCCTTTGTCTTCATGCAGCCGTCAAGGTACATGATCTCAGACATCCGGAGGGCCTCGAGGAAGTTGACGTTGAGACTTGCCTTAATGGCGCGCCTTGTCCACATCGCCACGGGCCTGCTGTGCTTGAGGAAATCGGCCATGTACTTCTCTGCTTCCGCCTTGAAGTTCTCCACGGGCAGAACGGTGTTTACGAGACCGAGCGCCTCGGCTTCTTTGGCGCCGATTATCTTGCCTGTAAGGATAAGCTCGTATGTCTTCTTGAGGCCGATGATCTTCGCGAACCACGCGGCCGCGATAGGAGGGAACACACCCACCGCGATCTCGGGCTGACCGATCTTTGCCTTTTCGGAGGCGATGACGATGTCACAGAAGGCCATGAGCTCACATCCGCCGCCCAGCGACCTGCCGTTGACGAGTGCCACTGTCGTGCAGTCCAGTTCTTCCATGAGCCGGAACATACGGTGGAAGACCTCGATCATGTCGAGGACCTTGTCCTCGGTGTGGTCGGCCACGTCGACGCCGTCGCAGAAGGCCTTTTCGCCGGCGTGATCGAAGACGAGGAGCTGGATCGTCGGGTCTTTCTTGACGTCCATGATCGCCTCGACGATCTCCCGCATCATGAGGATGGTGAGCCAGTTCGATGGCGGCTCGTTAAGAGTTATTGTTGCGACCTTGTTCTTCTTTTCGAATGCTATATGCGTGAAAGCCATGATGGTTCTCCTTCTTTTTGAAAAAAAATAGGGGGGATATGCTCCCCCCTAAGGTTTGCCTCGTAATTACTTCTGAGGTTTGCCGAGAACTTCCGCCATGAAGGTATCGTCCATGAGAACGCCGTCCGCGACGCCCTTGCGGTACTTGATGAAATCGATGGTGTCCATTCCCGTGATCTTCTTGGTGTTGAAAGCGCCGAAACCGAGGAAGGCCTCGATGCCCATGTTTGCGGCAAGCCAGTGCCTGTGGTCGTTCTTCATGGTGTCCCAGAAGAATTTCTTTTTCTGGCGGATGCCATCAATTGATTTCATGAGGCAGCCCGGGAAGAGGTTCGCGAATGTCCACATGATCCTGTCGATCTCCCCATCCAGGAGGGAGAAGTCTACATCGCCGGCTTTCTGTTTTTCGCCGACCCATGCCCGTGCATCCTTGAATTCCTGGCCGGCTTTGTTCTCGCCGTAAACGATCTCGCCGTTGTCAAGCCACTTGTCGGTGATGATCTGGGGATTGCGTACCCAGTTGCCCTTGTCGTCTTTCAGGACGGGGAATGCCCTGCTTACAACGCCTTTCCATACCATCTTGTAAGCTGACCACATCTCGCAGCTCACGCAGTTCCACATGGCAGCTTCGATGCTCATGTAAGAGGGGAGGAAGTCGGAGGCGCCGCCCACAGGGGCTGAGCCGTGACGGGGTCCTGCCTGGCCGAAGATGGCGAGGTCGGAAGAGAGGGTGATATCGCAGGCGGTACCGATCTCCTGGCCGCCGGCAACCCTCATGCCGTTCACGCGGCAGACTACCGGTTTCTTGCACATGAGGATGGAGTCGACCATGTTGTTGAAGAGTTCCATGTACGCGCCGTACTCTTCAGGTCTCTTGCTGTAATATTCTGAGTATTCTTTCGTGTTGCCGCCGGTGCAGAAGGCGAAGGGGCCTGTGCCGGTGAAGACAACGCCCACGACCTCGCGGTCAACGGATGAATTCTCGAAACCGGCTATGACGCCCTTGACCATCTCGGTGGTGTAGGAGTTGAACTGTGAGGGGTTGTTGAGCCTTATCCATGCCACGTACAGCCCGGGGACTACGTTACCCTTATTGTCTTTCAGGGGTTTCTTTTCATACACTACGCAAGGGGCTTCCGTTCCCCAGTGCTGATCGGTAAATCTGAAATGGTCTTTTCTTTCATGTTCTCTTGGCATCCATTCTAATCCCATACTTTCCTCCTAAAAGTTTTTGTTTAGAACCTTAAAAATCAGGTTTCAGGACAACGCGTTTCGCAGGTGAACCTGCCTTGTGGATCTCATCAAAGGTTGCCGCGATGGTGCTCATCGGCCGAACTTCTACGAAAGGATCAATGTTGATCTTTTTGCTGAGGACCATATCGAGGACGATCGGGTAGTACTCGGGCAGACAACCCCAGGTACCGATTATCTCGGCATCGAAGGCCATGAGCTTGGAGAACATGTATTCGCTTTTGGACATACCAAAACCGACGAGGACAAGCTTGCCCACAAAGGTAAGCAGGTCGAGTGCCAGTTCCTGGCCGGCCTTGGATCCCGTGACCTCAAAGATCTTCCAATTGGTGTTGGGAAGTCCCCCGGCTTTGCAAATGTTTCGCCATTCGCCGACGACATCCTTGTTTGTCTTGTCGAGGGTGCTGATGACATGGTCGCAGCCATATCCGAGGGCCCTCTCGAGTTTTTCCTTGTTCCTCGCGATACCTATAACGGTTTTTGCTCCAAGCGCCTTCGCGGTCTGTGCCATGTACACACCGACGCCACCGGTTGCGCCTATGACGATGACGTTGTCGCCAGGCTGAAGATCTCCTCTTTTTGCCGCCTGGTAGGGGGTTGTGGCCGCGTCGGCAATAATAGATAATTGCTCGAGGGCATATCCCTTTCTGTCAGTTACAGGGCAAAGATCAACGGTGGGGACGGGAATGTGACTTGCAAAACCACCGTAGACTCCAATGGAGTTGCCCGGCATTTTCTGGGCGAGGCACCTGTTGCCCCTTCCGGTCTTGCAGAGGATGCACTGCCTGCAGGGCATGACGGCGGGAATGATGACCTCTTTGCCGATCCATGCTGCCTCACCGGCGACGACGGTGCCAGCGATCTCGTGGCCCAGGGCCAGGGGCGGCTTGCTCACGGTGGGAACGCCATCATAGAAATATCCAAGGTCAGTGTGGCATACGCCGCAACCGGCAACTTCTACCAGGACTTCCCCTGCCTTGAGCTCGGGAACCGGGATCTCTGCCTTTTCCAGCTTGCCGGGAGTTGTCTCTTTTGTCTCTCTGTTATAGACGGTGGGCTGCACCATCTGCCACTGCTTTATTGTTTTTGGTACATCAGCCATTACAACACCTCCTTATATATTTGAGTGAACCCTGATCACCTCCCTCAATTCTTACGTCATTCCGTAACCGCCGTCAACGCACAGCAGCTGGCCCGTGATATAGCGGGCGTCATCGGAAGCAAAAAATACGAAGGCCGGCGCGACATCTTCCGGATCCGCGTACCGTCCGAGAAGGATACGTTTCGTGTAGATCTCTTTAAGCTTTTCGTCCGTCGATATCGTATGGGTCATCTCAGTGGTGACGATACCCAGTGAAATGACATTGGCTGTCACGTTAAATTTCGCGAGCTCCCGTGCCATCGATTTGGTCATGGAGATCACCCCGCCCTTGGCGGCGCTGTAATTGATCTGACCGATGGTGCCGACGACGCCGGCGACGGAAGTCACATTGACGATCCTGCCGTAGTTCTCCTGCATGAAGTACTTCGATGCGGCCTTGGCCATGAGCCAGGGGCCCCTCATCTGGACGTTCACGACCTCGTCCCAGGTTTCCACGCTCATCTTGTGCATCATCGATGGCTTGGAGATACCCGCGTTGTTGATGACGATGTGGACCGATCCGAAGGCCTCGGCGCAGGTCTCGACTATCTTCTGGGCATCCGCTTCCTGGCCGACATCGCCCTTCACGGCGACAGCCTTCCTGCCCATTCCCTTGATCATTTCGACGACTTCATCCGCCGCCTTCTGGTTTCCTGCATAATTAATGACCACGTTCGCGCCTTCCTGAGCAAAAGCCAGGCTGATGGCTCTCCCCACGCCTCTACCGCCACCCGTTACAATTGCGTTCTTACCCTCTAACTTCATAACGGCCCTCTCCTTTTCGTCGTTTTCTAACTTCTGTCGTTTTCCAACTTCTAAAGGTACTGCAGCTTCATTTGTGAAAAATTTTATAAACTTAATATTATCTTTCAGGCGGGAGCTATGTCAAGATAAAAAGTATTGATATTAAGGGTGTTCCGGCTTTTCACAAGGTGTCGTCA
>LVAA01000279.1 GCA_001603955.1 Syntrophobacterales bacterium Delta_02 | reverse complement strand
ATGCCTATACAGATAGTGTAAAAGAAGAGTTTTTGCTGTCTTACTTCAGAAATGAAGTGACAGCAGCCACAAAAAAACCCGTCCGTGCCTTTCGCGCGGGTTCTTTTCGCTGGAACGCCACAACGCTGCGCACCCTTGCCAAGCTTGATATTCCGCTTTCGTTCAACAATACGACAGCCGCAAAGAATATAGGCCAATGCCCCTACAGCGTTCCAAGCAATCGTCCTTTCCAGTGGTCCAATGGTATCATTGAAGTCCCCATTACGGAAAAAAACATACTTCCCAAGGTTGGCAAGGCGCTTTGGGCCAGATTTCAATATCCTTTGTCCCGATTTGTAAAATACCGGCCCTGGTGGGCATCTTTTATACCTTACAGTGTGAGCCCCAGGGACAGTTTCCTGGTTTGCCTGGTTCATTCCTGGTCCTTGATCCACTGGGATGAAAATGGCCACGGCACATATACCGATGATTCCCGCCTGGAGGAATACCGCAAGCTTGTAAGACAGCTTTCCAAAGACTTTGATGTAGTAACGAGTCCGGAACTTCTGGATCTGGTACAGAAGGGGAAGGTTGTGCCTACACATATTGAAGATCTGGCGCGGGCTGAAATCGGCGCGACTAAAAAGGCTTGAGGGCACAATGGCTGGCCTGTTTCAACACATGCACCGTGCACTCACCTTATACGGGCTGAACAGATTACTGCATCAGCCATCTGCGTCGAAACCGTCTCGTTCTCCGGTGCCGCCTCGTCTGCTCTATGTGGCGGCCAGTTGTCTGCCGTATCATATTAGCGGATACACTGCCCGCACCCATGAACTCCTCATGGCATTACGTGCTGCCGGTGTGGATGTGCACGCTTTTACACGCCCCGGGTATCCCTGGGATCGTGCGGACAGGCTGAGCGAAGCTGCTGCGAGGCATACCTTGGTGCAGGATGTGGAATATGTGCATACACCACGCCCCTCCAACAGGCGGCTTTTGCTGCATTTTGCCGCAGCGGGCGCGCGCGTTATCGAGCAGTACGCCAAGGCAAATGGCATCACCTGCATACACGCGGCCTCCAACCATACCAATGCGTTGCCTGCCCTTATTGCGTCGCGTCGCCTTGGCCTGCCTTTTCAATATGAGATGCGCGGCCTGTGGGAGCTGACACGAGCCTCACGGCAGCCTGAATTTGAAAATTCGCATCGCTATAACCTGGGGCTCGAACTTGAAGGTCTGGTCGCAGCACAGGCGGATCGCGTATTCGTCATTTCCGAACAGCTCGGACAGTTCGTACAAGAACGGTGGGGCATTGATGCTGGTAAAATCCATCTGCTGCCCAATTGTGTGGATGTGGAGCGCATCAAGCCGGACCCCGCATGCGTTGTTTTGCCCAATACCATTGGCTATGCTGGCTCTCTTATTAATTACGAAGGGCTGGATACACTTATTGATGCGGTTCAGTTACTTCACAGGCAGGGAGATGGTGTTCGTTTGCATATTGTTGGCGATGGTGAGGCTCGTCCAGCCCTTGAAGCGCGGGTCAGCGACCTCGGTTTGCAAGATCATGTTCGCTTTTTCGGCAAGGTGGCGCCGGAGCAAGCCCGTGCCCACCTCGCACCATGTGCGTTGGTGTGTATCCCGCGCAAGCCTTTCACTGTCTGCAAGGTGGTGCCGCCCATCAAATTGGTGGAGGCAATGGC